>JBEKQE010000160.1:0-14373 GCA_049520035.1 Syntrophobacteraceae bacterium | reverse complement strand
GGTTCGCAACCTTCCAGTCGCCCTACGGGCTCCTTCCAGGTTGCGAACCCCCAGGGGCCAGATTGTTTCGTCTCACTCTACCTGGACACGCCAGATTGCACAATCATAGGGGCTATACTACTATCGTATGCTCGCTTCTTGCACGTTATTGAACGCAACTTGGTCTCAATCATGGAGTATTCACTTGGGGAAGAGCGCCACGTCGAGAAACAAGCTTATAGAGGTGATCAAAACCCGATCTGAATGCAGGCCCTGAGCTTCCTGCGCGGCTTTTCCGCATCTCATCAACGCTTTACGCTTGGCTCCAGTCTTCGAGCACCAGTCCCGGCACTCGCTCAAATTCTATTTTATTGTTTGTCACCAATATCAGACCTGACGCCCTGGCTTGACCGGCTATCATCATATCGTAAGGCCCAATGGGCTGACCCGTACGATAAAGCGCGGCCCGTATCTGTCCGAAATGATATGCGGCTTTGTCGTCAAAGGGCAGCACTTCAAGCCGGGCGACCATGGTCTCGATGTCCGCCAGATTCCGTTCCACCTGTTGTGAATGTTCCGCCCCAAACACCAATTCCCCCAGGGTTACAGCGGAAATGCACATCCGGCCGTGATGATTCTGAAAGCGCCTTTTCACCTGCTGAGGACGGTTTTTCAAAGTGTAGATGATAATATTGGCAGCCAGCAGGTATTTCAGCATTCCATGGTCTCCCGTCGCTGGTCTTCCGGTTGCTTTCGCTCTATCATGAAATCACTGGAAACCCCCGGTGCATTGAACCACTCATCCCAAGATTGGCCCACAGGTTCAATCATGCGTTTGTTACCAACCGCGGTGATTTCAACGTCCTTTACGGATTCCGGAAAGGCAACTTCCTTGGGCAGGCGAACAGCCTGACTCCGGTTGCTTTTAAAAATTCTGGTTTTCACGCAAGTCACAACGTCACCCCCATAACAGATGTTATTGTTTTCGGAAATATTATAAAGTTAATGAAGTATATGTCAATGGGATATACAATCAATGGCCTCATTTTCGGTGAACGCTATTGGCGTGACAGGTTCCATGAAGTTCTTTTCTTCGGGTGCAATCAACCTAATTTCCGGTGTGGAATTCATGCCGGAAACCTCCCCGATGGTCTCAACCATGGAGTATCCCACCGGCAGGGAAATTAATTCCCGCAACTCAACATACAGCTTGCCAACTTGTTAAAAATCTGCCTGGGATCAAAATGCTCAATACATGATCCGAGCATCGAAATCCCTCGGGAGCCATCAGGGACCTCCGACCTCGTTTTATGGACCCCTTTTTACATATATAAATTCATGACCACTATTCTCATTGTGTTTCCCTACGCAATACCGAGCCAGAAAAGAGGTAAAACTCAAATCTTTTGAAAGGAGGTGATCCGTTGGACATCCAGCACTTCTTTTCCACCGTGGGAGACAAGATTTCCGAAAATTTCGTCCCCAATCAGGTTTTATACGCGGCGACTTAATTAATTGCGCAAAGACGCCGCAGTGCGTCGCTTCGAAAATGCCACTGGGAAAACCGACGCTCAACAGCGGCTGCAATTTCCTTGAGGTCTGAAAAGTATTTGTTGTGGGTCGCCAGACGGCGAACCAGCTTCCAAACCCGCTCAATTGGGTTCAACTCAGGACTGTACGGTGGAAGAAAATTCAACGAAAACCTTTTTGGGCTTTTATTGTGCCAGCCCTCATGCAACTTGGCGTGATGATATTTTGCATTGTCGAGGATAATCTCCACGCTAAGTTCCCTCCATTCGGCAATCATACGCGCCTCCTCATTTCCGAAACACCCGAAACTCATTCCCACACTCCACACACCTCTTCTCATAAATCTTAACCGTCGGGACTCCCAGAATCCTGCCCAGCCAAGCGACGATGGTGGTAAACGACCACTTGGATTTCACATTCTCGCTTCCACACTGCGGACACTTCGTTTTTATTCGTGGATCTTGAATAATCATAACTCGGCCTCCAGTGGCTGAATGACGTCGGTGACGATGTTGATCTGAGTTAAGATCAGCCGGCTGGGAGTAAATGGTGGATTGGATCGTTATCTTGGGTATTCATATATGTAGGAAGGAAGCATCATTTCAATGGCGGGGACAAATTAACCAACTCTGGGGGGAGGTGTGTTGGAAAATGGAAAAAACCGGTCCCACGCACGTTTTAGTTGCGTATTCTATTGGGAAAATTGTATGCTGGTGGGGGTTCCGGAATATACGAGAGGTTTTCCGGGCAGAAATTGGATTCCGACATTCAATTTGGATGCGGAACGCAAAAGTTGGTGCATTATTCCGGTCTATATTTCATCGAATGAACTGTTTTTGGTGTTTAGTCAAAAAAACTGAAGACTCACAGCTCAAAACTCTCCGGAGGCAAGTTGCTGCGAAGTCCGGCCTACCGTTTGTCCGGGCAAATATCCGGAATGAGCGCAACCGATCACCAGGACACAAAAGGAGCGAGAGTCATGAGAAACAATCAAATTGTATGGGGATTTGCACTTTTGGCCCTGGCCGCTGGCCTCGTGTGCATGAGCCGGGCGTCGGCATCCGCTGCCGACTCCTTTAATGTCCTGCACAACTTCCAGGGCAAGCCTGCGGACGGGGCTGTTCCTCATTACGGTAGTCTCATCCTCTCGGGGACAAATCTTTACGGAATGACCTTCGTGGGGGGCGCCAATAACAATGGCACGATTTTCGAGTTCAACACCAAAACCGGCGCATTGACGCTCCTGCACAGTTTCGAGGGCGGGACGACGGACGGGGCTAATCCTAACGGTAGTCTGGCACGATTTTCGAGTTCAACACCAAAACCGGCGCATTGACGCTCCTGCACAGCTTCGAGGGCGGGACGACGGACGGGGCTTGGCCTCTCGGCAACCTCATCCTCTCGGGGACAAATCTTTACGGAATGACCTATCACGGGGGCGCCAACGATTCCGGCACGATTTTCGAGTTCAACACCAAAACCGGCGCATTGACGCTCCTGCACAGCTTCGAGGGCGGGACGACGGACGGGGATCATCCTTACGGTAACCTCATCCTCTCGGGGACAACTCTTTACGGCATGACCTCTTCCGGGGGCGCCAATAACAATGGCACGATTTTCGAGTTCAACACCAAAACCGGCCAATTAACTCTCTTGCACAGCTTCTGGGGGGATGGGGCTTATCCTTACGGTAACCTCATCCTCTCGGGGACAAATCTATTTGGAATGACCTATAGAGGGGGCGTCAATGACGAGGGCTTGATTTTCATGATCAACACCCAAAACCTCGAATTGACGCAGTTGCACAGCTTCGAGGGCGGGACGACGGATGGGGCTCATCCTTCCGGTAGTCTCATCCTCTCGGGGGCAAATCTTTACGGTATGACCGAACTAGGGGGCGCGGACAGCCAGGGCACGATTTTCGAGTTCAACACCAAAACCGGCCAATTAACTCTCTTGCACAGCTTCGAGGGCGGGACGACGGACGGGGCTAATCCTCTCGGCAACCTCATCCTCTCGGGGACAACTCTTTACGGAATGACCGAAGTTGGGGGCACCGACGGCGTTGGCATCATCTTCTCCCTGAAATAGTTTGCGAGGAAGCTGGAATGATAGGCTGTTTCATTTTTATAGAAGCGCGAAGAGGAGACATCTCATAGCGATGGTTGCCGGACGGCACTCCAAAAGGAGCATGGCCGTCCGGCATCAATACTTTTGACTTTGAGTACTATAGCCAGATGCCGAGTCCCCTTGGTTATTCCGGCGGGGAGCGCAAGTTGGAAGGGCTTTTCGTTTGGTGAGAGGGGTCCAAAGGAAGTTAAAAACAGGGCTTAGAGAATTCCCGGTCCAAGTCCTGCGATCATCTTCTCTTTCTCTATCTTGCCACTGTTAAAAACCAACCTGGGATCAAAACACTCAATAATTGATCCGAAAATCACAATCCCACCGGAGCCATCAGGGATTTCCGTAAGACAGACTCCGCTTTAAAGACCACCTCCTACATATATAAATACCTGAATCCAAACCCAAACTCATTCAATAATTCCCACCATATGAGCCGGAATAGGAACAAATCCCGCATAAAAAGGAGGTGATCCGCCGTTGGACATCCAGCACTTCTTTTCCACCGTGGGAGACAAAATTTCCAAAGTCTTCGTCCCCAATCAGGTGCTCGAAAACATCCTCTTCATGAAAACAGCAATCATTCTCATCTCCATCTCACTCATCATCTCTTCTCTGGCCTTACTCATTCTGGCCTTGTCCCATCACAGATTCAAAAAATCCATCATGCTGGTCAAATCGAATTCCAGCCCCACTCTGCGCAAGTAATTTCAAATCGAAAGGAGGTGGAAGTTATAACTTCTTTCATTTACTTAACAATTTGACCCGAATTCACTGCTTTTTCTGCTTTTTGCCGTTTATGGTTGCCGTTTCTATTGCCGCTTTTGGTTGCCGCTTCTCGTTGCCGTTTGGCAGGTCTAAACCACCCCGAGGTAGAATACCGTCTGGTTAAATCGAAATCCACCGTAGAGACTGGTTATGGACAGGTCATGGAGGGGAGCAGGCATCCCGCGACCGCCCAACGCGCACGATAGACCTTTCCGGGGATGCCTTCCGGGCTATGCATCACTCGTCGCATAGGGTTGTTTATGGCCTACCATACGAGAGGTTTTGAAGCAATGAACAAAGAAGAAAAAACCAAAGCGAATAAATTAGACCTCCGCCATTCGTGATTTAGCAGCTAAGAAGGGTTTCAAGGATGGGAACATTGAAATTCACTGACATTGAATTGAAACACCTTGTTAGAAAAGGTTTATCCTTAAGGGCGATGGCCAGACACCTGGGAGTGAGCAAGTCTACGGTGTGCGTGAGGCTCAAGGCGCTGAAGATCGCTGTGTCGAGAGACGTGGCGATCCGCTCTGCCCGGAAGATTGTGGACCGAGAAATTAGCGTTGTCGATCAACTGCAGAAGATCAACCGGGATGCAAATGAGCTGCTTGACCTTTGCATGCGCTGGAGTCGGGGCGATGGGGCGTCCAACCAGGAACCCGCCAATTTTCGATTCGGCGCTGGGCAGTCTGATTGTCCAGTTTCGCTAAGTTGTATGCGCCAATCCGAGCGAACTGAGGCCGGGTGCAGGTTCAGGGGCCCCCGCGAACTCGCTTTGAAGGTCATGGCCGAGATCCGCGGGCAACTGAAGTTGCAGATCGAAGTCTTCCGGGCGCTTTTCGACATGCGGGCGGTCCAGGAATTTCAGGCTGAGGTATTGGAGATAATCGAAAATGTTTCTCCGGAATCAAGAAACCAAATCGTTCGCCGGCTCGCGGAGAAAAATGCTCTTCGGTCATCTCTTGACCTCGATAAGGAATAATTATAAGTCCGCCGACAAAATAGACCAAATGAAACCGCTTTTTGAGCCATATTGTAAGCGGCCTGGGGAAGCCTTCACCACGGAGGCGGGGCATGGTCCGGTCAAGGAGAGGAAAGCAAGGGCCAACAGGCGGATGGGGAGACTGGTCATAGACAGGTCAGGGAGGGACGCGGCGAGGGTCTTGTCTCCGTGTCCCTCCCTCGCGGCGGCGGTCTTTACCTCCCCGCCTCTACTACGAAAAGACACTGGATTCCGGCTCAAAAGCACTGCCGGAATGACGAAATTTAGGGTCCCGCGCCTTTTCATGGGTTTGGGTGTCCCGGAGGGGCATGAAGGACTGCGGTGAAGGGGAGAAGGTTCTGTTTCTGTCTCCGCATCTCCGCGTCCCCGCTTCCCGCGACACCCGCTCTCGATGGACAAAGATTCAGATCACGTTTTTTCCTAAAGATCTCCGAACAGGTCTTCCAGCTTGTATAAAAGCCGATCCAACTCATTGAGCCGCCGGGCCAGAAGGGATTCACGGGCCTGGTCGCGCACTTTCATCAACTCGTCAAGTTTCCGAATTATTGGTTTTTTGGAGTCATCGCGGACGTGTGGATCGTTTTTGATCCTAATCATCACCTCCACCATTTCATACAGCGACGGCTCCTTCTCGATAACGAGATCGTAGCCGCTCTCACTCAACAGATTGAAAAGATTGGGGAACGCTGCCTTCAAGCCGCCCTGCCCGTAAATCGGAAGAAGCCTGATGTCGATCTGCATGTATTTGCTCATATCCTGTTCTTTCATGCCAAAAGGTTACCTGCACTCGCCCACTGTTGCATTATACCCTTCCAATTAATCCCGAGTGTCTCTCAAAACCCTTCTTGAAGCGCCGTTACCAGACCCCAGTCGATCGGCCCCGCGCCGTTGACGCCAGCAAGCGGTTGGGAGTCTTTCTGATATGCCCAGTAGGACCACGAGATATCGGTCACTCCGTTCCCCATGGCGCCGTCTTTCTTCATGAAGCCAAGCATTTTACCCGTCTGCTTCGTATTCACGAGGTTCCCTTGCATGATACAGTGGAATTCCCCAATCCATAGGGGAACCTTCCAAAGTTGAATTTTGGACAATTCTTGACTGAGCACAACCTTGCCTATTATGGGGAAGCCCGGTTGGTCCCATGTTCCGGCATACAGGTGAGAGGAGTAGACTGCTTTTCCTGCCGGGAAGTCTGGCGACTGCAAGAAAAACTGAGGCTTCAATGTATTTGGGCTGGACAGGCTTTTTTCAAAAATCAAGAGGAACTGTGGATTAACACTGGCGATTGCCCGGCCGGTATTCAAATATAGTTGCTCCAGCTCAGTTTTTTGATTCTGATAAGGCTCATTTATGATATCGGCTCCGATTACATTCTCATAGCTTGCATAGCGTTGTGCAATATAGGTCCATACGTCAATGAAACGATCCTGTATCTTTTGCCCGTTTACTATTCGGTTATTCAAAAAGAATTCACGGCTCGCCGCCTGTTGTCCATCATAGCCATTGGTCAAATGGATTGCTCTTTTCTTTCCGGTAACGGGATCGGTGGTGAACCATGTTGACGGGTAAAGCCAAACCGGCCAGCCATTACCATGGATTCTTTCACCGGTTTGCGGCTTTGTGGCAAAGAAGTTGGGAGACCAAGCCCATTGATGCATGCTGAATATTACGGCAATGCCTCGTTGCTGAAATTCGCCTACAATGTTGTCAAGGGCCTCCAAATAGGCCTCGTTATAAGGGCCTCCCTGTATATTTTCGATATTCGCCCATGAAATGGGAATACGGACCATATTGAATCCCCATGAAGCAATATTGTCATACATGCTTTCCGGAGGGACGCCATAGCACCCGAACTGATTCCCCCATTGAGGGTCATTGCAGGTTTTGCCCCAGGGCGAACCAGCGCCCCATTCCATTCCCGAGACATTTACCCCGCGAAAAACCACCTCATTGCCCTGCGCATCAAGGATTTCCATTCCATTTGTGTGAAGAACACCCTCGATAGCGGGCGCCTTTAGCGTCCCAATTTGAGCAAAACTGTTGCTCGGTTTGAATACGCTCCAGAAGAAGCAAAACACCAAAGTAAGGAGAAAAAGCAAAGTGACCTTTCGGCGCATCTGAAATCACCTCCTGAATTTGGACGCACTAATGCATTTAGCCGCATAATCGCTCATACCCTCATCGGAAGATTTGAAAAAAGGCTTGAATTTTTATACCAGAGCAAATTGGCTACTCCGCCTAAGCGATTCCACCTGATGAAAGGGGTATCGGAATCTCTGGCCGGCGGTTTGGCCGTGGTTCATCTTCCTGGGCTTTCAACGTCCAACCCATGATTCGTTTTGTTGCTTTCTCATCCAAGGACCCACCCCGCTACGCTCCTCTGTCCACCCCGCCAGACTCATCCATCCGTGGTTGAAGAAGTTGGGTTACAATAAAATTGATCGGATGGTCTCCTTTTTAACTTGTCCTGCATTCAATTCCCTGTATTATTGCCGCCTGTGGAAAACTCCGATCAGCCGTCGGACAAAAACAGCGCAAAATAGCCGGCCAATCCCTGCTCAGCGCTTTGGACAGTTGACGCCAATCGATTCGGATTTAAAGCCTAACGTTATGACATCTCAGAGGCAAATAATTCTCCTGTCGTTTGTGCTGGTTACAATTTCCTCATTAATGGCGGGCTGCCTCAAGGTTGGGCCGGATTTCAAACCCGCGGCGGCTCCAGTTTCATCGAACTGGCTGGAAGCCGCTGATGAGCGTGTGAAAAAGGAGCCGGCGAACTATCGCGCCTGGTGGGAAGCTTTCGGCGATCCAGCTCTTAACCGCGTAATTGACAGGGCCTATCGTGAAAATCTTTCGTTAAAAATTGCCGCTGTCAGAGTTCTGGAGGCCCGGGCCCAGTTGGGCATCTCCGTGGGCAAACTTTACCCTCAAACTCAGCAGCTTAACCCGTCGATGACGTACAACAGAGCCAGCGCATATTCTTCCACAGCGACGGCGTCTACTGCAGAACATGTCCCTGTCCAATACGCTTTCTGGCAGGACCAAGCCCTCTTGAACGTGGCCTGGGAGCTTGATTTCTGGGGAAAATACAGAAGAGGAGTCGAATCGGCCGACGCAACCCTTCAATCAACCGTTGCCGATTATGACAGCGCCCTCGTGAGTCTTACCGCCGATGCGGCTAATGCTTACACGCAGATAAGGACCCTTGAGAAGCGGCTCGCTATCGCGCGGGAAAACCTGGAAACCCAGAAGGAAAGCCTCAGGATAGCAGAAGCCCGTTTCCACGGCGGCACAACCTCAGAGCGTGACGTAGAACAGGCAAGAACTATTCTTTTCAACACTGAGGCAGCCATTCCCGTGCTGGAGGCACAGCTCAGGCAGAGTAAAGACGCGCTGAGCGTGCTCATTGGCATTCCTCCGGATAACCTGTCGGATATACTCGCCGGCTCCTCGGAGATTCCGGCCCCTCCGCCCTTCGTTGCTATCGGGATTCCCGCCGACCTGCTCAGACGCCGTCCTGACATTCGCAGCGCCGAACTTCAGGCCGCAGCTCAGTGTGCGCAAATCGGGGTTGCCAAAGCCGACTTGTTTCCGGCTTTCTCACTTGGGGGTTTTATTGGCCCTCAGTCCACGACCTATGGAGTAACCAAGCTCTCAGAAATGTTCAACATCGCAGCGACGACAATGAGCGTCGGCCCGTCTGTTCAATGGAACTTTCTCAACTACGGAAGGATAACCAATAACGTGCGTTTGCAGGATGCGCGTTTCCAGGAGCTTTTGCTCACCTATCAAAATACGGTGCTTACGGCGCAAAAGGAGGTCGAAGATGCTCTGGCAGGGTTTCTGCGGTACCAGGAAACCGCGCAAAGCCTTGCTCTGAGCGCGGCGGCGGCAAAGCGGTCGCTCGATTTGGCTTTCCTACAGTACAGCCAGGGCAGCACGGATTTCACTACCGTCCTCACCGCGCAGCAGTCACTTCTCACTACCCAGGAGAGTCTTGCAATCTCGCTGGGTAATATCTCCTTAAACCTGGTGGGGCTCTACAGGGCGCTTGGCGGCGGGTGGGAAATCAGACAGGCAGAGGAAATCCTCTCACCTGAAATCAAAGAAGTCATGGCGCGGCGGACTAACTGGGGCAGTCTGCTTTCCCCGTCTGTTTACATGCCCCCGCCCGGCAATCAATCCGATATTCGCAGTCCGGACTGGTAAAGACCGGCTGCCAATTTAAGAGAAACAACTGCAGCGTCTGGAAGAATGATGATCTCAGCACTAAACTCCACAAGACTGCTTCGAAAAATTCTGGTGGGCTGCGCTTCGCTTAGCCCACCCTACGCTGCTTCCAGCTTCCTGCTTCCCGCTTCCCGCTTCCTGCTTCCTGCCGCCCGCTGCCTGGTTCCAGCTTCCTGCTTTTTAATCCTGCTTTTCCCCGCAGGCTGCACGCAAAAACAGCAATCCGCCCCACCTCCTGCCCCGAAGGTTACCGTAAGCCAGCCCGTGCGGGAGGACATTGTCGACTACCTTGAATTTAGCGGCAATACACAGGCCGTCAACACTGTCCAGCTCCGCGCCCGTGTAGAAGGATATCTGGACGGTGTTTACTTCAGGGACGGGGCCGTGGTGAAAAAAGACCAGTTACTTTTTCTCATCCAGCAAAACACATATTTTGCAATGCTGCAGCAGGCCGAAGGCAACGTTCTAAACGAAAAAGCCCTGCTCGAGCACGCCAAAACGGAGTTAGCACGTTTCACCAAACTCTATGAGCAAAAAGCGGCCTCTGATACGGATGTCGAAAATTGGCGTAATCAGCGCGACACGGCACAGGCCGGTCTGCTCTCGGCAGAAGCGCAGCGCGATCTTGCAAAGCTCAATCTCGGATATACCTGGGTAGTAGCCCCCTTCACGGGACGTATGGACAGGAGGCTGGTCGATCCCGGAAACCTCGTAGGCTCCGGTGGAACCAGCACCGTTTTGGCCGAATTGACCCAAATCGACCCCCTGTATCTCTACTTCAACATCGCCGAAACCGATATTCCGCCTCATATACGGGATGCAAGAGCTGCTTCGCTCAAGCCCTCCAACTCAGCCGCGAAGGCAGAAAAAACCCCTGTCTTCATGAGCCTGGCCAATGAAGAAGGATATCCGCACGATGGATATCTTGATTTCTCATCGAGTACGGTAAACACGTCAACAGGGACACTGCTTCTCAGGGGAGTTTTTCCAAACCCGGATGGCAAAATGCTGCCGGGCCAGTTTGCCAGGGTCAGGCTGCCGGTCGGGAAGAGGAGTGGCGCCATTCTCATTCCGCAGTCCGCGGTGGGCTACGACCAGTTGGGGAACTATGCGCTCATAGTGAATGAAAATAATACGGTCGAACGCCGTAACGTTAAAACCGGCGCTCAGAAAAATCATTCGTATGTGATCGAGGAAGGCCTTACCGGAGATGAGTGGGTCGTTACAAATGGTGTGCTCAAGGCGTTTCCCGGCAGGCAGGTTACGCCCGAACGCGTTCAGCCGCAGGGCGCTGCGGAAAAACCCGTTCAAGGGGCAGGCAAATGATCTCAGAGTTTTTCGTTGACAGGCCTATTTTCGCAAACGTGATCGCCTTCGTCACGATTATTATCGGCCTCGTCGCGTTATACGGCCTCCCGGTCGCCCAATATCCGCAGATCGTTCCGCCGACAATACAGGTTACGACCAGATACCCCGGAGCAAGCGCCAAGGTGGTCGCCGAAACCATCGGCGTTCCCATCGAGCAAGCCGTCAACGGGGTCGAGGGCGCGCTATACATGTCGTCGGCAAGCAGCAGCGACGGCGTTTATACACTCACGATCACTTTCGACGTCGGAACTAATCTCAACGCTTCCCTTGCCCTTGTCCAGAACCTGGTGAACAGTTCGCTCGCCCAGCTTCCGGGCGGCGCTCAGCAGCAGGGAGTGACCATAAGGAAAGTCTCTCCAAACATCCTGCTCGTGGTGAGCCTATATGCAGACGATGACCGGTTCGATGAGATTTTCCTTTCAAATTACGCGGTCATAAATCTTCAGAATCCGCTGGCCCGGCTCCCGGGCATCGCCCTGGTGAGAGTTTTCGGCGCCGGGCCTTACAGCATGAGAGTGTGGCTCGACCCACTCAAGCTCGACTCGCTGGGGATTACGACTGCTGACGTGCAGAACGCCATTCAGGGACAGAACGATCAAGTCGCATTAGGTCAGCTTGGCGCGCCCCCCGTAACCGCGGGGCAACCCTTCCAGCTTACGATCAACACGCTGGGCCGCCTTTCCGACGCCGCCGAGTTTGAAAATATAATCGTCAAGGCCGCAACCGGCCAAGCCCCGCAGACCGTTCGTCTGCGTGACATAGCCCGAGTGGAGCTGAGCCAGCAGAACTTCACTAATTTCGCCATATATAACAGCCACCCATCGTCGCTGATCCCGATTTTCGCCCTTCCGGACGCAAACGCCATTACGGTCGCCGACAGCGTCTACAAGGCAATGGCCGATATGGCCAAAACTTTTCCTCCTGGACTCAAATGGGCAACCCGCTATGACACGACCTTGTTTGTCCGCCAGGCAATCTCAAAGGTATATGAAACTCTTTTCATAGCCGCTATCCTGGTGCTGATCGTAGTGCTCCTTTTCCTCCAGAGCTTCCGGGCGATGCTTGTTCCCGCCACAACCGTACCGGTCACCCTCATCGGCGCTTTCATCGCGATCGCCGCACTCGGATTCACCGTTAATCTGATGACGCTTTTCGCTCTCATTCTGGCCATCGGCATCGTAGTCGACGACGCAATCGTTGTCGTTGAGGGTGCCTCATACCACATAGAAAAAGGGATGGCGCCAAGGGAAGCCACCATCAGGGCAATGCAGGAATTGACGGGACCCATCATGGGAATCACGCTTGCCCTGGTTGCGGTTTTCCTGCCGGCCGCATTTTTCCCAGGCATAAGCGGGCAAATATTTCGCCAGTTTGCGCTCGTTATCGCTTCAACTGCCGTAATAAGCGCCATCAACGCCCTTACCCTGAAACCGGTCCAGTGCGCATTCTGGTTGAAGCCGCGCGGCAAAAAGCGCCCCAATTTCATCTACCGCGCGTTCAACAGGCTTTTTAAATGGATGACCGACGTCTATATGGTGCTGGTTGTCAACATGGTGAAGCGGCCGGTCATGATGCTAATTGTATTCATCATGATCATCGTCGTCTCCTTCTGGCAGTTTTTCAGCCTGCCGAGCGGATTTCTCCCAACCGAGGACCAGGGATTTGGGATTTTGTTTACCCGCCTGCCGGAAGGCTCATCACTGCCACGCAATCGTGAGTTGGCCGCCAAAGTGAGCGCCATCCTCAAACGAGTTCCCGGCATCGCGGCGTGGGTGACAATTGGAGGCTACTCCGTTTTGGATGGGGCAAACAGCGCCAACATTTCATCATCATTTGTCAATTTCCAGGATTGGAAGGTGCGGGGGAGCGCCCTCAACCAGGACGTGATCATAGCCAATTTGAACCGGGAACTGGCGGGACTCGAGGAAGCCCAGGCACTTTTTATCATCCCGCCTTCCATTCGGGGATTAGGCCAAACCGGAGGCTTTCAGATGATGATCGAGGACCGAGGCGGATACCTCGGGCTAAAAGGAGTCGAACAGGCTACCAGGGCGCTCATACAGGCGGGAAATTCACAAACTGAGATGCGAAATCTGATAACGCCGTTTAGCATGACCAGCCCGCAGCTCTACCTGAACATCGACCGGACCAAGGCCGAATCACTGCACGTCCCCATGGCGAACGTTTTCGGCGCCCTCCAGGACTACATTGGGTCAACATTTGTAAATCTTTTCAACAAGTTCAACCAGGTATTCCAGGTCTATATCCAGGCTGAAAGCAAGTACCGGATGGATCCCAGGGACATCAAGAGCCTCTATGTCCGCAACCAGACGGGAGGTATGGTCCCATTGGGCACACTGATGAATGTAGAGCGCCAGGAAGGCTCGGAGTTGATCACCCGCTACAATCTCTACCCGGCCGCAGCCATCTTCGGCTCGGCATCCCCAGGGTTCAGCTCCGGCCAGGCACTGGTGAAAATGGAACAGCTTGCCGTAGATACGCTGCCTCAAAGCATAAGCTACGACTGGACTTCCACGAGCTACCAGGAAAAACAGGTCGGCTACCAGGCCTATTTCATTTATGCCCTTTCCATATTTCTGGTCTATATGGTGCTTGCGGCCCTGTACGAAAGCTGGACCTCGCCCGGCGCAGTTATTCTGGTCGTGCCGGTTGCGATCGTCGGGGTCCTCCTCGCTCTGCTGGCCCGCGGATACGACAGCAATCTCTACACTCAGGTTGGACTCATCCTCATGATCGCACTGGCCAGCAAGAACGCCATCCTCATCGTGGAGTTCGCACGTGACTTGCACCACGGCGGCATGTCCATCGAGGAGGCGGCGATCGAAGCCACCCGCAGGCGGTTTCGCCCCATCGTGATGACCTCATTTGCTTTCATCCTCGGGGTTGTGCCCCTTCTGGTGGCTTTCGGAGCAGGGTCCGCCAGCCAGCGCGCCCTTGGGACAGTCGTTTTCGGCGGCATGCTTTCCTCTACGCTTCTGGCCATACCGTTTGTGCCAGTTTTCTATGTCCTGCTGGAGCGGCTAAGCGAACGCTTCCTCGGTACGAAGCAAAAAACCGACAGCTTCGATTAAGTCAGATACCTCCGGCAAAGCCGGAGGCTTGAAAATGTGGGCCGCTCAAAGCGGCTGTGGGTATTTGTTCGCTTCCGACACTATCCGCAAAGCAGATGACTACCGCACCCCCGTCATTCCGGCGGCGCTTCTGAGCCGGAATCCAGCGGATTTTCGGAACTTATCACGCATGACGCAGTTAGTTCAAATAGCCAAGGGAAGCAGCCTGACGGTCTTGGCGTGCTTCAAGACTCTGGATTCCGGCTCTTGATCCCGGCTCAAAAGCGCCGCCGGGACTGCCGG
>JBEKQE010000159.1:0-11625 GCA_049520035.1 Syntrophobacteraceae bacterium | reverse complement strand
TTTCATAGATTTGCTCCCTGGGCACTTCGATGCTGCCCTCCGAAATACGATATGGAGCTTTCCTGGCTTTGAGGGCCTGTGCGATTTCTCCCATGTCGCCTTGAGACAGGCCGGAATAAAGCGGGGCGTAGTCGGTCCGGTTGTTTAGATAGACCACAAAAACCAGAGCGCCGGCAAAAATAATGATGGCCCCGGCATAGGAAATCTTTTGCCCCAATGTAAGGGTCCTGGAATATTCGTGAAGTCTTCGGAGATACTGCAGCGCAAAATTCATGTTTAAAGGTCCGTCCTGGTCAGCAAGGGGTTAGATGGTTTCCGCCCGGAAAAGGTCCTTTTCCGCCAAGTTTCCGCTAAAAAGTCATGTGCAGCACTTCGTGATAGGCATCTATCGCTTTGTTGCGGACTTTGGCCAACAGGAGCAGCCCCATGTTGGCCTCTTCCATTTGGATCATGGTTTCATGGATACCGGAAGCCCCTTTGACCGCACCTTGCTGCATTCTGGCATCCGACTGGTTCTGTAGCTGGTTTACCTCGCCGATCTTCGATTTCAACTCGTCGGCAAAAGAGGCCGGTTCCGCTCCGCCCGGACCTTTGGGCATCGTTACCCCGGGCGCGCCTTCACACAGGTTCTTTATGATCGGATCGATACGCATGGACCTCTCCTGATTATTTTGCGCCAATCTCCATTGTCTTGGTGGCCAACTGCCTGGCGGTCTGAAGGGCGGCGAGGTTTGCTTCATACGATCTGCTGGCGTTTACCAGGTTAGCCATTTCCTCGACCGGGTTGATGTTGGGCATGAGCACCAGGCCTTTTTCGTCAGCGTCCGGATGGCCCGGGTCATAGACTTGTTTGAAATCCCTCTGGTCCGGGACAATATCGGATACCTCCACTTTTTCCGCCCCCCCGCCCATCGCGGAGTTCAACTCGCCGGCAAAACCGTCGGCGGGTATCGCTTCGTAGACGACTGTCTTTCGCGTGTAGGGCACGCCCTCAGCAGTCTTTGTGGTGTTCATGTTCGCCAGGTTGGAGGAGAGCACGTTTATCCAAACGCGATTCGCCTTCAGGCCCGATGCGCTTATTTGTATCGCTGATTCAAGGTCCATTAGACACTTCCTTCCGTTATGGCTTCTTTGAGCATCGTGAATTTCTTGTTCAGCATGCCGACCATGTGTTGATATTCAATGCTGTTTTTGAGGAGGCTTACCATTTCGGTGTCCAGGTCCACGGGGCCCCTCTCGACTACCTCCGGGGTTTGCATCGCCTGCAGAGGATCATCTTGGGCCAGATGGCTGCTGCTGGTGCGAACCATGTGAAGCACCTCCTCTTCGAGCGATTGGCGCAGGGCGTTTTCAAATGAGACCCCCTTGGCCGTGTAACCTGGAGTGTTGATGTTGGCAAGATTGCCTGAAATCAGTTTCTGGTTGAAAGCATTCAGGCTCAGCCGGTCCTCGATCATCTTTACAGTTTTGTCGAAAACAATACCGTCGCTCATAGGCAAACTCCTCTTCTGTTTGGCCCTAGTGATGAGCAAATCTCGTACCATTCCGGAAGATGGCAGTGGACCCTCACTTCGCTCGGATTCGCGTTTAACCTTCCAACCTACGTTTGACACTTCAAGTCCGGCGTCCGATCTTTAGTGAGGACGCGCAGTGAGCAGTGAACAGTGAACAGTAAACAGGAAAAGAGAGTGGCTGCCCGTTCACTGTTATGCTGCCTGATTGTCTTTTCTTCATGCTCTTGGTGTAGCCATGACTTTCGGCCCGGACAAGGCTGCTCACTGCTTGCTGCTCACTGCTCACCCGGTCAAAGAATTGACGAAAGATGTGAACACCTACATTCCAACGCTTTGGCGGTATTCCGCGAGCTTGTTCCGGAGGGTCCTGACGCTGATGCCCAGTATTTCGGCGGCCCGGGTCCGATTGCCCTCAACAGTGGAAAGGGCCTTCTCGATCATCATCTTTTCCACTTCGCAAAGCGGCATGAGGGAAAACCCGGAAGGCTGTGCAGCGCCGTCTTCCAACCCCGAGTCCAGGATTATGCAATCCGGGCTCAGCACAGCCGAGTCCGAAATCAGCACCGCGCGCTGCACCACGTTTTGAAGTTCCCGGACGTTGCCCGGCCATGAATAGTCTGCCAGCTTTCTGAGCGCTTCGGGGGCGAACGAGCTGATTTTGCAACCGTTTTGGGCGCTGTATCCGGCAAGGAAAAACTCCGCCAACTGGACGATGTCGCCCGGCCGCTCGCTTAGAGGAGGGATTCTGAGCGGTATCACATTGAGACGGTAGTAAAGGTCTTTTCGGAACTTTGCTTCCCTTACCAGCTCTTCGATCCTGACATTGGTGGTCGCAATGACTCTGACGTCCACCTTGACGGGATATTTGCCGCCCAGCCGGTCCACTTCGCTTTCCTGGAGGACTCGCAGCAGCTTTGCCTGGAGATGAAGAGGGATCTCGGTAACCTCATCGAGCAGAAGCGTCCCGGTGTGCGCCAGTTCGAATTTGCCTTCCCTGTTCCTGATCGCCCCAGTAAAGGCCCCTTTTTCGTAACCGAAAAGTTCGCTCTCCAGAAGAGTTTCCGGAAGGGCCGCACAGTTTAGCGCGACGAAAGGCTTATCTTCTCTGCCGCTTTGATTGTGAATGTAGCGGGCAAACAATTCTTTGCCGGTCCCGCTTTCCCCCTGAATGAGGACGGTTGCGTTGCTCGGGGCGATTTTCCTGGCAAGGGCCTTGATCGAGCACAGAACAGGGTCCCGGGAGATTATCGGATCGTCCTGGGCCTGGAGCGTTTCCATGCGACCGGCCCGGTGTTTTGCTGCCTCGATAAGTTCGATCTCTTTTGTCAGGCGCTCCGGTGCAAAGGGCTTGGTCCAGAAATCGTAGGCCCCATTTTTGACGCTCTGAACGGCGTCGTCGAGCTTTGGTTTTCTGGTGAGTACGATCACCGGCACCGGGGGCTCCAGGTTTCTCGCGCTTTCAAGAAAATCCTGCGTTTGGGCGGCGTTGCCGTTCAAATGAAGGAGCACGAGCCCGGGGGATTCCTTTTTCAGCAGGCTTTTCGCAGATTTGGCCGAATCGGTCAGAAAACACAAATGCCCCTGATCTCTGAGATAAGAGGAAAGTTTTCTGGCATCGTCGGAATCTGTTTCAATCACGAGTACGTTCATCAGTCTGCCTGCTTGAATGTCAGCGAACTGCGGCGGTCTGGCTCATATCAATTGAATTGAGCTGCTGCTGGGCCACTGCGCTCCAGAAAGGATGCTCGGTAGCCTTCATCCGGTTCAGGCTCCCTATAGCCTTATCCGTCTGGCCTGCGGCAATATAGAGCTTTGCAGCTTCATACATGATCTCGTTTTTCTGATCTTCCCCGGAAGCCTCGACTGCGGTCTCCATCGTTTCCGCCGCTTTCTGGAATTGCTTCTGTTCGGCGAAACACTTGCCCAGCGTCAGCAAAATCGAGCACCTGCCATAGGCATCGTCTGCTTTTGCCCTAAGCATTGCCTTTTGGAAAACGGGAATGGCTTCATCAAACTTTTTGGTCTGGAAGAGAGAAGAGCCGAAGGCAAAATAAGAATCCGGGTCGTCCAACTCGAATTCTTTTACCTTCTCGAGGACTTTTCCAAAGGATTTCACGGCCTCAACATATTTCCGGTCGTGGTAGTAAATGTGTCCGAGCATCTCGGATTTCTTCAGGTCCATGGCGTCGCTTTGGGCCAGTTTGCAAAACTGGAAAGACCTGCCGTTATCATTGAGGCGAAGCGCATATAAGGCGCACCGGAGCAACACGTCATCTCCCTTTTTCTGGCCCTTTGCAATCAGCTTGTCGTAGATTGGAAGCGCATTCGAGTAGAACTTCAACGAAGCGTAGCTTTCCGCAACCTGTTCCAGGACGTCCGGCGATTGGATCGAATCGAAAACGCGGCGATATTTGTCATGCAACTGAACTACCTTGACGAAGTCCTTGTCGGAAAAGTATTGCCTGACAAGGTCGCAGAGAATCCTTTCCCTAATGGCTGCGGTCCCTGGGGGGGAGGAGCCGTCGTTTTTGGCCGGAAAAGCTTCATCCATCAGGTCCAGAGAGTGCGCAAGATCGCATCTTTTCAGGTTGAGGGCTGCCAGTTTCATTAAAACGATCCTTCGCAGGCTTGGCGAGAGATCTTTGCTGCGGAGGTCCTCATAGATGCTAATCGACTGGTCCAGGTCGTCTTTTTCCGTCAACTCCCCCTGGCGTATCCTGCAGACCAGGTCTCCTTCGGAATCGGTGTAATATTTGCGGACAAAAGCATACAACTTATTTGCAGCCTCCAGCTCCCCCTGTATCAGAAAAACCTCGGCGATCTTAGCCAAAACGATGTCCTGATCGGGAGCGTTTTGCTGGTCATTTACGTATCGGAGCAGGTGTTCCTTTGCCGTTTCCATGTTTCCGAGCGCAAAATGCGCCTCTCCGATGAAGCGGAAAACATCGGGTTTTTTCTTGTAGTAGTCAGGGTCCTGACCGATGCAGTTTTCGAGCATCTCCAAGGCTTCTTTGTTCGCCCCCAGAATCTGGTACACCTTGCCAAGTTCATAGTAAGCGGCCGCCTTGTCATCTTTTTCCGACGCACCGCGCAGGGCCCAACGAAACGCCTCCATCGCCTCCAGGTATGACTGCTTTTTATTGTAAATATCCCCTATGCCTACCCAACAGCGGGGCGCGACGGGGTGCTCCGGCCATCCGGAGGTTACCAGCCTGAACAGTTTGTCCGCTTTTGCATAGTTTCCCATTATGGAGTGGGCAAGGGCCGATCTGTAAATCGCTAATGGGGCTTGTGAGCTCAGAGGGCCTGCTTTTAGCGCCTCATCGTATGCGTCGATTATTTCAGAGGCGCAAAATACGAGGTTTCGCGAACAGCTTTCGAACTTCTCGTTTGCGCTCGCGTAAAGGGCAAGCACACTTTCGTTTGGTTCGACAAAGGCGCGGGGTTTGGAAGTTAACCCCGCCTGACGCGGAGACTCGGCCTCTTTTGATGCCTGCGCATTGACGACTGCGTTTCTGATCTGCTGTGAGACCTTCGATGCGAACAGCTCTGAGGTCTTGACCTTCTTTACCTCAAGTGGAGGTGTTTTTTCTCCGGAGTTCCCAGTGGCCTCAGATGCAGGCTTACCGTCAGCGGCTTGGGAATCTGCGGTTTTCACGGGAGGGGTCAACTCCAGCGTCAAAATGTATTTCCCGTTTTTCCCCGGTACAACCGTGGAAGAAACCTGGGTATTGACCTCACGGAACGTTACTTCAAAAAAGCCGCTCTCCCGCCTGAATTTGACCTCTTTTGCAGCGACCTTCCCGTCTTTGAATACTTTGTCGGGAAGTTTTGCAGTGATCTGC
The DNA here is from genome assembly GCA_049520035.1 of Syntrophobacteraceae bacterium. Taxonomy (GTDB): domain Bacteria; phylum Desulfobacterota; class Syntrophobacteria; order Syntrophobacterales; family Syntrophobacteraceae; genus SbD1. Next base: position 6,266 of record JBEKQE010000159.1, on the reverse strand, counting down.
GAAAAGAAAACGGAAATCCCAACATCGGACGGGGGACCGATCTGTTTTGGCTGGGCGCCTTCGGCGTCAAAAATCAGACATGTCCGGTTTCCTTTAACAGAAAAACCCAGCTTCGTTATCCTGGTCTCCGAGTTGCCCTTAGCCGCCGCCTCACACCAGGGCAGAGCAATGCCTGCTGTTATCCACGTGGCAAGCAGGAGGCCAAACAGGGTTTTGAGTTTACTCATCCCACTAAAACCGCCGTTATGAAGTAATACCAAGATGGTCCATTCCGCGTAGAAACAGTGAGCAAGGGGTGTGCCAATCCGTTCATTGGCGCAGGCCAAATCAGCCTTCAAGCAGGGAATACAACACGTCTAATCCTAGCCCGCTAAAATTTTCAAAAGTTAACCGCATGCGCGGGCGGCGCTTCATTTTTTGAAAGACATTGGAGTCGTATAATCTGAATCTTAGCTTGAATTGAGTCAGAGGGCAGTGTACAAGAAGAGTGAGGTCCTTGGTACCTCTTCTGTCCATATCTTTCCTCCGGAGCTGGTTATGGGCGGCATTATCGAGCGATTTCAGATCACAGGCCTGCATGGTTATAAGCCTTTCGACCTCAGGCTGGACGACAATACAATCATCCTTGTCGGCGAGAACGGTAGCGGGAAAACGACTGTTTTGCGTCTTCTTTTCTACCTTCTGTCACGTCAGGGGAACTTGCTGGCTCAATATAAGTTTAAAGACTTAACTATTACGATCGATGGCCAACCCTGCACTTTACCTTACGACTGGCTCAAATCAACTATCTCCCAAACCGGAATGCATCGCTTTATGGCGCTTCCTCCTCGCATACGTCGAGAAATTGATATGATTCGGGGGGGACCAGTCGATTTGATCGCACCCGGATTAGATACGCTTGCAGCCAGAGAAGGAATATCCAGGCATTATATTGACGGGCTTTTGGAAGGACTCCAGGATGATGTTTTCCATCGTGAGGCATTACATAGTGACAAACACGAAAAGGATCTAGACGACTTATTTAATACTATAGAACGCGCTATAGATGCACAAATATTATATTTACCTACTTATAGACGTATTGAGCCGGAACTTACTTTAGTACTAAATGACACTGACGATGCACTACTACCTATACGCCACCATACCATTCATAAGAACAGCAGGATCTTTGTTGAGCTTATTGAGTTTGGAATGAGTGACGTTCAGGCGATGGTTTACGAATCATGCAAGACGCTCAAAGATTTCTACTATGATAATGTGAATACCCTTACTCTAAGCTACTTAGGTGATATTTTAGATCAGCGATATACACAGGTGAATATTGCCGAAATTAAGGGCATTTCAGAAGACGCTATAAAGCGCGTATTGGATAGAATACCACAAGACATTCTCTCACACAGCCAGAAAATCCATATTTGTGACGTAATAGCTGAAGTTAGAGCTAAGGGTAGACCTGACGATCATGCAAAAGTGATATGTCATTACTTCCTTAAGCTCCATCATATTCAAGATGAATTGAGACACAAAGAGTATCCGATGAGGCGTTTTTGTGAGATATGTAATGAGTATATGAGTTCAAATAAGCATTTTGATTACGACAGCGCCAGCTTCACTTTGACTATTAGAACCAAAGATTATCCATCAGGAGATGGAAATATTGAATTTAGACATCTCTCATCGGGCGAGAAGCAAATTGCCTCTCTTTTCAGCCACCTTTACCTATCAGGCGGAAGGAGGTATTTCGTATTAATTGACGAACCGGAATTATCGCTCTCGGTACCCTGGCAGCGCCGCTTTCTGACCGATATAAAAAACGGGGGTTTCTGCGCAGGGTTAGTCGCAGTCACACATTCTCCATTTATTTACGAAAATGAGCTCAAAAAGTACGCGCATGGCATTGGCGAGTTCACTGCTTAGGGAGAGTTACCGATGACCATGCTCGATATTCACTCAGACGCCTTAGCTACTCGGCTACCCGCTTACCATGAATTCCTTGCCCGTTTCAAGAACGATGCAAAAATAATTTACGGATTTGTCGAAGGAGAGGACGATCCATCCTTTTACCAGGGACTGATTGAAAATATGGTCCCTGATGACTGGGAGATAGATCTTTGCAAAGTCGGGAACAGGCAGAAAGTCCTTGACCTGTACAATGCCTTTGACTGGGATAGATTCCCCAAAAAAAGAATCCTTTTCTTTATTAATCGCGATTTGTCACTCTTTCTTGACGAGAATTTACCACGCAAGCCTAATTTATATATAACAGATTGTTATTCTATAGAAAATACTATAGTCACACAATCAACCTGCCGGCGACTACTTCTAGAAATATGCAATTTATCCACCCTGCCTGGATCTGAGTTACAGATTCTTCTGGATCTATTCAAATTTCAGCTAAAACGATTTCGTGAATACTTAACTCCGATCATGTGCTGGATTATTCACTGGAGGCGAACAGGCCGCAGGCCCTCTCTGAATGACATAAAAATGAAACATCTCTTCCGATTTTTAGACGGAGCACTTGAGATAGTTCCAAATCCTAAAGGCAGTCCAACCTGGATTGATTACATCCACTCACAATGTTCAATAGATATTGATAGTAATACTGATATTAATATTATTGAATCACAGTTCCGTTCTAACAATGGATTGAGTAAGTTTATCTGCGGAAAATACGAGCTATGGTTCCTGGTTCACTTCGCATTATCGGTATACGAGGGGATAACTCATTTATCGCCAACTATCACGGAACTGCCCCATATACATACCACCTTAAACGATTCTAACGCCATTCTGCTCATAGCTCCGCGTGCACGCATCCCAGAATCATTACGTCGCTTTCTCAAGAAGACGTGCATTAGATATATAATGGAAATCACTCAACTCAACTTACTTAACTCACCAGGCACAGAATGACCCCCGTGGTGTTTTGCAGTATCTTGGAGGCATGGCTTCCCATGAGGAAGGGCTTTTGTTCGCGGAAGCTTTTTTTACCAATGACTACGATCTGGAACTTGTGCGCGTCGATTTCGTTGAGAAGGTCCCGTGCAATGCCTTGCTTTGTCTGGAGTATAAGGTTTTCCACGCTCTGCTCTTCAACTCCCCGCTCCAGCAGCAGATCGCATCCTTCCGACATGTACCGGCTTACCGAGTCGGTCCACTCGGTCTTCCATTTTTCGATTCGGCCCTGCCTGTCTTTCTGCTCGGCGGTGTCGAGAATGTGGCCGTCATCCCAGAACTTGGGCGGGACCGGGGGCATAATGTGCATGAAGGTATAGCTCAACCCCGGGCAGGGACCAAACAGCTCGGCCGTGTAGTAGGACAGCTCCCGGACTTCCGGGACCCCTTCCATTGCGATCAGCACTTTCATGGAATCGTTGACAGGGGTATCGACGATCCATACGATCTTGCCGCGTGCGTACTGGGCCACCTTCCCGGAGATGCTCCCGAGCAGCAGCGCCCCAAGCTGGCTCCTGCCCCGCCTGCCGACCACTATTGTCCGGATTCGCTCGATATCCGCCTGAGCGATAATGTCCAGGGCCGGGTCCAGGCTGTCGAGTTTGAGCCGAAGCTCAATGTTAGCTTCCGGGAAACCCGCATCGGTCAGCCTGCTCAAAGAGGCCCGCACAACTGCTTGACCCACCTTTTCCTGATCTTTGAAAGGGAGCCTGGTGGTCTCCTCGATGTCCATGCAGAGGTCCTCCGGAAGAAGTGTGGAAATCTGCTGAACACAATGAAGGAGCACTATCTTCATATCTTCCTGGTCTTTGAGCAGTCGCCCCAGGATCGACACCGTCTCCAGCCCTTTTTGAGATCCATCCACTGCCAGAAGTATTTTGCGCATTGTCTCCCCCTGTTTTTCCCGGACCATCGAGCCCGAATCGGAAACTGACCGGTCACATCCGGTTGCACACGCTCAACACGAAGAGCACCAAGGATACACGAAGAACGCGAAGAAATCACAGAACGAAGCGTTTGATCCCATCTCTCAGGAGTTTGACATTAAAATTGATAAGCAAACCCGTCCGAGCGCGTGCAAATTTCATGTATGTGAGCAGTTGAGCTTCGTGGACGCTTTGGATCTGTTCCACACTCTTCAATTCAAGAATCAGGGCATCCTCCACAAAGAAATCAGCTCTATAACCACAGTCCAGGTGGACTTGTTTATACTCGACAGGCAGGGGACATTGAAGTTTGAAAGCGATCCCGTTCAGCCTCAGTTCATGGGCCAGACGTTGTTCGTAAGTCGATTCCAACAGCCCAGGACCTAAAGCGCGGTGAACCTCTATCGCACATCCAATCACACGATTCGAAAGTTCGTCAAATTCCATCTTTTTCTCCCCTCGCCTCTACCCCGGTGCACTCGCTCTTCGTGCATCCTTCGCGCTCTTCGTGACAAAGCAAATCCTGGTTCCGGCAATACTCAAACTCCTGGGCCCTCCGAGATTAAGAACTTTCCAGAAAGGTCTCGATTTCATCAATAGAGTGTACCACCCGGCAGGGTGGAAGGCTTTTAACGAAGACCTGTCCGTAGCTCCTGGTGAGCATCCGAATGTCGAAAACAGCTATTACGCCGCGGTCCTTCGAGGACCTGATCAGCCGTCCTATTCCCTGCTTCAACTGAATTGCGGCCCTTGGCACCTGGTATTCATAAAAGGCGTTGCCACCGTTGCGGGCGATACGGTCCACCCTGGCTGCGATCACCGGGTCGTCCGGGACTTCGAACGGCAATTTGTCAATGATCACGCAGCTCAGCGCCTCCCCCGGCACGTCGATTCCCTGCCAGAAGGAACTGGTCGCCAGCAGGACCGAATCGACCCTGTCCTTGAACTCCTGTAGAAGGGCGCGTTTGGTTTTTTGCCCCTGGACGAGGAGCGGGAACGAAATCTTGCCCTCAAAGAGTTTGTGAACTTCATACATGTTTCGGTAGCTTGTGAAAAGAAAAAGTGCCCGCCCGCGGGTCTTTTCGATGATTTCGGAAGCCTGGGCGCCCATCCGAGCACAAAACTCCCTGTCATTAGGGGCCGGGAAACGCGAGGGTATGTAAGCTATGGCCTGCCGCTCATACTCAAATGGCGAACGCAGCAACAGTTCACGGCCCTCCACGGGCACTCCGAGCGAGTTTCGCACATATTCAAAACCCCCGGCCACAGACAGTGTGGCCGATGTCATCACTACCGAGGGAGTAGCGGGGAAAAGAAATTCGTTGAGCACCGGCCCGATGTCTATGGGCGTTGCATTAACAAAGACCCCCTGTTGGGTAAGCTCATGCCAGTAGACCAGGGATTGGTCCTTCTGTTCGATTAGCAACTGGAGCGCGGCCGACAGCTCGAGCGCCCGCCGGCTTGTGCAGGTGAGGTTTTCGGCCTTTTCGGCAAAAGGTTCAATCATGGCGGGAAGCTCACCCAGGGCGTGAGCAATCTGCCGGCATGTGACGGCGAAATCGTTGCCGGCTTTTGCCGGCTCGAAGCGAAAACGCCCTGTCCCTTTTCCTGCCTGGGCCAGGTTGATGTAAAAAAGCCGGCTTAACACCTCGAGCTGCTGCCCGGCAGTTTGAACCGGCTTCAAATTAAGCTTCTTTGAGTCGCGGCGGCATTCTTTGAGTATATCCTGGGCGAGTTGCGCTATTGCGAAGCTGCTGAAATGGGTCCCAAAATACTCGCCAACCACATCCTCCAACTGGTGGGCTTCGTCGAAGACAACTGCTTCGTATTCCGGAATGACCTCGCTCATGCCCCAGCGGCGCAGCGCGAGGTTCGCGAAGAACAAATGGTGATTTACCAGCACTATGTTGGCGCGGGCCGCCTCGTTTCTCATCCGTGTCAGATGGCATCGGGAAAATTGCGAGCACTGCTGGCCCAGGCAATGCTCGGTGCTCGAACAGACCTCGTTCCAGGTTCGGAAGTTATCGGGCAGCCAATCGATTTCGGAACGGTCGCCCGTATTCGATGTTGCCGCCCACTTCTGGAACCGGCGAAAGAGCCTCGCCTCCTCCTTGTTCCAGAGCGTGGGCTGATAGCAGAACTCCAGGAACCTGCGCCTGCACAGGTAATTTCTGCGTCCCTTGAGGCAGACGGCCTTTAGTTTCGGATCGATGTTTTTCTTGAGAAACGGAATATCGTGATCGAGGATTTGGTCCTGGAGGGTCTTTGTACCTGTCGATACGACCACTTTTTTGCCACTGAGTATGGCCGGCACCAGATATGCCCAGGTCTTGCCGGTGCCGGTGCCGGCCTCTGCCATGAGAGGGGTCCGGGAGCGAA
>JBEKQE010000158.1:0-11684 GCA_049520035.1 Syntrophobacteraceae bacterium | reverse complement strand
GCATGGGAAAACAACCGGAACAACCGGCAGTCCAAAATCCAATGGCAGTTCTCGAATGCCGATGCACGTATAAAGCTGAAAAGACTTTATCCGAAACTCTAAATGTTACATGGTACTAGTTTCATGTGATTCATTTCTGGCTGTCCTTTCCCGAATTCAACGGCGCGCAGTTGCGTGCCCCGTTAGTTCCTAAACGATCCCCCATGAAACCACTCAAGTGAACAGGTCAACTTCCGATGAAGTTGTTCAGAGGTGTTATCGGAGGGAGGCGGCGCACACTGGAGTTACAATTCAGTTACAGGCTGACCAGCCGGCCTGGTGCGGCCCCTTTTATTGACGTTGCCTGATTTTTTGACAGGCTCAAAGGCGCAACGCTCGCTTCGCTCGCTCGTGCCGCTTGCCAGGCACACCGCCGCGAGCAAAAAACAGCGGGCGAAATTGGGCAAATTGTAGTACTGTCCAGTTAGTGAAACCCGTCATTTACAATAATTTTCAGACAGAGGGCGAGCGGCATGTTGGTGGTTGATGAGAAGGAAAGGGAGACCATCCGAAAAGGCACTTATAACATACCACTTAATTTTAGAAAAGTGTTCAGCCAGTTTTATTGGTATATAAAACCCTACTTGCTATTTTGCTGTCAACAACACATATACAGATATTTTTGCCATCCGTACAATTGGGCCTTTACAAGTGAAAGGACAATAGAAATACCAATTGTATTGAAAATGCTAAAAGATGTAAGACATGAAAATATTCTAGAAGTAGGTAATGTTTTGTCTAATTATTTTAATATGAAACATGATATTGTTGATAAATATGAAATGATAGACGATGTAATACAGCAAGATATAGTAGATTATTCTCCAATTAAAACATATGAACTAATAGTAAGTATTTCAACTATTGAACACATAGGGTTCGATGAAAATATAAAAGAACCAGATAAAGTAATAAAGGCAATTGAGAACTTAAAGTCGCTATTAGAACCAAAAGGTAAAATTATTGTCAGTTTTCCGATGGGATATAATACTTATTTGGACAATTTATATATGCAAAATATTTTCCTATTTCAGCATAGATTTTGTTTGAAACGTATTTCAAGACTCAACTTCTGGAAAGAGGTTCCTTTGTCTAAAATCGTTAATCCAAAGTATGACTATCCTTATCCTTCCGGTAATTGGGTAGTATTTGGCATTTTTGATAATTCTTAATGCATTTGGTGGTCAGGGCGTCACGCTTTGTTGCCTAATGAAATAACTGGACAAGAGCGTGAATTGTCCATATGGTGAAAACGCCCTTTAGGGCCGGCGCGGGTTTGCGCCCTGCTCAAAACCTCTGAAACTGGACAAAAAGGGCACTCTTATGACGTTAGTAACCCTCGAAAATCTGGTCGCTCAGCAAAAGAACCTTCAAAATGTCCTCGATAACATGATGGAGGGCATAATTGCCCATGATCTCAATCGGCGAATCCTGTTCTTTAACCGGGCGGCCGAAAAGATCACCGGGTATTCGCGCGAAGATGTACTCGGACGGGATTGCCACCTGGTTTTCGGAGCTCCTTTCTGCGGGAACAAATGTTCCTTTTGCGGCCAACCCCCCGGGGCGTTGGGACACCACACCTACACCATAAATGCCGCCACCCGGTCGGGCGATACACGCCGGATCGAAATGTCGGTGACAGGCATGTACGATGAGGGGGGCGCATTTGTCGGCGTTCTCGCCGCTTTCCGCGATCTGACCGAGATCATCAGTCTTCAGCTCCGGCTTGGTGAACTTGCGGGCTTTTCAGGCATTGTCGGCAGGGACCGCAGGATGCTCGACGTATACGAACAGATCAGAAATCTTGCAGCGGCGGATTATCCCGTGCACATAACCGGCGAGACCGGGACCGGCAAAGAACTGGTGGCCGCAGCTATTCACAATGAAAGCGCGAGGGCGGGCGGGCCTTTCGTGCCGGTAAACTGCGGGGCGCTCCCGGAAGGGCTGCTGGAGAGCGAGCTTTTCGGCCATGTGAAAGGCGCATTTTCAGGGGCGATTCGGGACAAAAAAGGTCGATTCGAACTGGCTGATGAAGGGACCCTTTTCCTCGATGAGGTTTCAGAGCTCCCCAGGCACATGCAGGTGAAGCTCCTGCGCGTACTCCAGGAGGGCAGATTCGAGCGGGTTGGCGGCGAGAAGACGATTTGCGTAGACGTCCGCATAATCAGCGCGACCAACAAGGACCTGAAGCGGGAGATGGAACGGCACAATTTCCGCGAAGACCTCTATTACCGTCTGAGCGTCGTCCCAATCCGCATCCCACCCCTTCGCGAGCGCAGAAACGACATCCCGCTCCTGGCCTTCCATTTCCTGAAGCCGGCCGCTCAACATGGCCGCAAGGCCACCCGGCTTTCCGAAGAGGCCCTGTCGCTTATGATGGATTATGGTTGGCCCGGGAACGTGCGTGAGTTGCAAAACGCAATCCACTTCGCCCTGGTCAAGTCACGCGGACCCACTATCGAAGCCGAACACCTTCCACTCGAAATCCGGCAGATAACCTGCACGGCTTTCAAGCCCGGGCCGCAACCCCGGCTCACCCCCCAGACCGTTGCATCCGCCATCGAGAAGGCCGGCGGAAACAGGTCCAAGGCGGCGAAATTGCTCGGAGTCGGCCGCGCCACCCTTTACCGTTTCCTCGAAAAGCAACTTTAAGGATTTAGAGATTATAAAAAGGGAAGCGAGAAGCGGGAAGCGGGAAGCGGGAAGCGGGAAGCTTTTTCTCCCTGCTCCTTGATTCCTGCTCCCTGCTTCGCGTTTCTCAATTCCTCAATTCCCGAAAATGGGTCAGTTAGGATATGGCCATGTTTATACCTGGACCGGCATTTGTGCCGATTCCAAACTCATGGTTTCATGGGTAGTTGGGAAAAGAGATCTGCAAACGGCGTACTGGTTTTTTCCGATCTTGCCAAAAGGCTCGCTCACCGGGTACAGCTAACAACGGACGGTTTGAGGGTTTATGTCGATGCAGTAGAAGCCCACTTCGGAGCAAACATTGATTACGCCATCCTCCAAAAGATATACGGGGAAAGCAGCGAACAGAAGATGCAGAAACGCTATAGTCCAGCCAAATACACCGGGAGTACCAAAGAAATAATCAAGGGCCTGCCCGATCCAGAGCACATCTCCACTTCTTATATCGAGCGTCAGAACCTCACAATGCGCATGGGAATGCGCCGATTTACCCGCCTTACCGACGGGTTCTCAAAAAAGGTCGAGAACCTAGCCCATGCGGTATCGCTCCATTTTAGGTACTACAATTTCGTTCGGATTCACCAAAGCTTGAGGGTTACTCCGGCGATGGAGGCGGGTGTTACAGATCATCTTTGGACGCTGGAAGATGTTGCGAAGTTAGCGGATTAACCTCTCGATCGGGACGGTAGGCAAGGGACCACAGACAAAACTCGTCATCTTTCATCTCGGAATATTGGCGAATGTTGCGTATCTTCCTGAATGGCATTTCCAGTTTGTTGAATCTGCATCCACTGGTTTCCTCTGAACTCTAAGTAAACATTGTGAGGTCTGCCATCAAAATATTCTTTCATTGCAGTCAGTTTTTGAGGGATTACGGTTTCTGATAAAACAAGTTTTTCGGCGATATCAAACCAAGCCCCATCCGTGCCGTTCAAATCAGCACCTATCACCCCGCCAGGAACGTCAAGCTCTCCGAGATCGGTCTTAAATGGAAGTTCTAAGCTACGCGCCTCTTTCCCGTCAATTAATATGCGTAGAACGGTAATATTCCCGCCTATACCAAGTTCACAGCCAAGATAAAAGAACCTTCCAAGAGGAATGCCGTCACCACCAAGAGGTATCTGGACAGGATGCGGTTCTTTTTTATTATCCACGAACATCAGAGTAAATACGTTATCTGACGAAAGGTAAACGGAAAAACGAGATCCATCAACATGACCATAATCGATTAAATACTTCCTACGATCCGCAGAATGATTAATAAGCCTGATAGACATATGGAGAGAAATGCCCGGCAAGGGCTTCCCGCCACGATCCATCTCAACGACAGCGGGCGGTAGATTAAGGTCTGGTACGGCTGCAACACTTTGCTCATCATGTTTAGATTGCTGGTTATCAAGAAACCGCCATGATTCCGCCCACCCGACTCCAATTAGGCCAAAGATGAAGATTGTAGCGATGATTCTTTGCCACATTGGGTATTGGATGGTAGCAACCCATGTTCCAAATTTCGCAAGGAGTAAAAAGGCTGCGGCAGTAAAGCAGATTCGGGAAAAATTGGTAGCAGTCATCATAAAAGTCCTCCCGAATCCCAGGAGGATCGCCAAGGCAGCCCCAACAACCGGCCAACTGAAAAGGGAATCCAACATGATTTGAGATATGAGCACCTTTTCTTTAACCGGTCAAGCATTTTGGGGGATTTCATAGTGACACCCCCGCAAAACGAAAATGACCCACTACCCCAATGCCCCAAAACCTGTCTCATGATACAAAAGTGTCTCGGTCTGTATCTTGAGACACTCGCGTTACCCCGCTAACAGCTCATTTCCCTGTGTCTTAGCGATTCTTTTAAACAGTCCCTTTTCCCGGCTGTCTCAAAAGTGTCTCGTTTTTAATGCCGATCCTCGCCCGGCAAAATTTCCATGCCGAATAAGTATTTGAAATCACATAGTAATTTTAATTATCTGGATGCGCGCGCACTTGGTGCGCTTGTTGCCATTAGGAGGATACGAACCTGGCTTTCGAGGGATAACCATGAATACATGCAATGAGATGCTTGGAAGGACACTCCAGTTGACCGAAATGATGGTCGAACTGGCCGATCTGGGTGACGGGGCCAGGAAAGATGTCGGCTGCGGGGTCCTGTACGGACTCCTGCGGGACGCGGCATACAAGATCAGAAAGATTGCCGAGCAGGAGAAGGAAGACCATATCAGGAGAGGCCTGTGGCCGGTAGAAAAGAAGTCCGTCATGAGCAGGGCCGCTATACCGAAGCAGGACGGCGGATGCGGATGCCGGACAGAACCACGGACAGATGAGGATGAACAAAGGAGATCAAAATGCAATCCAAAAACAGTTCTCAAACAGAGATGAATTTGCTGCAGGCCTTTGCGGGCGAATCCCAGGCGAACCGTAAGTATCTGGCCTTCGCAAAGCAGGCGGAAAAGGAAGGATACCCCCAGGCTGCGAGGCTTTTCCGGGCTGCCGCCGAGGCCGAAACCGTGCATGCCCTCGCACATCTCCGGGCCTTGGGGAACATCGGGACCACGGAGGAAAACCTCAAGGCGGCCTTAGCGGGTGAGACATTTGAATTCACTGAGATGTATCCCCCAATGATCAGACAAGCGGAGGAAGAAGGGCATGATGCGGCCCGAAGAAGCTTTGCGTATGCCAATTCCGTAGAGATTCAGCATGCGTTGCTTTATCAGCAGGCCCTCGATCAAATGGGGGCCCTCAAAGAGACTGATTATTACGTCTGTTCGGTTTGCGGGCACACCTGCGCAGATGGGCCGCCGGACGCCTGCCCGGTTTGCGGATCCACAGCCGGCGTTTTTTCGAAGACGGACTAGCAGGAAGTTGCACTCAAAGGAGACTTCATATGGACACCCTTATGCTATCCAGACTCCAGTTTGCAGCGGCGACATTTTTCCATTTCCTGTTCGTGCCGCTTACGCTCGGGCTTTCCGTCCTGCTGGCGATAATGGAGACGAACTACGTCAGGACGGGAAACAAAGAGTACAGAAACATGGCCCGCTTCTGGGGCAAGATTTTCCTGATCAATTTCGCCATCGGGGTAGTTACCGGCATAACGCTCGAGTTCCAGTTCGGGACAAACTGGTCACGCTACTCGGAGTACGTTGGCGATATTTTCGGTTCGCTCCTGGCAATTGAAGCAACCGTGGCTTTCTTTCTGGAATCCACTTTTATCGCGGTATGGGCTTTCGGATGGAAGCGGCTCTCGCCGAAGGCGCACGCGGTAGTCATCTGGCTGGTGGCGCTCTCCTCGAACCTTTCGGCGCTATGGATTCTGATCGCCAACTCGTGGATGCAGCACCCGGTAGGCTTCGTCATTAGAAACGGCCGGGCCGAGCTTGACAGTCTAATTGCCGTCATTATCCAGCCGTTTGCATGGCATACTATAGTCCATACGATCTCGGCCGCCTATATCCTTTCAGCCTTTTTCGTGATGGGCGTCAGCGCCTGGCATTTACTAAGGAAGCAGCACATTTCCTTTTTTAAGAAATCGTTTCGGCTGGCCGTTTCACTCGCCCTGATTTTTACGATCGTTGAGGTCGTGCAGGGCCATATGCACGGCGGGGAGGTCGCTAAAATACAGCCCACAAAGCTCGCGGCCATGGAGTCGCTCTGGGAGACAAAAAAATCCGCCCCGCAGTACTTGTTCGTCATTCCCGATCCGGATCACGAACGCAATCTGGTCGAATTCGGCGCAATTCCCGGCGCTTTGAGCATGCTGGCATACCATGATTTCTCGGCGGAAGTGAAGGGTCTGAAAGCTTTTGCGCCCTCGGAAAGGCCTCCGGTAACCTTTGCGTTTGTCTCCTTCCGGGTAATGATGATGCTCGGGTTCTTTTTCCTTGTAATGGCAATCATCGGATGGCTCAGGCGCAACACGGTCGAGGAGCGGCCGAACCTGCTCAAGGTGTTCCTCTATTGTATTCCCCTGCCCTATGTGGCCAGTGAGTTTGGTTGGATGCTCGCCGAGGTGGGGAGGCAGCCCTGGGTGGTATACGGGATGATGAAGACCTCGAATGCAGTATCTCCGATTGCAGCCTCCCAGGTGGCGATCTCTTTTGGGGCCTTCGTGCTCGTCTACACCTTCCTGGGAATAGTGGCTTACTACCTGATGTGGAGCCATGCAAGGAAAGGGCCCGTAGATGAAACGGCCCTGCTCGAAGTGGACGATGAGGAGGTGGGATATGCTTGAGACAATCTGGTTTGCTCTCTGGGGAATTCTGTGGGCCGTCTATTTCGTCCTGGACGGCTTCGATCTCGGGATTGGAACCTTGGCCCCATTCGTTGCAAAGAATGAAAACGAGAAACGCACCGTTTACAACAGCATGGCGCCTTACTGGAACGGGAACGAGGTCTGGCTGATAACCGCAGGCGGGGTTACTTTCGCCGCCTTCCCGAAAACCTACGCAGTGATGTTCAGCAGCCTCTATTCCGCCCTTCTGCTGATCCTGTTTTGCCTCATCGTGCGCGGTGTCGCGATGGAGTTCAGGTCCAGATTTGCTTCAGGGGGCTGGAAAAGCTTCTGGGACGCCCTCCTGTGGATAGGAAACTTCGGTCCGGCCTTGCTGTTCGGCGTGGCTTTCGCCAATCTGTTTCGCGGTATTCTGATTGATAAAGGCGGAATCTATCAGGGGTCCCTTTTTTCGCTTCTCAACCCCTACGGGCTCATGGGAGGGGTCCTGTTCACCCTGATCTTCATGGTGCACGGGTCTCTCTGGCTCGCGATCAAGTCCGAGGGGGCCCTCAAAAATCGCGCCGGAAAGCTGGCGGGCAATCTCTGGTTTGCGCTTGCAGTGGTGGCGGTCGTGTTCCTGGGGGCTACTTATATCTCAACGCGCCTGTATGACAATTATCTGAAAGTTCCTGCCCTGTTCGTCATCCCCCTTGCGGCTGTTGGCGCGCTGTTCGGGATACTGCTCTTTATCCGGCGGGCGCAGTGGCTCAAAGCCTGGTTCTCCTCAGCGGTCTTCATCGTCATGGTTACGCTTTTCGGGGTCGGCGGAATGTACCCCGATCTGCTCATATCCAGCATCGACCCGGCATTCAGCCTGAGCGCGTTCAACTCGTCATCGAGTCCCCTGACATTGAAAATCATGCTCGGAGTAGCCCTGGTGTTCGTGCCCATAGTAATTGCCTACCAGATATGGGTGTACAGGTTTTTCGCGATGAGCGGCGGAAAGGCCGCAACGCCGCAAGCAAAAACGGCCTGAAAAATCTGTAAGTAGTCAGAACATGGGGGAGGGATATCAATTTAATCCATGCTCTGAGTAATCGCAAACTTAAAGGCGGAGTCAAACAGGCTCCGCCTTTACCACCTCCACACCCAGAGCTGCACGTCAGCCGGTTGAAACGGAATTTTTGGACAGGATCAAGGGGATTAACAGGATTAACAGAAAAAGGATCGGAAGGGGACTGGACGCAAGGTTATGAGAATACTTCCGCCATCCACTGCTCGTTGCGAAGCGATAGAACCAAAAGGAATTATTGTTAACTATTCACTGCTCACTGCCTCTCTGATAATCGCGCGCAGAGCTTGAGCCTGCGACTCGATACTTTCAACAAGGCGGAACTGGACCAGCGCTCTTCGGAGGTTCTGCCGCCGGTCCCTCACCTTGAAATAAACATCCCCCTCCAGGTAGTCGCAAAAAAACCTCACTCCCAGCTCGTAGGCCAGCAGGCGGATAGAATCGTAGATGAATTCACGGTCGTATTCGGTGAAAAAGCCTTTGGCCACCGAAAAATAGCCCCTGAGCAACGCCTGACATAGTTCAGGTTCGAAACGGACTTCATCGGCCTTGCCGGGGTCTTCTCCAAGCGGATTGCAGCATGAACGCAGGCTGTCGCCGATATCATAATGAACCAGGCCGGGCTTGACGGTATCCAGGTCAACGATGCTGACGGCCAGCCCCGTCCTGGTATCGATCATTACATTGCTCACTTTAGGGTCGCCGTGAATTATCCGGAGCGGCAATCTCCCGTCCGCCTTGGCCTTTTCCAGAATAGGCGCGAACTCTTTGCGCCTGTCTATGAAATCCATGCAATAGGCCGCATCGGGGGATGCGTGGGCGCAGCGTTTTTCGAGCACCGCCAGATAGCGCTCTAAATAGATCGGGGTGATGTGAAAGCCTTCCAGCGTGTCCTTGAGCCTGTTTGCAGGCAGGTCGCTCACAAGGGTGTGGAAAAGCCCTATGGCAAACCCGACCTCGGCTGCATGCTTGAGGTTGATGACCGAATCGAACGATTCCGAGTTCTCTATGAAGCTGATCGCGCGCCAGAAAGAACCGCCGGGGTCGATCCAGTGATCTTGGGAATAGGCTGTCAGCAGCAGGCGCGGCATTTCCCAGCGGCGGGCGGCCGGCGGATTGCGCCTCAGGCGCTCTGAAACGTGCTCGGAGAAAGCGCGAAGGTTTTGCATTATTAATTCGGGCTTGCTAAATACACGCCGGTTTATGCGCTGAAGAATGAAATATTTTCCCCGATCCGAGCTGGTGGACACAAGATACGTATCGTTTATGTTTCCGGCCCCGTATTTGCTGATTTCGGCAATTTGGTCTGCCGAGTCGAACTGCTCGGCCGCTGCCATGAGATAATCGGAAGCCCTGCCCCTTGTACGCCGCTTTTTTGTCATTAAATTTCCCCAACCCGACTCTGGGAACCCTATATTTTATTTCAGAAGTTCAATATGTTAAAAAGCGGCTTTAATGTCAATGACCGCCCCTGGACTCAAACGCTCTCAGCGGCGGTCCGCTTTGTTGGGAAATGCGGACTAAATGCGTGTCGGTGTTTAACATTTATCTAAAGGAGTAGAAAATGGCTTATTTGAAGTACACATTTTTGGTGGTCCTCATCTCTTGCTGCTCGCTGATATTGCACAGCTTTTCCTCGGCGGCCGGCCCGGAAGAAAAGGCACAGCCCGCAAATCCGGTCGTCTTGATGAAGACGTCCCTGGGCCTGATCAGGATCGAACTCTGGCCCGGCAAAGCCCCTGAAACAGTGAAAAACTTCCTGCAGTACGTGGATGAGGGATTCTACGACGGCACGATCTTCCATCGGGTCATAGGCAATTTCATGATCCAGGGAGGCGGCTTTACGCCGGATATGAATCAGAAGCCAACCCATGCCCCTGTCAAGAATGAAGCGAGCGCGGAGCTTAAGAACGACCGCGGCACTATTGCAATGGCGAGAACAATGGTCGTTGACAGCGCGACGGGGCAATTCTTCATAAATGTCGTGGATAATGCTTCCCTTAACCACAGGGACAGTTCATCCGCCGGTTTCGGCTACGCTGTCTTCGGCAAGGTTATTGACGGGATGGACGTCGTGGACAAGATAAAGGGCGTTGCAACCGCAAATTCCGGATCGTTTCAGAATGTGCCGGTAAAACCCGTGGTTATTGAGAGCGTCAAACGGGAAAAGTAGCCGGCGCCCAGCGTAGCCTGAAGTGTGAAGGGTGAAGTTAGAAGTTTTCACTCTTCACTCTTCACTCTTTACTCGATCCAGCCATCCGCTCGTACTCGCCGGGAGAAATTTTGGGGAGCCGCCGTACGAAAGCGATCACGGCTGCTATTTCGTCTTTCTCGTAACTTGACCCGAAAGCGGGCATTCCGGTTAGTTTGAGGCCATTTTCCACAATCCAGTACAGTTGTGTGTCTTCCCATTCGTTCTGTATGGGTCCCGAAAGCAGGTTTGCCGGGGCTGGGTAAAGACCCTGAGAAAAGGCACGGGCCAAAATCCCCGGGGCCCCGTGGCAAGGAATGCAAGCTTCGTTATATAATGCGGCCCCTTTCGGCGCCAGCGCCGGGTCCGCCATGGGAGGCGTTCTGATGTCACGGCTGTTGACGATAATCGACCGGTCGCGCAAAACCTCAATGGCTTCAACCGTGATGTCCCAGTGGGGGACACGGGCGGAGACATTAAAGAACCCGAACCAGACGGATACGGCGCCGGCGCCGGCGGCCACAGCCAGAAAGACAATAATCGTGAGAATGACCTTCATGAGGTCTCCTTTCAGATCTTGAGTCCCGTCAAGGGCCACAAAAAAAGAGCCAGGTTGGGGGACCTGGCTCCCGGGTTAAGGATCACAAAAAAGAAAACGGGGTTTGGGGACGGGATAACTAGACAATAATCTAACTCGATGATTCGGTTTTTTAAATCAGGTATAGACAGTAATCCCGCAGGGAAAGGACTGTATTTGGTAATTAGGTTTTTTCCAGCTTCTTTACTTCCTGTTCGTCGATCATGAACCCATGCTCGGGTCCCGGGAAAATGCCCTGCTCCACCTCTTCCCTGTATTTGATCAGGGCTTCTATAATCACTTCGTCAAGCTTTGCGTATTTTTTTACGAAGCGAGGTACAAACCTGTCGAAAAGCCCCAGCACATCATGAATAACGAGCACCTGCCCATCGCAGGACGGCCCCGCCCCGATGCCGATAGTGGGCACCGGCACGGCCTCGGTGACCATCTCGGCGATTGAGGAAGGAATGGCCTCGAGGACTATGCTGAAACATCCGGCTGCAGCCAGCGCCTGGGCGTCTTCGATCAGCACCTTGGCGGCTTCGGCGGTTTTCCCCTGTACCTTGAAACCTCCGAATTGGGCTGCGCTCTGGGGGGTCAGACCAAGATGGCCCTGAACCGGAATCCCGGCTTCCACCATTGCCCTTACCTGCGGGATGACCCTTGCTCCCCCTTCCAGTTTTACAGCGCTCGCCCTGGCTTCCTTCATAAAACGGCCGGCATTTATGAGCGCCTGTTCCACGCTCGCCTGATAGGACATGAAAGGCATATCGCCGATTACTATAGCCCGGTTTGCCCCCCTGCTGACCGCCAGGGTGTGATGGAGCATTTCAGTCATTCCGACTGAAAGGGTGTCCTCCTGGCCCAAAACGACCATCGCAAGCGAGTCGCCGACAAGCAGCATATC
>JBEKQE010000157.1:0-12001 GCA_049520035.1 Syntrophobacteraceae bacterium | reverse complement strand
GGGGCAGCGCTTTGGATTTGGCTCGTTGCCGTTTCGCATCTTAGTTTGGCTCATGCTCGAAGGCAATCTTCACGAGGCGGCCTTCGATTTTACAGGAGTCTGGCTAATACCGGGGCTGAAAGGAGGTGGTAGAAACGAGGCCGCCCGCATCGGGGCTCAAAGCAGAACCAGTTGGAGGGGTCCGATTCACTGGGTCTGTTTTGAAGATTGTTAACTTTTTTGCAATTCGAGGGGGAAGAGATGAAGAAAATTCTTTTGGCATTGTGTGTATGCATGGCAATGGT
This sequence comes from Syntrophobacteraceae bacterium, assembly GCA_049520035.1. Lineage (GTDB taxonomy): Bacteria > Desulfobacterota > Syntrophobacteria > Syntrophobacterales > Syntrophobacteraceae > SbD1. Next base: position 11,717 of record JBEKQE010000157.1, on the reverse strand, counting down.
GATGGTGGTTGCCCCCGCCTACGCAGAGGAACTGTGGGATTGGCACCTGCGTGGCGTAGACGAAGGATTGGCCGCCGGCGCCTTGCCGCCTCAGGGCTTTTATTTCGTTAACAACTCCTATTTTGCGCCGACCTACCATGGTTTTGACTCCCTTGGACACTCAGAGACCACTGTGCAGCTTTTCGGCTACGTCGATGTTCCCGTCCTGCTGTGGTCCACGGGACTCAAGTTTCTGTGCGCCGACTATGCCGTTGCCATAGCTCAGCCGTTCGACTACGTGAATTTGAGAATACAGAACCAGGGCGGCGCGTCCGGCGTTCCCGGCCTTAATCAGTGGAATGGCGGCGCTCAGCTTGGCGCATATAACACTATTCTTGTTCCGCTCATTTTGTCGTGGAAACTCCCCTGTGATTTCCGCGTAAAGGGCGCATTTGCGGTTTCTTTTGACGATGCTACAACCTCGCCGGAGAATAGAGTAAAAGGGCAACGCTTCCAGCCTGACGGCGGCATTTACGCTGAATCCGGCAACGGGCGCTATGACTTTGTGCCGGAAATTGGAATAAGCTGGCTCCACGCCGGTTGGAACATCAGCGCCGATTTCATGTACGATATATGCACTAAGGACACCACCACCGACTACCAAAGCGCTGACGAGATAATGATCGATTACACCATCACTTATACCTGGAAGAAATGGACGTTTGGTCTAGGCGCAGCTCAGGAAAATCAGATAGGCGCCGATAAGCAATACGGCTCATCCGTTCCCGGCTCCAGGGTAACAAACTATACCATGGGCCCGATCCTCGGTTACAACTTCGGCCCGTGCAGTCTGATGCTTATGTACAACTGGGACCTTATGACCAAGAACGATGTCGGCGGCGAATGGTTTAACGCCCGCCTCGTAATTCCGCTTGGGAATCTGTGTCCGCTTGGGAAATAAGTGCAATTAGATCCACAGGAAATTTAAAAAAAGCCGACCCCCTGGGCACTTTCACCCAGGGGGTCTGCTTTTTTTGCTTGACAGTGCGCTGTTACCGCCGGGATACCGTGGGGTCGGGTGCCCTTGCGCCTTCTGTAGCCCCGGTTACGGGGTTTCGAACAAAATCGTCAAAGACACTTATCCACGCCGACCTGGCGAGGACCCTTCCTTACCCCCCAGCAGCTACGCCGGTCATATCATACGGAGTGATCAAATTGCCGGCGCAATCTCTGTCTCTTGCCGGCTCCCTGTCTGCAGCACAAGAGAAGCATGTGGGTAAGCTGAAGTGGGGCAGACAAAAGTTACACTCTGCCTGTGCGCTGAACAAGGAACCACTGACGAGCACCACCGCCAAGGCTAATCCGAGAATCAGTTTTTTATTCATTTTAATCTCCTTAGAGTCCAAATGGCCATTCTGTTAGTTTTTATTTTCCTCTATAACCTTAGTACATCGTTCCAAACTTTGTTAGTTGGAACTTAAATTCTGCCTTTCCACCTGTCAACTGCAAGGAATACAGAATTGCGCAAAAAGACGGACCAAAGAGGCCAATTAATACGTTTTATCGAATAATGCCTTAAAGTTAGAATTCTAAAAAAAATTAGTGTGAAATGAAATTAATTTCCCCGCACTCAGCAAACTCAAATGTTCACTAGCTTCGGCTCCCTCAGCTCAATCGGGCTCCCTTTCATGCTGCTCGCCTTCCTGGCTTGCGCAGCGACAGCCGGGAACATTTGCTGACTAAGCCGGTGTTGAGACAGTGATGGAATGTCGAGTTCCTCACACACACCGGGCTGCCAAAGCTCGCAAAGTTCTTGTTTGTCCTTTCTTTCCTCTGTTTGCTGAAGGTATAGTCTGCCAACTCATTATTTAATTTACGGAAAAACAATGGCGGTAATAACGATATGCAGAGAGCCATATACCAGCCCACCTCGCGGAGCGTGGAGTTTTCGCCTGAGCGTCATCGAATACGCCAGGGCGCGGGATCGAGCGCATCAACTCCGGGGAATGAGTGTGTCCTGAAAATGCAAAAACCGGTCTCATTGACATCTCACTTGAATGTTCGATAGGGAAACAGTATGATTTTGCGGGCTTCGGGGCCGTGCCAAAAGTTTTTCAGGGCATAATCCAGCCCCAAAATGCGGCTCGGATGCAGCGCACCCAACTTTATGCATTATTCCACTTGAGGTTACATATAGAATGAAGACGTCCATTAAATCATTACGCATCGATTTGGGCAGACCGGTGGCCGTTGCGTTTTTCGGCTATTTTATGGTCATCAACATTCTGGCCGTACAAAAAAACCTAAAGGCATTCTTTCCCTTTAACGCCCTGAAGTGCCTCGCCCTGGCCCACTATCTGCTGGTAGCGGCTTTCTACGTTCTGGTCGTTGCGCTTTACTTGATGAGGGACAGGGCGAGCGCGACCACCCGATCTTTTCTTGCAAAGCTGATCGGCGTGACGGCAACTTTTCTTCCCTTTCTCATTCCCGTTCTCGGGGGTCCGGCCGGCGCGGCCCATTTTCCCCGCCCGGCTATCCTGGCTATTTCGAGTGTCATCGCAGTGTCCGGCATGGCATTTACCCTGGTGGCGCTCGGCACGCTGGGGAAAAGCTGGAGCATCATCCCCCAGGTCCGCAAGCTGGTCGTGCGCGGGCCATATCGGCTTGTGCGGCACCCCATCTATGTTGGAGAAATTACAGCTTTGCTCGGGTTGATCCTGGCGCGTGTCACCATTCCTAAAATTCTTGTTTTTTTGCTGCTGGTCGGCTGTCAGGTCTACAGGTCTCTCCAGGAAGAAAAGCTGCTGACCGCTGCCTTCCCGGAGTATGCCGACTATGCCGCAAAGACGGCGCGATTTCTCCCCGGCTTGTTTTGAATGCGGGACGGATTAGAAATTTTCAACTAGTGCATTGTCAACTTAATTCGTTATGGTTGGATAGCGCCTTTCCAGATTTTGCCGTGCATTAGTTCTGGTAAAGCTCCAATTGACGGTAGCTTCGATTCTGTTGCGCTCCTCGACCAATGCATAGACTTGCTTTTGGTGGAGCGCATCTTCCACGTGCCACACAAATTCCGGGGTTATTCGGCCAATGCACCAACTTTTTTTCAGGTGCGGTTTCAATTTCGTTTTTTTGGAGCTTTCGTACGCCCTCATGAGAAATCGAGTCGACTAAATCAAGCTCCACCGCTCTGTCGGCCAGCAGGCGCAGTGTCCAACGGCCTCGGCCTTCGGGCGGCTCTTCCTCTGCGTTTTCCTTATTCTGCTCTCAGTCCGGATTTTTTGACGTCAAAATAGTCCGTTTTCGCCCCCGGATCAGGTCCGGGGACCCCATTGGCAGGCTTGGCACCCCTTGCGCCTAAAGGCGGTAGGAGGAATGAACAGATTCCGTACTCCTCCTCGCAAAATCCCCCTGGCGCCCCTTTTAGGAAAGAGGGGATATCGATGTCCTTGCCAGAACGAAAAATCCCTTTCCCCAGGGGCAAGAAATCCGAAAAGAAACCTCGCTGGGCGAGGACTTCCAGCCTGTGAAATTCTCCTGCGTTCATAAGGTGAAATTCTCCTAACCCTTTTCGTGGCAGGGCCGATTACGTAAGAAGATTTTGCCATCAGCCTGGCCCTCCGCGTATCAGGTCGATCTTGGCTCAATCCACCTGGAATAAGCCTGTTATTGTGAGATTCCTGTTGACCGTATAATATATGACGCATAGACTATCCGTGGTTGGAAAGGAGGATTTATGAAAAAGCCATTTGAACATGTAGCAGTCGTCGGTACAGGCGTTCTGGGTACGCAGATCGCCATGCTGTCGGCATATGCCGGCTACAAAGTCAGCGTATACGATACCAGGGAAGGCGCCTTCGATGAAACATACGACAAACTGTTTGCGGATTTGAAGGCAAAGGTTGTGAATCCCTTCACCCCTGGGACGATTGGGCAAAATGCAGGGGTCGAATCACCTTTACAACCAGAATTGCCGATGCGCTCAAGGATGCCGATCTGGTAGTCGAGGCTATAACGGAAGACGTGGAAACAAAGTGCAAGGTATTCAAACTCATGAATGAAAACGCGCCTGCCAAGACGATATTTGCCACAAACAGCTCCTCTCTTCCAGTATCGAGGATGGGACAGAGCAGCGGCAGGCCGGAACGATGCATAAACACCCACTTCTATCTGCCGCTCCAGGGAATGAACATGGCGGATCTCATGGCAGGGACAAAAACTCTTCCTGATGTCATGCAGAAAGGTGAGGAATGGATTCGTTCTCTGGGTGTTGTGCCGTTGAGGGTTAAGAAGGAGATGCTGGGTTTCTGCTTCAACAGCGTCTGGCGGGCAATAAAGAAACAAACCCTCCATATATGGGCAAATGACGTCGCCGATTTCCGGGACATCGACCGGGCATGGCGCATCTTCACCGTCATGAAGGTCGGGCCTTTTGGCCTCATGGATTCAGTTGGTCTGGATACGGTCTATAATATCGAAATGGTTTATTATAGCGATTCGAAAGATCCAAAAGACAAGCCGCCCGATGCCCTACCCGGAATTTCTCCACCCGGACTTTTTGAATCCGAAAAAATAAAACTGTCACAAGGCGAAAGCATATGAAAGAGAAAGCCATCATAACGGCGGCCATAACGGGGAGCATTCACACCCCGACGATGTCCGATCATCTTCCCATCACGCCCGGGCAGATTGCCGATGAGGCTGTGAGGGCCCGTGAAGCAGGGGCGTCAGTGTGCCATGTCCACGCCCGGAATCCCGAGACGGGGATGCCGGTCCCGGACGTGAATCTCATGAAGGAAATAATCACGAAAATCAAGGGCCGCTGCGACATAGTCATCTGTATTACGACGGGTGGGGGGCTGGGAATGACGACGGAGCAGCGCGTCGCACCGGTGACCCTTTACAAGCCGGAACTTGCATCGTTCAACGCCGGCTCCATAAACTTCGCCCTCTTTCCAGTGATTCCGAGATACAAGGAGTGGAAGTTTGAATGGGAGAAACAGTATCTCGGCATGACGGAGGATTTTATTTTCGCCAATACCTTCAAGTCCATGAAGGAATACTGTGCGAAGTTCAATGAGACGGGTACCAAACCTGAGTTCGAGATTTACGACGCAGGCATGGTGAACAACGTGGCCTTCATGATCCAGGCGGGGTATGTCAAGAAGCCGGTTTACATCCAGTTCGTAATGGGCGTCCTTGGCGGCATCACGCCGAGTTCGGAGAATCTGCTGTTTCTTGTAGATTATGCAAACAAGATGATCGGGGATTTCGAGTTTTCCGTCTGCGTTGCCGGACGCGCCCAGTTCCCCATTTGCACGCAGTCCCTGCTTATAGGCGGGAATGTCCGTGTAGGTCTTGAGGATAACCTTTATCTCGAGAAAGGCAGGATGGCGAAGAGTAATGCGGAGCAGGTCGCCAAGATCGCGCGCATAGCCCGCGAGCTTGGAATAGAACCAGCCACACCCAACGAGGCAAGAGATATCCTGCATCTCAAAGGAAGCGACAAGGTAAATTTCTGAAGAACTGAGCTGGAACTCTTTACAGTGCTTGTTCAAGAATGTTCGATAGCTCCGACTCCCTCAGCTCAATAGGATTACCTTTCATGCTGCTCGTCTTCAGGGCTTGCGCAGAGATAGCCGGGATCATTTGCCGACTAAGCCCGTATTGAGACAGTGATGGAATGTCGAGTTCTTCACACAAAGACTGTAACCAGCCGACCCCATCTGCAGGGTTCGAGGTTCCCTTTCCTGTCATTAGCCGTGCTATCTCTGAAAATCTGACCAATACCGGTGAATTCGGCGCCTTTTCTTCCAATGATTTCAGGTTGGCTTTCATAACGATAGGAAGAAGTCTCGCGCAAATTGCACCATGAGGAGCCAGAAGCAGCCCGCCCAAGGGACCTGCCAGTCCATGCACTGCTCCAAGCCTTGCATTCGCAAGGGCTATGCCTGAAAAAAGGCTCGCAAGAGACATGTCTGTACGCGCTTCAATGTCATTACCATCGTAGTACGCCCGGCGAAGACTCCTGGACACTCGCCGAATTCCCTCGCGGCAAAGCGCATCTGTCAGAGGGTTGGGGTTGTTGCACACATAAGGTTCAATAAGCTGGGTGAGTGCATCAAGTCCTGTGGCGGCAGTAACGGGTGGCGTTAGCGAACGGGTCAGGTCGGGATCGACCACTGCCACACGCGGCAACATATACGGGCTTCTGAGGCTCACTTTTATCCGATGCTCAACAGCCCTGAGCACTGCGTTGCGCGTGGCTTCCGAGCCCGTACCGGCCGTAGTCGGTATTGCGATGCAGGGCAGCGATGGTTTGGCCAGCGGGCGCCCCTTTCCAATGAGTTCAAGATAGTCGTACAAATCACCCTTATTGGCCAAAACGGCTGCTATAGTTTTTCCCGTATCTATGATGCTCCCGCCGCCAAACCCGATAACAAGTCTGCAACTGTGTTCCCTTGCCATACTCGCGCCGGTTTGCACTGTTTCGATGGTTGGCTCGCCTGTTACATTAAAAGTAAAGACTGACACTCCCTTGGACTCAAGTTGATGAATCAACGGGGACGCCCGATCCGGGGAGCGGCCGGTTACCAGCAGTGCCCGATTCCCCAGTTGGACAGCAATGGAAGCAACCTCGCGCAGGCTGCCGGGACCAAAAAGAATACGATTTGCGGTCGCAAATTCGAAGTTCATGCCCATCAGCCCCGTCCTTTTTCATCTGGGAACACGTTCGAGTATCAGAAACTCTTGCGCAGTTCGGCCGTCATGGCTCCCACCTTGTCCCGCCAAGCCTTATAGTGTGCCGTTCGAGATCTTGCTGTGTGCGATAGACCTCTACCAAGGGCGAAATGAGGCGGATCATCCATCTTCCCACCGGAATTGATCCGTTAACTCTCAGTTCTTGATTGCGCCGGATTATAATTGGATTTCCCACTTCACGGGGAAAAATATCAAAACGCGGTAAAATCATGGCTATTGTCTCTTATCGCAAGAGATCGGATCGGATATCGGGAAGCTCAACAAAGATGTTTTTATGAGGCTTTACGGTCCCTTGACAACGGGAGTGGTCCGGTTAGGTTATATAGAAAGGTGAAAACACCTCAAACAAACCGAGTATAATCTTTGCTGCTTAAAATTTATTTTTTCAAAACTTCTTCGGTTGAAGATTATACTCAAATAATTTAAAGGAGCGTATTTATGGCTGAAATATCAGTTCATCGACGAGAGAGGCCGTCGGGGAATGTTCCTGTTGCCCTGAGCTGGGCTGACAGGCTCTTTAATGAGCTTATGCCCTCCAGGGTCTTCCTCGAGTTGATGCCCTCTATGATGAAAGATCGCGGAGAACTGATGCCTGAAGAGCGGCAGTTCGGCTCTTTCAGCCGTTCATTCATGTTGCCCTCGGATGTTAAGGAAGACAGGGTAAGTAACAAAGAGCGGGGTGTGTCGCCCCTGCTTTCTTATGCCTTAAGATCTCGTCGAGGCCGGAGAAATCAGGAGTCAGTACAACAGGGCAGCAATTTCATTCCGAAAGGGAGCCGATGATGCAACTCATTTCTGTGAGGATCGAAAAACCGGAAGAGATCAACTTCATTTTTGGCCAGACTCATTTCATAAAAAGCGTGGAGGACATCCACGAAAGCCTGGTGTCTACTGTGCCTGGCATCAGGTTTGGTATGGCCTTCTGCGAAGCCTCCGGCAAATGCCTGGTCCGATGGTCGGGGACCGACCCGGACATGATCGAACTTGCCCGCAAAAACGCACGAGCTATTTCCGCCGGTCATAGCTTCATCGTTTTTCTCGGGCCCGGCTTTTATCCGGTAAACGTTTTGAACACAATCAAAATGGTCCCTGAGGTGTGCCGAATATTCTGCGCCACGGCCAACCCAACCGAGGTCATTCTCGCAGAAACGGAGTTGGGCCGCGGTGTCCTGGGGGTTGTGGACGGTTTTGTAACCAGGGGCGTGGAAGACGAAGCTGAAATCAACTGGCGCAAGGACCTGCTCCGAAAGATTGGCTACAAGCTGTAGATAATGTTTTCACATCGCCTCCCCCCTGATCCTTTCGGCTATTCCCAGAACTATGCGAACGTATGCCTTGCTGTGGTTATAGTCCCAGATTACGGCTTCCCTGTCGGAAGCAAATTTTGCCTCACACCACCCGTGGCCCCGAAGATAATTGGCCGTACTGAAAATTGCGTCCTCAGCGTTGTAGAGATCTATGCGCCCATCGCCGTTCCCGTCGGCGCCGAACTTTACAAGGCTGCTCGGTAGAAACTGCGGCAAGCCGATTGCGCCCATTACAGACCCCTTGAGCGATCCTGGCTGAATCCCGTGCGTATTTTTCAACTCCATCAGGGCCGACAACTCCCTGTAGGCCCAACCGGAGCGGTCAATCAGCTTCATGTCGAAGGCCTCGCGCCCCCACTTTTGGCGGTCCTGCGGTGAAAGCAGCTTCCAGACCTTGTCGCGATTGGATTTCAGATTCATTACGGCAAAGGTCGAAAGGATCGCGAGCGTTGGGGTCTTTCCGGTATATGATCCGAAATGGGTTTCAACCAGAAGAATCGCCGCAATGATTTCGGGCTCGACGCCATATGCGGCTTGCGCCCTCCGGAAACAATTCCGGTGATCGGCTATGAACTGCCGTGCGTCAGCTATTTCCGAGGGCGCCAGGAAATGGTCGTAGTTCACCTCGCCTTCCCGGATTTTCATTGTCCGGGAGACGAGCCTGAACATCGGAGGCGGGGCGCATTGGAAGGCATTGGCGACCTGTTGACGCGAAAAACCGTCCTGCACCAGCTTTTGCTTTAGACCGCCGTAAATGTCTTCAGCCGAATGTGCTGCTCCTGGATTAAAACAAAGTGCAATGAAAATAAAAAGGGCCGGCAGAAACGCAATCCGGCTTTCCATACCGGCAGGAACGACTTGCTTCAACATGCCGAAATACCTCGTGACGGGTGATGCAAATCCAGCATACAGTATTTGAGTTTTGCCTTGCGATTGACGGATTGTTTATTATAGTTTATCAGCGCTTTTGATGCAAACCTGGTTCAATCGTGCCTTTGTCTCCGCCCATCAGATATTTCTCAATTCCTGCCCCGCCCATACGGCCGGACGGGTATTTTTGACCGGAGATTTTATGTATGGCGTTTCAGAACCGATTTCCTGCCCGAGGGAGGGAATCGGTGATTTCAAATATCGCAAAGAGCGTATCTTCGAAGTCATAGAACGGATGCTCGAGCTGGGCCTCCCGGATCGGAAATCCTGTCTGGAGTGGAAGGAGAAGCTGGAGACCAACACATTCAACCTGGTGGCCGTAGGGCAGTTCAAGCGCGGGAAAACCTGTCTGATAAACGCTCTGCTCGGCGCGGACATCCTTCCCGTTTCAGTCGTTCCCCTGACCTCCATTGTAACAATAGTGGTTTACGGCGAAACGATGGGCGTGAAGGTTTTTTTAAAAAATGGGAAAATAGTCCATATCCCCGTTGAATCCCTCCCCGATTACGTTACCGAGACCGGAAACCCCAAAAACGAGAAGGAGGTCTCCGAGGTCGTTGTCCTCTATCCCTCACCCTACCTCAAAGACGGGGTTCGGCTGGTGGACACGCCGGGCGTAGGGTCGGTCTACGTTAACAACACCGACGTGGCATACCGCTACCTCCCAAAATCCGACGCAGCCCTCTTTTTGCTCTCGGTCGACCAACCCGTGAGCAGCGCCGAAATCGAATTGCTGAACGATGTGCGCGAATACGCGGGCAGGATCTTCTTTCTTTTGAACAAGACGGACTACCTCTCCGCGCAAGAGGTCGGAAGCGCCCTGCTGTTTGCCAAACAGGCGATCGAACAGATCATGGGGCCGGATATAAGGATATTTCCCATTTCCGCCAAACTCGCGCTGCAGGCAAAGCTTGGCGAATCATCGGAAACTCTTGCCGCCAGCGGGCTTCCCGATTTCTCTGAAGCGCTCGACCGGTTTTTGGTAAAGGAGAAGGGCCAGGTCCTGATCGAGTCGGTCTCAAAAAATCTCCAAAAGGTCCTTTCCCGCGCAATACTGGAGACCCAACTGGAGCTAAAGTCGCTCGGGACCCCGGTCGAACAGATCCGCCGGAAGGTAGCCGCCTTTGAGAGGAAGAAAGAGGAACTCATCGAGGAGAGGCTCTCTTTCGACGCCCTTTTCAGCGCAGATATCGAGCGCCTCATCATAAGGGAGCTTGACCAGGCGATCGCCGATCTGAAGGGCAGGCTGGTCTCGGAGATGGAAGAGGAGTTCAACCTGTTCTACGAATCCAAAAAGGACCTCTCCCTAAAGGAACTCAACGACGCACTTGAAAAGTTCGTTCTGGATAAAATCCAGGAGGAATTCACGGCGTGGCGCGATCTCGAAGATGAACGGCTCTCGAACTCATTTGACTCGATTTGCGGCCGGTTTGCCTCAAAGGTAAACAAGGTGACCGATTCGCTGCTCGACTTTTCCTCCCAGCTCTTTTTGGTCCCGTTCGAGGCCGTTGAAGCCGAGTCGCTCCAGACCTCAGGGTCTTCTTTTCATTACAAACTGAGAGGCGATGCGGTCGGTCTTGACATGCTGGCCGATTCCCTGACGCAGATCGTCCCCAGGTACATAAGCGGAAAGTGGAAATTCCAGCGCCTGAGAGACTGGGCCGTGCGGACCGCCAATAAAATGATTCTCGGTAAAAGGAAACGGCACATGCTGGAAATGATAGAGATGCAGGCCGGAAGGCTCAGGTCGGACTTCACGGACAGGCTTAATCGCAGCGCATCCCGTTTCCGGTCCCGGATAATCGACAACATGGACACCGTGGCCGACGGAATAGCCCGGGCAATAGAAAGCGGAATTGAACTGCGGCTCAGGGGAGAAAAAGAAGCCGCGCAAATCCAATCCCGTCTCGTTGAACGGCTCTCGGCAATGGAGTTGATAAGGGGGGAGCTTTTGCAAATTTGTAAACCGTAGCATAGTGGGCGGTCTTTTGTGGAAAACAAAATCATGCCGTGGGATAAACCCTATTGCCCTCCGATGAATCAGCGGCTCGCTCCAGAGCTCTATACTCGCGCAAATCATGTATACTTCATGACCATCCGGGCCTACAATAACCAGTCTCCCTTTGCGGTCCATGGCCTGAACACACTGGTGCTGGACGTCTTGAGGGAGGAACAGGAACGGCAGAACTGCGCAGTATTCACCTATTCTCTGATGCCCGACCATCTCCATTTTCTGATTAGCCCTAAAATGGAGGTCGTTTCGGTTCTCAAGTTCACAGATCGATACAAAGGCAAAACGACGAACCGGATCATATCGTCCGCGCGGAAGAAGATTTGTACGCAATTGCCCAATATATTCTCGACAACGCTGTTCGCAAGGGGCTGGTTGCACGCCCTGAGGATTGGCCGTGGAGCGGACATATGAATCCATTGCCGTGATGTTCACAGTACTGGGACAAGGCCAATATCGCGGATGACTGGATGACTGACCGGAAGTGTAGTTTAGCCCCTTGTGGGCGTTATTTGTGGGTATTTTGGCAGCACCCGCTAAACTGCAACTCTTGCACGGCGCCCACAAGGGACTAGGCTACAATTCATTTACGGGACGTGTGTCCCTGATCATATCGTCCGCGCGGAAGAAGATTTGTACGCAATTGCCCAATATATTCTCGACAACGCTGTTCGCAAGGGGCTGGTTGCACGCCCTGAGGATTGGCCGTGGAGCGGACATATGAATCC
>JBEKQE010000156.1:0-12023 GCA_049520035.1 Syntrophobacteraceae bacterium | reverse complement strand
AACCCCACTCGGAGCAAGACCGAATAGGAGAGCGTTTGAGGGCTGCCCGTCCGATGCTCTCGGGTTGGTCGCTTGATCCCGCCGGTAACGGCGGGGCCAGAGGAATGATCATGCCCTGTTTGTCTTAGGGCGTTCAGGGAACAGAACCCGGCTTATGCCCTGCTCCGGGGTCCCTTTAATTTTTTCTCGCTGGTTATTTGTTAACATGCGGAAGACATGCGTCATCGTGCCCGCTGCGGGAAGCGGGACCAGGATGGGGGGCGCCATACCCAAGCAGTTTATCCAGTTGGCCGGAAAGCCGTTACTGGCTCATACCTTGAGCGCGCTCGCAAACCTGCCCTTTATCTCCATCATTTTTCTAATCGTTGCCGAAGGGCATATTCCAGATGCCGGGGAGGTTGTATACGGGTGGAGTCGCCAACGAGCTTCGAGCGTGCCAGAGGTTTCAATAGCAACGGGAGGCGCCGAGCGGAGGGACAGCGTCTATAACGGACTCAAAAAGCTTCCGGCCGAATGTGACTGGGTGATGATTCATGACGCTGTGCGCCCTTTCGCAAGTCCTGGCCTTATCACATCGGTGTGGGAAGGCGCCAGGACGTTCGGCGCCTGCATAGCGGCCATTCCCTCAACGGACACCGTAAAACACGCCCGTGACGGTGTAGTGCGGAAGACTTTGTCTCGAGATGAAATCTGGCTTGTGCAGACGCCCCAGGTTTTCCGGAAGCAGATCGTCGTTGCCGCCTATGAAAAAGCGGTCGCGGCAGGATGGACCGGGACCGATGACGCCTCTTTTGTCGAACGCATGGGGGTCCCCGTATCCATTGTGCATGGTGAGCGCACAAACATAAAGGTAACAACCCCGGAAGACCTCCAGTGGGCGGAATGGTTTCTCTCCGTAAGAACCGGGAAAGGGGGGCTCTGATGCGGGTTGGGTTCGGCTATGACGTGCACAGGCTCGTTCCGGGGCGCCTGCTGATCCTCGGAGGGATTGAAATTCCATTCGAACATGGTCTTCTTGGCCACTCGGATGCTGATGTTTTGCTCCACGCCATTTGCGACGCCATGATCGGTGCGGCCGCCTTGGGAGACATAGGTTCTCATTTTCCGGATAGCAGTCCCGAATTCAAAGACATATCCAGCATGATACTACTCCACAGGACGGCGGCTCTTCTAACAGGGCGAGGGTTTCGGCTGAGAAATATCGACTCCACAATTGTGGCCCAGAGGCCAAGACTATCTCCTTTCATACCTCTAATGGTCAAGAGAATTTCCGGCCAAATCGGGCTTACCTCAGACTGTGTCAATATCAAAGCAAAAACGACAGAGACCTTGGGGTTTGCCGGACGTGAGGAGGGGATTGCGGCATATGCGGTCGCCCTCGTCGAGGAACCTGGGGAGCAATAAGAAGGCGGTGGCTCGGACCTCCGTAAAGGTTTAAATTAAATCCAGCAAATGATAAATAACTTCCTTCGGTTGCTCAGAGGATAGCTCAAAAGGGGATTGGCGGTTAATGGCTTTGCATATCTATAACACCCTGACTGGGAAAAAAGAGGAATTCGTTTCTCTGGAACCGGGCAGCATACGAATGTACGTGTGCGGGATCACCGTTTATGACTTATGCCACATTGGACACGCCCGTTCCGCCATTGTCTTCGACGTTATTTACCGGTTTCTCTTGAGCCTCGGCTATCAGGTTACTTACGTTCGCAACTTTACAGACATCGACGATAAAATCATCCGGCGGGCAGCCGAAGAGGGGACCGATTACCGTACGATTGCCAACCGGTACATAGGGACCTTCTATGAAGATATGGACAGCCTGGGCCTTCTGCGCCCCACTCTTGAGCCTCTTGCAACCGAGCACATTCCTGAAATGATCGAAATCGTCCGCAAGCTGGTCGAAAAGGGCGCTGCGTACAAGGCCGGAACAGACGTCTATTTCAGGGTGGACCGGTTCCCTGGCTACGGGAAGCTGTCCGGGCGAGATACAGAAGACATGATGGCGGGCGCCAGGGTCGAGGTTGACGAAAACAAGATAAATCCGCTCGATTTTGTGCTTTGGAAAGGAAGCAAGCCTGGAGAACCGGCCTGGGAAAGTCCTTGGGGGCCGGGGAGGCCGGGCTGGCATATCGAGTGCTCGGCTATGGCGACCAAGTATTTGGGGTTGACCGTAGACGTGCACGGAGGTGGGAAGGACCTGGTCTTTCCTCATCACGAAAACGAGATCGCGCAGAGCGAAACGGCTTTTGATGTGCCTTTCGTGCGCTATTGGGTACACAACGGCTTTGTCAACGTCAATAACGAGAAGATGTCCAAGTCTCTCGGAAACTTCTTTACCATCCGCGATGTGCTGCGGTATGTACATAGTGAATCGCTGAGGCTTTTTGTCATCAGCAAGCATTACAGAAGCCCAGTGGATTTTTCGGATGAGGCCCTAAGAGAAGCCGAACATGGAATCGATCGCCTCTACGGCACCATCGAGTTCGTGCAGCAAAAGGCGGCTAAATCGGATGGCGCCGAATATTCCGGTGAGGTCGTGAGAAAGCAGGACCCGGAGCTGTACGAAAAGGCGGAGTCGCTCCCCACATTGTTTGCTGGAGCCATGAGCAACGATTTCAACACTGCCCAGGCAATAGGCTATATTTTCGTTCTCCAGAGAAATCTTCAACGCTTTCTGGACAAATTCGGAAGTGGGAATCTTAAAGGTCCCGCCGCGCAGCTCGCCAGAAAGGCGTCAGATTCTCTGTTGAAACAATGCAATACTCTGGGGCTGCTGATGCTTGAACCGCGCGTCTTTTTGGACCAGCAGAGAAGGCTCAAGCTGAAAACGACCGGCATTAGCGAAAAGGAGCTGAACGACCTTATAGCCCTGCGCCATAAAGCCCGCCAGGAAAAAAACTTTGCCGAAGCCGACCGAATCCGGCTGGAACTCGAGGCAAAACATGTCCACCTTGAAGACTCCCCCGAGGGAACGAAGTGGCGGGTGAGTTTCTAGTCCTCCAACTTTTCCGCTTAGTGCAGTCCCTTGGAAAACCTTATGAAGTACGAGGACGTGCAGGTACTACCCGGGTGTTGAGGCGGTCGATCTATTATGTGGGCTAAATCGTTATAAAAAGCCGCTTTCGCCACATAATCCATGCGATTAGAAACATAAACAGGAGAGTCAGGAGCGCGTAGAGCAAAGAAGCGGTTTCCGATTTTGCAATAGGGCTACACAAGCTGTTGAACACGTATGATTGGCAGTCTATATTTTGTGCGAGGACCATGGGCAGATTCAAGATCCTGAGCGTGGTATCGAAGACTTCCGATAACACATATACTGCGATAGGATTCAGTCCGAGTATAATAAAAGGTTTAGCCCATCGAGAAAAATCTGCGACATCGATCGACCAGTGAAAGAATGCCAGGCAAACAAGAGCCATCCCCGCCATGAATATGCTGAAGGTGCTCGTCCATATGCTCTTGTTTATCGGCAGCCAGCGATCGAGTATGTAACCGGCGATGAGCAGAACCAAGCCGGCGCATACCATTCCGGCGACTTTTCTGCGCTCGGGCAAAGAAGAACTGAGCCATTGTCCCGTCAGCACTCCAAAAAGAGTGGTGGCAATTGCGGGAATTGTGCTCACAATCCCTTCCGGGTCCC
Organism: Syntrophobacteraceae bacterium; assembly: GCA_049520035.1. GTDB lineage: Bacteria > Desulfobacterota > Syntrophobacteria > Syntrophobacterales > Syntrophobacteraceae > SbD1. The sequence goes on along the minus strand of JBEKQE010000156.1, from coordinate 8,380 downwards.
ATGTACCATTATAATATGACCACATGTGCCCGCTCAGAAAAAGCGAATCGACCCAGGCTGCGAAATTCTTTCCCGGCTCAAGCACCCCGGCGCCGATCCCCGGCACTGGTATGAACCGCATCATCAGCCAGTAGGAGGCAAGCAGGCCGATAAGCCATAAGATGCAGCCTCTCAAATCCGCTTTCAGGACAATCAGAGAAGCAAAAAAATAGCAGAGGGCAATTCTTTGCAGAACTCCGGGTATGCGGATCGTTGACAGGTAGAATGTTGGAAAAACATTAAGAAAAAGCCCAAGCGCGAACAGAATAAGAGTCCGTCTCAGGAGCCGGACCACAAACGCCGAATTTGGTTTGCCTTTCTCTTCTTGCTTGGCAAATGAGAAGACGAGCGAAACTCCAACTATGAAAAGAAAGGATGGAAAGACAGTGTCGGCAAAAGTCCATCCGTTCCAGTCCGCGTGGCTCAAAGGTGCATAGACGGCCTTGGTATCCCCGGGGCTGTTCACGAGTATCATCAATGCGATTGTAAAGCCGCGAAAGGCGTCCAGGGAGGCCAGACGTCCCTTAGGGGCAGAGAGGCCGGAATCGGGGGTGGGGTGGGGCTGACGTTCTAGGCATTTCTCAGTCTGCGACGAAAAGCATCCCTGCAGTTCCGGTTTCTCATTTGCAAAACGTTTCTGTTGGGCTGGCGCCTGGGTAGTCAATGAAACGATCCTCACCACGCAAATCAAAACCGCATAAAGCGGTGCTTTCTTAATCTAAATCAGGTGGACCTGCTTCGGAAGGGGATAGTCTCATAAGATTGCTGGAGGGGCCAGGTCAAACCAACAATTTTGGACCAGCCCGTGGCACTGTGGGGCGAGTTTACTTATATTTTGACTATTTAGCGGATTATTGGGGGCAAACTCGAACGTATCAAAATTCGAATAGGAGGAAAAATGCCGGAAAAGAGACCTGAAAATCAGCAAGATCCCTTTTTGGGAAGCCAGGTCGAGGAGAATCTCAGGGTGGCATTCAATGCGCTCCCCAACAAGGTTCCTGTGATGCTCTTTACCGAAAAGGGCCAGAACGATGTTCTCAATCAGGCGGCGCGAGACCTGCTTAAGAGCTTCAATAAAATCTCAGATAAAATAGAGCTCAGCGAGTTCGACCTCTACGGGAAGGAAGCAAAGAAGTACGGTGTGAATAGTTCACCCACACTAATTTTCGATCCGGATCGATATTCAATTCGCTATCTTGGGGTCCCCTTTGGAGAAGAAGCCAGGACCCTGGTCGGAATGATCCTGCTGCTCGGCTTCCGGACTGGCAATCTGAGCGAGCAGTCCCAGAAGGTTCTCAAAAGGATTAGTTCAAAGAGAGAAGTCAAGGTTTTCGTCAGTCCGACCTGCCCTTATTGTCCTGACCAGGCGATCAATGCGGTGAAGGCGGCCATCGAAAGACCGGAGATCGTCTCACTTGAGATAATAGATATCCAGTCAAATCAGGAAACCGCGAATCGCTACTCCGCCTTCAGCGTCCCGCAGACCTTTGCAAACGATATACTCATTGCCTATGGAGCACAGACAGAGGAACTGTTTCTGCTCTCGCTTCAAAAGCTTGAACAGCAGACTGTTTTCATCCCCGAAGTAGACGCCGAGGTAATCGAAACTGACGTGGTTATCGTGGGTGGGGGACCGGCCGGCCTTGCCGCCGGCATTTACGCCGTGCGCAGCGGACTTAAGACCGCGGTGATCGAACGGGGGCCCCTCGGAGGGCAGGTGGCTGCCACGCCCATCGTGGAGAATTATCCCGGTTTTGCACGGGTGCCTGGAAAAACGCTGGTCGATATTCTGGTCAGCCACGCTCTGGAATATGTGCAGATATTCCAGGGGGAGGATGTGGTTGGCATTCAACCGGGAGCTAAGATTGAAGTTCAGACCAGCAGAAGAAAGTTTCTGGCCAGAGCACTCATCCTCGCAACAGGGGCCAACTACAAGAAGCTTGGCGCCCCAGGCGAGATGCTCTTCATGGGCCGAGGCGTGAGTTACTGCGCAACCTGTGACGGTCCGTTGTTCAAAGGCAAGAAAATCATTGTTGTCGGGGGAGGCAACAGCGCCGTGACCGAGGCCCTCTATCTGCATAACATAGACGTGTGGACAACACTGGTGCATAGAGGCAACACTCTGAGAGCTCAGGAGCACTTGGCCAAAAATATTTTCTCCAACAACATGGAAGTTCTGTGGAACACCGAAGTCGTAGAAATAAAGGGTAAGGAAAAGGTGAGCGAAGTCGTTCTGCGAAACAACAGGACCGGTTTGGTCTATCCATTTCCGGTGCAGGGAGTTTTCATTGCGATCGGGTATGAGCCTTCAGTCCAACTTGCAAAAACTCTGGGCGTCGAATTGACCCCCGACGGTTTCATTAAACATGATTCCCATCACCGAACCAATATTCCTGGAATATATTCCGCAGGAGATGTCGAAGGGGGCTACAAACAGATAGTGACTGCAATGGGACAGGGAACCGAGGCTGCCCTTTCGGTGTTCGAGGACCTCATGCATCCGTACTGGGCGGTTGAGACGGAAAAGCGGACGGAAACCGCAAAGACCTGATACTGCGCAAAGACTTTTCAGCCAGCACTCCACCTTATTTAGTGATGGATATCTCCGCCCTCAGGCGGGTTATGGTCCAAATCGTCAAATTCGATCAGTTCGCCGGTAACCGTAAAGATTACACGCTCGCAAATATTGACGACGCGGTCGGCGGTGCGTTCCAGGTTGTGAGCGACCCACATAAGGTGGCTTACGTCTTCGATATTTCTGGGGTCCGACAGGACGTAAGTCATCAGCTCTCGGTATATCTGGTCGTAAAGATCGTCAATCTGCCGGTCTTCGACAGGGATCGAACGCGCTGTCTCAACGTCCCTGTCAATGAAGGACAGGAGCGCTCTGTGGAGCATATCTGAAGCCAGTGCCGCCATTCGCGGGATATCCAAAAGCGGCTTTATCAAAGGTTTTGAACCGAGCTGAACTGTAATCTTTGCGATCCCCTTCGAATAATCGGCGATCCTCTCCAACTCGGCGGCAATTTCCAAGATGGCCGCAAGGGTCCGCAGGTCTTTAGCCATCGGCTGCTGTCTGGCTATAAGAACAAGAGTGTCCGATTCGATTGAGTAGCGCCTCCGGTTGATGTCGGAATCGGCCGCAATCAGACGGAAGGCCGCTTCAATTTGCTGTGTTTTGAGGATCTCGACAGACTCGATTATGGTGCGCTCGACCATCACTCCCAGATCGATCAGTTCATCCTGAAGTAGTTCCAATCCCTTTTCCAATGCAGTTCTCACCACAACTTCTCCCTCCGTTCAGGAAAACCATTGTCGACCGACCGATCAGGCAATGATACAGGTCCTCTTGTCGTTAAGATATTGAGAACCAGCATTCTATGTATCATAAGTATATTAGAATTCAATTTTATTTTCGTCGGCATGGTTCCGGATATACACAAAAAAACCCCCGTCCCATAGCCGGGATCGGGGGCTTGACCCCAAAAACAAATTACGTATCGAGCAGATTGCGATACCTTATTTAATCGAGGCGATATTGTAAAATCCTCTCGAAGGGTATTCAGCTAATGGTTTTCCTAGTACATGCCTCCTCCGGGCGGCATGCCTCCCATACCGGCTGCGGCTTTTTCTTCCTTTGGCAGCTCGGCGACCATGCACTCGGTGGTGAGCATGAGGGCCGAGACACTGGCAGCGTTAAGCAGTGCCGTGCGGGTTACTTTGGTCGGATCGATTACGCCCGCTTCGTTCAGGTCTTCGTATTGAGCCGTCTCTGCATTGAAGCCGAAGGCGCCCGATTTTTCCTTGAGTTTTTGAACGACTACGGACCCCTCCTCGCCAGCGTTATTAGCAATCTGGCGGGCAGGTTCCTCGAGAGCGCGCTTGATTATCTTGAGGCCAAGCTGTTCGTCGCCGCCAAGGTCAACGTTCTCCAGTGAAGGCAGGCAGCGCAGGTAGGCAACCCCGCCGCCGGGAACGATGCCTTCTTCCACTGCGGCGCGGGTAGCGTTCAGCGCATCTTCTACCCTGGCCTTTTTCTCCTTCATTTCAGTTTCGGTGGCGGCGCCAACGCTTATCACTGCAACACCGCCCACCAACTTGGCAAGCCTTTCCTGGAGTTTTTCACGGTCGTAATCGCTGGTGGTCTCCTCGATCTGGGTGCGGATCTGGCGGACTCGACCTTCAAGGGTCTTACGGTCGCCGGCGCCGTCAACTATTGTCGTGTTGTCCTTGTCTATACGGATAGTCTTGGCTTTGCCAAGATCGTTCAAGGCAACATTTTCGAGCCGGATGCCCTTCTCCTCGCTGATTACCTGTGCGCCCGTGAGGACGGCTATGTCTTCGAGCATCGCCTTGCGCCTGTCGCCAAAGCCGGGGGCCTTTACCGCGCAAACCTGGAGGGTGCCTCGGAGCTTGTTGACTACCAGGGTAGCAAGCGCTTCGCCTTCAATGTCTTCCGCGATAATCAGAAGCGGCTTGCCCATCTTGGCGATCTGCTCGAGAACAGGCAGCAGGTCCTTCATACTGCTGATCTTCTTTTCGTTTACGAGAATCATAGGTTCGTTGAGCAGGACTTCCATCTTTTCAGGGTCGGTGACGAAATAAGGGGAAATATATCCGCGGTCAAACTGCATCCCCTCGACCACCTCAAGGGTAGTTTCCATTGACTTGGCTTCTTCGACCGTGATTACGCCTTCTTTGCCTACCTTGTTCATCGCTTCGGCAATAATGTTTCCGATGGTCGCGTCGTTATTGGCGGAAATGGTACCCACCTGGGCGATCTCTTTCTGGTCCTTAATGGGCTTGCTGATTTTCTTTAGTTCGTCGACCACGATTTGGACAGCCTTTTCGACCCCCCGCTTGATCGCCATGGGGTTATGACCAGCGGTTACCAGCTTGGAGCCTTCATAGTAGATGGATTGTGCCAGAATGGTTGCGGTGGTCGTCCCGTCTCCGGCGACGTCGCTGGTCTTGCTTGCGACTTCTTTTACCATTTGCGCGCCCATGTTCTCGAACTTGTCCTCGAGTTCGATTTCCTTGGCTACAGTAACGCCATCCTTGGTCACAGTAGGGCCGCCGAAACTCTTCTCGATAACCACATTTCGGCCTTTGGGGCCTAAAGTAACCTTTACTGCGTCTGCGAGTATGTTGACGCCATTGAGCAGCATCTCGCGCGCTTTAGTATCATAAATCAACTGTTTTGCCATGAGACTGTTCCTCCTGGTGTTTTTTCAAATGAATCAAAGGCTTATTGGATAATCGCAAGAATATCGTCCTCGCGCATAATCAGAACTTCCTGGCCCTCGATGGTGATATCGGTGCCGGCGTATTTGCCGAAGAGAACGCGGTCACCCTTTTTGACGTCGAGCGCTCTTCTGGAACCGTCTTCCATGATCCTGCCGTTTCCGGCCGCGAGGACTTCTCCCTGGATGGGCTTTTCTTTCGCCGTATCGGGAATGATGATCCCGCCTGCGGTTTTCTGTTCCTCTTCCATGCGTTTGACCACGACGCGATCGTTAAGCGGTCTGAGGTTCATAACAACTCCTTTCGCTTTGATTGAATGTATTTTGGGCAAGGATAACTTTAAACACCCGCCCCGGTGTTAGCACTCACCTATGATGAGTGCTTTTAATCATCGGCGATTCATTTGGCAAGTGAAAAAGGCAGGCTCGGTGGGAAAAAAAGTGAAAAGATTGTCCCGATCCCGGACTGGGACCGAGTTACCTCTATGCTGCCTCCAGCTTTCTCCACCAGTTGATAGACTATGCTCAATCCGAGACCTGTTCCGTTTGTCTTGGTGGTGAAAAAGGGATCAAAAATCCTTTTGAACGCGCCGTCTGGAATTCCACATCCGGTATCGCCGATGTCTATTCGGATCGGTCTGGTCGGGCTATCGGGCGGCTCCTGAAAGTTGACTGAAACCGAAAGCTCTCCCCCCTCCGGCATCGCTTCCAGAGCGTTAACTAAAAGGTTCCAGAGCACCCGGTGGAGATGGTGGGGATCGATTGCGATAAATGCCCTGGTCTGGAAATCCGTCCTGATAATATGAGATGTGGTTACCTGTTTTTTGGTCTTAAGAAGAGCGATTATCTCCTCTATTACGGAACAGACCGCTACATCTTCTATCTGTGCCGATTTGGGAGAACCTTTCGCCATCCATAGAAACTCGGTTACAAGCCCGTTTATGCGCTCGATTTCACGCTGCACGATCCCCATAAGCTTCTTGTTAAGCGCATTTTGTCCCATTTCGCCCCTAAGCATCTGCATGGCTCCGCTCATCGCGGCAAGCGGATTCTTGATCTCATGGGCGATTTCGGCTGCGAATCTTCCGGCGAGAACCAGCCGCTCCATCCTTTGTATATGTTCCTCGATGGCTTTTAGCTTGGTCAGGTCTATGAATATGATGATCCAGCCAAAAGTCTCACCGCTTTCATTCTGGAGGACCGAAGCTGAGTAGCCAAGGGTGATCTGTATGCCGGATGGATGGCTGTATGCTGTCTCCATGCGCTCCGCCTGGCTTCGACCGTCCGCACCGTTGCTCCGCGAAAGCCCCGAGATGTCAATGGTTGGGAAAAGCTCAGTCAAGGACAACCCGGCAATTTCGCCTGATTTTACTCCAAGAATCTCCTGCGCGGCGTTGTTTGAAAATATGATGCATCTGTTGAGGTCAACAGTCAGCAGACCACTGGACATGCTCTGGACGATGCTTGTATGAAGAGTGACAAGCTTGCTAAGATCTCTTTCGCGCTCGCGAACCCGCAGGCTTGACCTTTGCAACTCCTCGGCGAGATATCCGGCAAGAAAGCCTAGCAGGAAGAAACCCGCTGTATTCATGAGGATGTAAAAAAAATAGGTGCCGCTGTCAGGCTTCTGCCCTGTCGTGGCAACGAGCTGAAGTGGTGAGATCCACCCAAAGTACTGAAGGTCCAGAAGGAGTCCGTAAATCAGAGAGCATGCGGATGCGGTGAGGAGGCTTCCTCGCCGGTAAAGCAGCAGGGCTGAACTTATGATCACGAGCATGTAAAGGAATGAGAAGGAGCTTTCGATTCCTCCCGTCATGTAGACGAGCACGGTCACTGCGCCCAGATCGAAAAGGATCTGGGCCCATGCGAACTGCGCCAGGCGACGGACCCGTTCGAGGCTGAGGGCTCCGAAAATTGTGAAGAGAAACAGGATGCACGAAAAAATATAAAGAGGGTGAAAGTGGGCTGAAAGCAGGTCGGCATTCCTGGCGCTTTGGACTACAAGGGTAAGAATGAGGAAAAAAACGGCAAAAATCAGCCGACAAAGTAAGAGCTTCTTGAGCTTCCCTATGAATCGGCTGTCATCGGAGGCATTATCGTGCCCGGGTGAGAGTGGGGCCATTTCGCCCTCTATCTTGCAACCACATCGGCTAATTGGAAGATCGGCAGGTACATTGCCACGAGCAGGCCGCCGATAGTGACGCCGAGAAAGAGGATCAGCAAAGGTTCGAGCATTGATGTCAAGACTCCGACAGCAGAGTCGACTTCCTCGTCGTAAAAATCGGCTATCTTGCCAAGCATGGAGTCGAGGGCCCCGGTAGCCTCGCCAACCGCGATCATCTGGGTCACCATAGGCGGAAAAACGCGTGTTTCAGCCAAAGGTTCTGCAACAGGACGGCCCTCGGAAATGTAGAGACGCGCCTCCCGGATGGCTTTTTCGACTACCGAGTTTCCGGCTGTGGCGGCAACCACATCGAGGCCGTCAAGAATCGGCACTCCGCTTGAGAGCATCGTCCCCAGAGTTCTGGTAAAGCGGGCCACGGCGACCTTGCGGATCAGCACGCCGAAGACGGGCATTCGCAGCAAAAGGCGGTCAAAAATGTCGCGCCCTCTAGTCGTCCTGCGAAACTGGCGAAGCCCAACAATGAGCAGGATAAGCCCAAGGATCATCCAGTGAAAGTAGCGCTTTGTAAATTCGCTCATGTTCATGACAAATAAGGTCATTCCCGGCAATTTCACTCCCGCGTCCAGGAAAAGCTGGCTAAAGACAGGAATAACCCAGATCAGGATAACCGCTACCACGATTATGGCAATTGCAACCACAATCACCGGGTAGGTTAGTGCGCCTTTTACCTTTTTCTTTAGCTGTGTTATTTTTTCGATGTATGTAGCGAGCCTGTTGAGGATTATGTCGAGGATACCGCCGATCTCGCCTGCAGCCACAAGATTATGGAACAGGTTGTCAAAAACCTTCGGGTGCTTTTTCACTGCATCTGACAGAGTTGATCCCTCCTCAACGTCCTTTTTGATCTGTCGGATAACTCTTTTGAAATTCGCGTTGTCCTGTTGCTCCTGGAGAATATCCAGGCACTGGACAA
>JBEKQE010000155.1:0-12139 GCA_049520035.1 Syntrophobacteraceae bacterium | reverse complement strand
GCTCGCACCATGGCACGTTTTGCTGCTGCAGTGAAACCTCCGCAACGGCCCATTAAAGATGCCGAACGCCAGCAGCTTGCAGATCGGGTGGCCAGACGGCGTCAACTCGTGCACATGCTTGCACAGGAAAAAAATCGCCTCTCACGATCCCTTGGGCCTGTGCGAGCCGATATTCAGCATCACATTAGCTATCTCCAAGAGCGGCTAGATAAATCGAATAAGGATATCGACCAAATAATCAAGGGCACCGCCCTTTATCATGACACCCTTGAGCTGTTGAGCAGCGTCCCTGGAATTGGCCCAGTAACTTCGGCAAGCCTAATCGCCGACTGTCCTGAGTTGGGCAGCTTGAATCGTCGCCAGATCGCGGCCTTGGTTGGAACAGCCCCGTTCAACCGGGACAGCGGCAAAAGATCCGGTACGCGTTGTGTATGGGGTGGCCGTAGAACGGTCCGTGCACATCTCTATATGGCTACGATTTCGGCAATAAAATGTAATCACAAGATCAAAAGCTTCTACACACGACTAATCGCTGCCGGGAAAAAACCCAAAGTTGCCATAACAGCATGCATGCGCAAACTCATTACCATTCTCAATGCCATGGTCAAGAATCAAGAACCTTGGCAAACCAGCGCTGCTTAAAAACAGAAATCAAAATCGGCGCCTTTGTGAAAACACAGTTGCTACACTCTTCACACTCCAAGCCCCAACTCAACCATTTCAACTGGCTTGGCACAGGTTACATCGGCTTGATCTCCTCCGCAACCTGACTGTTCTGCCCGACATTGTCAAGAGTGTAGGTGTGACCCCATTCTTCACTGCATCTCCTGTCCGCGTGTGGTGGCCGACCCCAACCGCTTGTTGGGCGTTCAGGACATTGGTTGTTCAGGAACCTGTGCACCGTGCCAGACTGCCACAACCCAGACGATCTCCCCTTTGACTCGGTAAAAGAAACGGTATGGTGGGATGACCACTTCCCGGTACGGTAGCTCTGGAAACTCCGGCGTCACCCTTCCGGATTCCGGGAATTCTTCGAGCCTCCGCAATACCTTTTCAACTCGGTCGCGGAAGTGGACCGCCGCTGGAGGGCTATCCCGGCGAATAAAGGTGAGTGCAGAGAGAAACTGAATCCTGGCGGAAGGGATAAAGCGGACCCTCACGATGGTTCTTCCGAAAGGAGTGCATCGGCCTCAGCAAGGACAGAATCCAAGTCATGCCCCTCGCCTGCCTCTATTTCCTTTTCCCCTTTTGCCAGAAGGCGTAAAAGCTCCCTGTCACGTTCTGATCGCTCATATGTTTCGACACTGAGCATTACGGCAGCCGCACGTCCCCTTTGCGTAATCACGATAGGTTCTTTGGAGTCCCTGACCCGTTTGAGAACCTTAGCCGTATCTTGCCTCAAATCACTGACCGGAATGATATTCAATAACTTGCCCATATTGTACCTCCTATAATACTTCTAAACGTACCACAAAACATACCAGGAAGCAAGAACCAACCGGATGCTCTGAGATGCGGCACGCCCACTCATTCATCTGTCCACCCGCCCCTAATTCCTCAATCCCCCAATCCCCCAATCCCCCAATTCCTCAATATATATAATATGATTCCCATCTCTAAAGCGGTGCGCCCGTACCAGCGATTTAATATATAGGAGAGCTGGACTTTCCTGGTGCGCCTGAAGGAGTCGATAACTCCGAGATCAGTGGCGCGAAGTATCAACTGACTCGACGTGGTGGAAGAATTTCTAGAAGATCTGAAAGTCTCCAAAGAGACACTCCAGGGTAATAGGTGCAAAACCTCTACGATATAGGGTGGCCCTCACGGTCTGCTGAAAGAGGTCTCCGCGGCGCCAGAAAATCACTTTATCAACGTAGTAGAGAATCGACATCACGATCCTGGTGTCGCCCGGGTAGATTTCAGGGTCACCTATTTTCGCGGCTACGCGCAAGAAGGCAACATCTCGGGTGCTGCGATCAGGAACGTAATGCGGTTGACTCTCCAGTGGGGCCACCACGAGAGACGGCATCTCGAGATCCAAATGATAGGGACCAAGAGGTTCGATGCCCCGATTTGTGAGCTTCACATCTAATCGGTAATCATGCCGTTCTGACTTGATTTGCACCTTCGCGTAGGACATATCGAGTTCGGCTGAGAGATCGGTGGGCTGTAGTTCTCCCCTTCCTTCCAGTGCTGCGAGTGCTGAGGCTTCAGCTTGCATCTTCCAAGCTCGGAGTAGCTCTTTCGGGTAGCGAAAAGGATCGTTATCGACCAGTTTTGCGCAGTTCTGACAAAGCCATACACCGTTACCTGGCGATTGGCGTTGCTCCCGTGTCAGCGAAGGGTCATAGCGGGGACCCCCATGCGATGCGGCTGTAATGTGAGCGCCGACTCCGATATTGACGATGTAATGTGACTCGGTCCGCGGACCCGTCGTCAATTTACGGCACATCGGATTTGAACAGCGCACGCCGACCCGTTTAGCCAGCGCGTCCTGTGTCTGCTTTGTGAATTCATCTCGTGGCATGAGCCAGAGCCTTACCTCCCTCCGACGCCAACCATCACCGGCATGCAACCACGCTAATTCGAGGGGGTTCGGGTCGAGACTTCCAGATGATCTCAGCGTGGTTGCGTGTCCGGGTGCACGGCCGGCGTTGGCATCAGTAGAAAAGTGCCATTTCAATATCGCACGGCCTGAATGTTGAATTTATTAAGTTACCGTTTTCGTCTACGTCCTCAAAAAGAACACCACAACTATTCAGTTGGCGGGCTTCATTCACCAAAAACGGATTATAGCTCTTGCTGTATTGCTCCCTGTTTTGATGCGTATCCTTTATATATCCGTCCTCTCTAAGACCCAGCCGAGTTACGTTCTTCTTCTGTGTGATTCTTACCACGCGGCTATCCATTATTCCGTATGCATCGGGAAACAGAAACCTCAAGAAGGCTGTTGCGGTTGGAATTCGAACACCACCGATCTCAAATAATGCTACCTCTTTCCTTTGGTAGGCAATTATCAGTTTCTTCGCCGTGTCATCTCTCCACTTCGCTCTCAAGTTGTCGGCTTTCAGTTTTGCACGTCCGCCTTGTGATGCCATCTTCCAGTGCACTATAGCACACGCTATCTCCTTCAAATTCATGACATGATCTGAGGTAATGGTACCCTGAGCTTCAGCATGATTTGTGGCAGCAAATACCGCCTGGACAACCATTTCAAACCGCCTGAGGTTGAGGCCATGGTTAAAGTGCGGTGGGACTTTTTTCGGAAAAACCCCAACGTATTGTCCCGAGAACTCGCCGTCAAGCCCTTCTGTGACCACAATCCGAAAATGGCAATCTGGATCACAGTAACAGTAGCCTTCCCGCATACACTTGTATTCCGACTCAGTGAAAAGCAAGCCATTGCTCCTTACTTCTCTCGCAGCCAGACGTGCTGGTAACCTGCGCGGCAGACAAGAAGAGGAAGTGCGTAAAGCCCAAGACTACATCTTTGTCAGGTTTGATTCAATAAAATCAACGTACAACTTGATAGGAAGTGGAGTTCGACCGTCACAGAGACAGGTTGCTGTTTGATTTGGACCTGTTGACGATTTTCGCGACCCATTTCTTGCAGCTGAGGAGAGCTGTCTTGATTGCAAAATGCTCAGCAGGATCACCTTTCTGGTCTGCCTTAGACTGTCAATTTCAATGCCAAAAATGAAGCTCTAAGGCATGGAAATAGCTTTTCCAGCGCTTCTTTTCATGAAAGATCAGTCACTTCGTTTGGCCCGACCCCCGACCGCTGACCGCTGAGTAGGGTCCTTTCTGTGGGGCTGACCTCCGCTTTTCAAGTTCGTCTATCACCGCCTCGTAACGACAACCGAAAAATCACCCGTGCTGGAATGATAAGGGTATGCGCCCGTGTACGGCATGTCTTCTTGAAACTGTAATCCTCCCCAATATACCATTATTCCTAATGCCCTTCCAGGAAAGGTGGCAGGGGCGTCCCATCCACAAAACCGTAGTCGGCCTATAGACAATCATCTTCAGAAAAGGGCGATCAATTGGACGGGGTCGGCTGCTTAATGCATATTCGCTTCAGTGGGTTCTCATCGGGCCAGCAACGGCTGGAGAGAGCACAACAACGGCAGCACAGGTACTCCTCAAAGCAGAGGATGACACAGATGTTCTTGCGGGCATTATGTATCGCTTTATGGGCGCAGTGATAGGCAGAACCCGATGGGAAAAATGCTCGTGGATTCAAAGTAGGAGCCATTATGGCGAATGGTCCAGCCGCATCTCCATTCTTCTGACAGTTACCCCAAAAGTGATAGGGGCAATCTTCATAATCGCTATTCTCCAGCAAGAACAAAGGGCTGTTCCCAATAACTACTTGGTAAAGATTCTCTCCGATCTCTTTGATAAGCTCTGAACCTCGTTTTGTGAGAGAATCCCTTTTCAAGTCCTCCGCCGATAATTTTTCGAATTCCTCTGCTGGGATGAGATTAATACGACAGCCTGAGCTCAATTCACTTAAGAGGCTATTTGCGCGATAGGCCAATTCACTCGATTTCTTTAACAGGAAGGCCGGATCATGGCTTAGGAGAAGAAAATCCTCATCATAGGTCTTTTGGAAGAGAATCCAAGCTCCGCTAGGTGATTTGACCCAGGCTGCAACCCTAACCGATATAGCTGGCTGCCTCTCCCCATGCCGTATATACGAGACGTATACAACCTGAGCACAAATCGCTTCACCGTCATTGGGAACAAAATCTGTTAATGCGGATGGATGCTGGGGTGGGATTTGGCTCGATAGCACCTGATAATTAACTAGAGGGAAGAATTCTTCGGCACGTATCTCGATATCTTTCAGGCTCTCGAATAGCCAAATATTGTTGGAAGAGGGGTTATCGGAAAGCAGCGTAGAATCCACATCAAAAATAACGAACCACTCTCCATTCGTGATTACTGCCCTCTCCGCACTGTGACCGAATTTATGGTTCACCCTTTTTACGTAATCAATGAGGGTCGCCAGCCACTTACCCCATAAATGCGGCAGATCGGCCTCGCTTGGATCATGGTTCTTAGTTATCTCCCTTATGGCTGTGGCTAAATCGAAAATCCTGCCGTCATCTGTCAAGGGCAGGGTAGAACTAGGGCGCTTTGCTTCAAGTATGACGAGAGATCGGTTCTCGGAATTGTCCCGGCCGTGATAATCCAGAAAGCGACGGTTATCCCCTTCTGAGATTGGTTCGACTGGATCTTCCACCTTGATGACGGCTGGTGAGGAAACCTCCCACCCTAAACTTCTGAGCATAGGATCAATTGCATACATGCGAACATGTGCTTCAAGTGCTACTTCGCGGCCGTGGCCTCTGGTTTCCTCTCTAGAGACTCCGCGATCTCGAGCTAAGTCTACTTCGAGCTCCTCAAGGCAATGTTCATATTGCTTTCGAAGTTCTCGGATTTTTCGTCTGAAGGTTTCAATATCGGCTCGGCTCACCGTAGCATCTCTGGCAGTTCATAGACTAATTGCCGGGCTTCAGGCCAACCGGCTTCGACAAAGATGTCGAGTACGCGCATAAGTCCTCGGCGGCAGTCCTCATGCTGAACCAAGACAGAACGGAAATCCGCAAGGTAGCGCCGAATTATTCGGACAAACAGTTGAGCACCCATGCCTTCGTACTGATATCCACCAGTACGTCCGCCTGCATCCAGTGCACGAGTCAAGAGGCGGAAAACGCCAACTGGGTCATCTGGGACGAATACCTCAAGCGTCTCCAGCAGACTATGGATAACCGATGGATAAGCTCCTTCGCACAAAGCTTCCAAAGTGGGTCCCATCTCTCGTAAGAACCGTTGGCGAATCTGGGGAGTTAGTTTGGAATCGGTACGATCCTGTCCATCAGAGCGACTCACTCCATACGCCCCTGAACCGGAAAAGATTTCACGGGCGGCTAGATCGATGAGGTGTAAGGAGGTCTCTGCTGTTTTCTGCTCGACTTCGTTAAGATCGGCGCGGGTGGACAAGTCAGCAAAAATCCTGACTGTGGTAGCTACGACAGAATGGAGCAGTTCGATGGTTCTGGCTCGAACACGTTGATCAAGCACGTCATCCCGCTCGGGGTCTCCTTGTATAATCGCGCTACGAAGAGAAGTTAATGTGGTTCCAATGAACTTGGAGTATTTAATCGGATCTTGAATCCACAATCGGACTTGGTCACCTGCCTGAGCTTGATCGTATACCAGCCAGAGACGAAGAATTAGATTTACGTATACTCCTCCTACACGACCTTCCTCTTGCTCTCCCTCTTCCGCGAAGATCCTTTTTGGGAGAGCTAAAAGTTGGTTCGTTATCCATTCGGGCCGCGATTCGAGAATTCTATGAAGGGCACCGAGGAAAAATGACAAGACCCCCGTGTTCTGCTCTCCAAGGAATGCTTTTTGGCAAAGCCGCCACATCAACGCCGGATCTGAATAAAAAAGCATATTAATCCGTGAGAAAACCCAATGGCGCACGGCGGGGTGTGGATCAACCGCCAATTTCTCTATCAAACGACTGTAATTTGAGTCCTGTCGGTTTATGGCTCGTGAGAGTGCCATGAGAGCAGCGGTTCCAGCGATGCGTGGTGACGGCGAACTCCAGCTTGGGCCTCGTGAAAATGCCTTCTCTTTTTCAGAATCAGCCTCCGGGAAAGGCCAGAGGGACTCATCCAGTGCTCCAATTACCATAGCCTCTATCTCCGGGAAGAGACCGAGATCATCGGGCTTGGTGCAAGTCTCCGCTGCTTTACTGGCATTCTCGGCAAGAATATCCCACCCTTTGTTCCTTAAAGCTTCAGGTGCATCTACTCTACCGAGCAATTCTCTGAGGAGATCACGGGCCTTATCCCAGTTATCTTTGAGATACGGAAGGCGAAGGCTGTTTTCCCCTTCAGGTGGTTTTATCTCTTCAGCCGTTTTGATGGCCAGATTGAGAGCGGCATTTTCCGGTAATGAAAGATCTACACCTTCCTTTTTAAGCCACCAGTCGTCATCTCCTCCTCCCCATCTGGTCGTGATGGAAAATGGATTCCTGTTCTCGGGCAGTGGCCCATCGGCTTCGAAATGGGTGCGAAGATCTCTGACATCACCAAGGATAATGTTTTCCCTTTGTAGACAGCCCAGTAGAATCCGCTGAGTTTCCTGCCGATCCGTTGCTAAGATGGCGTTTTCCACAAGCTGTCTTTCGTCTGAGGAAAGCAGGGGGTGAAGGATACTAATCAGATCGCCTGCGGTCTTTCGGGAATCAGGACCTGCTAAGACTTGTGGAGCAGCCAGGAGCGGTAATAAGCGTTTTCCGATTACATCTGGATATTTCGTCCCGACTTTTAACAAGGATGCCCAAATGCAAGCCAAACTATTCCGACGTGCCAGGGTCTCAATTACTGCCTCGATTTCTTGTTCCCGGTTTGATTCCACCAGCTTGCCGAGACCATGGGTAAAGGCCGTGAGCAGGACATGCTGTTCGTTATCATTTCGGGCGGATATCCAGGTGAAGCTCCAGTCCGGCCGATAACTCGCCTGAATGTCACCAAACGGGAACTTCTCTATCTCAGTTTCCCGTTCGCGCTCTTCCTTGACATAAAATTCCAACGCATCAATGAGTACACCGGTGGCTAAAACTGGCTGGTCCTCCACGAAACGTGCAAACCGTTCTTCAAGCTGGTGGCGGGCCAGCTCAAAGTCCTGTTTCTTGTTGGAGATTAGACTCAGAATACGACTATGACCTAGTCTGGTCGGTTCGTCTTTTGAGGGCAAAGGTGTGCAAAATGCTGCACGGTATAATTCCGCTATCAGCTGCGGCCCGTGAGGCTCGTGGACAATTAGGTGGTCGAATTCTTTGGCCAGCCAGAAAAGTTCCCTGTATCCATATGTCCGCACGTGTTCGGGAGCAAGAAGGAGGCGTAGCGTTTCAGAAGAATCGATAGGGTTTGCATCAAAAGTGCGCGATACGGCCTCTATGGCGACTATCACCATTCCCTCGTCGTAAGCTGCGCCGCTACCGGATATGAGCATATGACGCGCAGCCTTTCCGATGTCCTGCTTTTGACCATTGGTCAATCTACTGGGGTCTTTTACCGACTGCGCGATAACCGGCTTGAGCATCCAGCCGACTTCTGCGATGGCCGTTTCCGCCAGCACTCGAAAAATTCTACACCATTCCGCAGCACTTTCCCCGGTTACCCGCTGTTCAAATTCAGGTCCGGTAGCCAGAGCACCAAGGGCATGCTTCACGAGGAAGGCGGCGGCACAATGATGAATGCAGTCCGTTTTGCCGAGGCATTCCACTAGTGGAGAAAAATCCGTGGATCTCACCGTCAGGTCAGCAGCCACTCGCGCAGGCAGCATACGGCAGAAAGCTCCTGCTCCCACGTTGGCGGCAATCCTAAGAGACTTGTCCCAAAAGATCGCTCGATCCTCGTCGTCTTCCCAGAGCATTCGCAGGGCGAGCATGGCCGCAGGTGCTAACAAGAGTGCTCGATCATCTGATGCAGTAAGTTGGTCAGCCAAATCCGGGGCGTGACCTCCTTCCAGAATCAGCCGGGCAATCGCGTAATCGAAAAGCATGTGGTGGGAAAATGCGATGTCAATGACCTGATCCCCTCGGCCCTTAGCTGCCGAAAGCACTTCGTTGGACATCAAATCCCTGAGATACTCACCACCGTAGTCTTCAACCGTTTGCCTGGAAATAAAAAATACCTGTTTTTCGATCATTCTCTCTGCGGCATGGCGAAGCAGTTTTTCCCGCTCTATTTCTTTTCGATCAATTCCTATTACCCGGTGCGACCAGTATCGGTTGAGGAGTTCGACTTGTGTCGATACACCGGCAAACTCATCGGTTAAACCGCCATGCGATAAAATGTTGGCTAAAAGAAATAGGTTAAATGGGGACCTCAGCAGGTTCCGCAACGGTTGAGTCGCATTCTTATACACCTCCCCCATCTCAGGCGAAGCCAGCCAGACCTGTCCCAGTTCATTTTCGGACAGTGGCGGAACCATCAAGTGCTGAACTCCAGAAAAATCAGGATCGCAGAAGTCTTTATTTATTGGCACACCCTCGAAAAGCTCACGGTATTTTATGCCGAACCGCAAATCGAAGGCCCGGATCGAAGCAATTGCTCTCCAGCCAGGGATTTCCGAGAGAACGCGCTGAATCAATCCTTGGAACACTTTTTCTGATGGTCCGCCCCGAGTGGCGTCGAGTGCATCAATAAGGAGAATACCGGGCTTATTAGTCGTCCAACCTTTCAGGACTTTGAAGAAAGAGTTTGTAATCCCGAGATCTCGCGACAGTTCATCTATGCTCTCCACCGGGTGGAGATCAACGGCAATGACGACAACAGGATGGCCCTGCTTTTTTAATTGACGGGCAGCACTGTGCAAAGCTCCAGACTTGCCAGCCCCAGGCGAGCCGATCAGCAGCAACGAAGTCTGCTGCGCAACATCTACAAGAACACGGGTCACCTCTCGGTCTATTTCTAATGGTTGTGTCCCTTGTTCCGTTGATATCAAAAGATGGGAAAGATGAGCCAAATGCGCTAACGTCTCTTCTGTAAAACTTTCAAGGCGCTTAATATCACCTTCCAATTCAGGAACGTGTCGGAGCATAAACCCTGCGGCTCTGAGTGCTTCTCGAAGGCCACCCCGATCTCTACCGCTCCGGTATTTGGCCATCCGCTGGCATTCCTCTACTAAGAAGGAGAAGGCATTCTCTGCATCATTGGGATTTTCCAGCACACTTCGGCGCAGGAGAGCAAGTGCAGGAGCTTTATCGATGCCATCGGGATCAAAGAGCATCACCCGCATCATCCTCAGGAAAGAGGCAATTTCAGTGTCTGTTGGAGTGATTCCTAAATGGCGGCTCCAATAGAGGCGTAGCAGTGCTAAGATGGCATCGTATGCTCGAATTTCCGGTAAAGTTGCAGCAATATCCTCCTTGGGATGAATCGAGAGACGATCAGCAATGCGCCTGAGAATGTTCGAAACGGCTGAAACCAGAGACTGTGACCCAGTCCCACCGGTAATTAGTACAAGGCGGTCTTTTTCCGGATCGAGTGACCTCTCCCATTTTCTGATTCCTGACGCAGCCTTACAGGCTATCCATTGCCGAACGAATTGATCCAGGACTGAGCCCAAAGGTGATTTGGTGTCATCGCTTATCCCCACACCTTTTTTGACATTGATGAAACAGAATCCACCGGCAGATGTACCCACTAAAATATCATCGACCGGTGCGTTGGTTTCCAGCTCTACGCTGGTAAGAGTTGCAGCACCCGGCAAGTCCATGGATGGCAGAGATTCCTCGGCCAGACCATAAATCGCAATTACTGCCGCCACCTTGTCCTGAAAACTGATTCCTGAATGTGTTGCGTGCCCACCGGCCATCGGTTTTGCCCATATGTGCAAGAATGCTGCTGCGGTTAACTTATTCAATTCCGTGCCGAAAATTTGTTCGCGCCGTGGTATGCGCACTGCACGAGCACCGGCGATTATAGTCTAACATACCGGTCTATTACCATATTTCATGAACGAGCCGTAGGAAATTGAAAGGGGCCATTGTGCGGTGAGGGGTAGCGTTCTCCTGATACTGGGAATTCGATTGACCAACATATCAGGATTATCACACCACTCTTAGAAGGTGATACTGGTGCTGAGTTCGACGGTGCATGCCATTTGAGTATTCAGAGTCTTCGAAGGATAATCCTCGTGTTCTTTAAACTCAAGGAGAGACGGAATGTCCATCGAGAAGTTATCAGAACTTGCCAGAAGCTGGAATTTGACCAGAAGGGCCTCGCATAAAAAGTATGATCCGCATGTGCTGAGCTTTTGAATCCTCGGAATTCAAGGGCCAAAAGAGGTATCCCGGGTTGAACTTCTTTTACAAAGGAAATACATCGGGATTGTCGCAAGCGGTCAGGGAACCCGGCGGTCATTTGCCCTTAATTGCGAGTTCTTATTACTTTCACCGTAAAGGTGCTACCCCGATGTCTCCACGACCCTTTGCGAGCCGGGAGAAGCCTTTGGCCGACGGGCCGGAGAGCCGCAAAGCATTCCTTCCACGCTGATGTCTTCGTCTATGTCCGGCCGGCGAATGCCATGTCCATCACCTGTAACGAGATACGGATCGCACCTGGTCTGGGATGTTCCGATTCATTCAGGGCTGCAGGTGTTCAACGATCGGGCCGAGGGCCAGCACCGGCAGGAAGGAGAGCGCACCAAGCAACACCACTGAGCCAAGCACTAATACGCCGAAGGTCACCGTATCACACGGCAGGGAGCCGATCGTCGTGGGCCTGCGGCCTTGAGCGCCGAGCCGGCCCGCCAGCAGGAGCGCAAGGGCTGCCGGGCCGAAACGGCCGACAGTCATCGCTGCCGCCGTCGTCAGGTTGTAGAAGAGGCTGTTTGCGTCGAGGCCCGCCATGTTTTGCCCGTTGTTCGCCACGCAGGAGGCGTATGCGAACACGATTTCCATCAACCCGCGCGGGCCGCCGTTAGTCACCAAACCTGCCCGCCCCGCATCCGAGACAGCGGCCCAGGCCGTAAGGGGCAGCACGGCCAAGGGAGTGAGCACGGCATAGAGAGCGATCAGTTTGGCCTCCATGACCGAGATCGTCTTACCCAGGTATTCCGGTGTTCGGCCGATAATCAGCCCGGCAATGAAGATGCCTGCAAGCGCCACCATGACCATGCTGTACAGGCCGCTCCCCAGTCCCCCGAAGGTGACCTCGCCGAGCAGCATGTTCAGCCCAAGGATCAGGACGCTGAGCGGCTGGTAGGAGTCGTCCATCGAGTTGTACGACCCGGTGGCCCCGTTCGACGTTACTACCGCCGCCAGCACGGAACCGGTAACGCCGAAGCGCACTTCCTTGCCTTCCATGTTCCCTCCGGCCAGGCTCAGCCCCGCCAACCGCGGCGGAGCGGCTGACTCGAGGGCATGGCACACCGCCAGGCCGGTCACGAAAAGCACGATCATGACTGCCAGCAGCACCACGCCGGCCCGTGGCCGCCGGACCATGTGGCCGAAGGTGATCGGCAATGATGCGGGCACCATGGCGATCGCTAGCAGTCCCAAAAAGTTGGTCAGCGGCGTCGGGTTCGCGTAAGGGTGAGCCCCGTT
>JBEKQE010000154.1:0-12153 GCA_049520035.1 Syntrophobacteraceae bacterium | reverse complement strand
TGTACTATCCGCAGGATATTGCGATGGCGGCCAAGATATTTACTGTGGCCGAGGAAGATTGGACAATGCCCAGCACCGGCTGGGACGATACCAATCTGGCCATGTTTGCCGGGGATAAAGCGGTGGGAGGCCAGATTGTAAAGAACATGTACACTAAGGCCCTGGAACTCGGGGTCAAGGCGATCGCAATCACCGAATGCGGGCACGCGTACAGGTCGGCTCTTTTCGAAGGCCCATACATGTTAGGCTACCGCAACGGCAAACCTCCCGTTCCGATCGTCCACTCAGTGCGTCTTTTTTATGAATACCTGAGAGACGGCCGGATCAAAATCGATCCGGACAAGATGCTCAAAGAACCCGTAACTTACCAGGACCCCTGCAATGTTTCCAGAAACGGCGGACTGTGGGAGGAGGGCAGGGCAATTATGAAGTACATCGCCAGGGATTTCCGCGATATGACGCCCAACGGCATCTACAATCACTGTTGCGGGGGCGGGGGTGGTTTTATTCCAATGGGACCCGAGTTCAGAAAAAGAAGGATGGAGTCCGGAAGGATAAAAGCCGAGCAGATAAAGGCGACCGGCGCAAAGATTGTTATCACTCCCTGCCATAACTGTTTCGATCAGATCGGGGACCTCAACAAGGAGTATAATCTCGGGATCAAGGTGGTTCAATTCAAGGAGGTGATCACAGAGGCGATGATCATTCCCGAGAAGTTTAAACCTGTTGAGACCGATGATGAGGAATCGCAAGATTAACTCGACGGGAGAGAGTTTTCGAAACAGAGTTGCAATGAAATGAAGGGAATTCCGATGACATACATAAAACTTTTGCTGGTTGTCCTGGTCCTTGCGGCTATTGTCCCGATGGCTCATTCCCAGGATGATACCTTTGTGCTTAATCATAAAGAGATTGGAACGCACCAGAGACCCCTGGTGGAGTTCAATCACAAGCTCCATGCGGAAAACAAGCTGGATTGCACTCGTTGCCATCATGATTTTGATGCATTCCTGAATAACCGGGGCGGGGAGGGGCAGACCTGCGATTCCTGCCACAAGAAGCATGCCGATGATGACCAGCCTTCGCTCAAGGATGCCTTCCACTTTCAGTGCAAAACCTGCCATGAGAGCATGAAAGAAGGGCCGGTTACCTGCGGTGAATGCCACGTCCGGAAGTAGTTCGAGGCGCTCAATGTGGTTCTTCTATTATGAACTCAAGTCAATGCAATGGTTGCAAGCCATGGCGGTCGCCAAGATCTCTATGGGATGAACGACCTGGATCGATTCATCTCCAAGGTTGCCATGGATTTGCAGGCGGCATCCTGGACACCCTGTTGCAACAATGTCCGCGCGTGTTTCCATGATGGCCTGAATCTTATTTTTCGTGATCCCTGAGGCCACATCGGGATGTTCCATCTGGAAGGCGCCTCCTCCTCCGCAGCAGACGTCAGCCCCCGCCATTTCTACGAATTCCATGTTCGGGATGCGTTTGAGCAAGCTTCGAGGCTCCTCCTTTACGCCTTGGGTGCGCAGCAGGTGGCAGGGGTCATGGTAAGTTACTCGAGTCGGGACCGGCCGGAGGTATTTCTCCAGGTCGAAACCCGAAATGTATTGGGAGATATCGAGCACTTTCCGCCCCAACTCGCGGGCAGCTTCAGCATCCTCTCCCATTTCTTCCAAAACATCGGCGTATTCTTTCTTCAGTGCAGCTCCGCACGTTGCGCAGTCTACAACAACCGCATCCGCATCCTTTGGATCGAAGACCTCCAGGTTCCGCCGAATGTTGCTCAGAAAGGGTTTTCGGGCGCCTGCCAAGCAGATGGGAAAGCCGCAACACACCTGTCCCCTGGGGATGATCACTTCAACCCCCAGTTTTACGAGGACGCTTATCACCGCCCGGCCGACATTTTCAGACATGTAATTGGTTGCACAACCCACAAAGTAGAGTACCCGGCCAACACGTGGCCCAACCGGTGAAATTATCTCCGGATATTGACTGAGCAGCGGTCTTGAGTTCAACCTCGGGAGCCTGGAACAGGGAATAGTTCCTACCTTGCCATCCTTTGGCAGCAGCGAGCGCAGAGGCGCCTCCAGCATACGCCCCCAGAAGACGGCGAAAGGCAGCATGTGCGGGCCGGAAAGGAGGTGGTAGAGCGCCCGCTTCTGCCAGGGCAGGCTATATTTGGCAACCACTTCCGCACGCATGGCCTTCATGAGACGGTCCAGCCTGACGCCGCTGGGGCAATTCACCATGCAGGTCTCACAAAGAAGGCAGGTCCCGAGAAGACGGGCGAAGTTTTCCGATATCGCCAGTTTCCCTTCCAGTATCTTTCTTATGAGCTGAACCTTGCCCCTGGGAGAAACTCCTTCGAAGCGGAGCTGCGCGTAGACGGGACATGTGTTACTGCACAGCCCACACTTGATACAGTTGTAAACCTGTTCACTCAACTCAAAGGGAATCATGACCTGCAATGCTCCAGAAAACCGCCAGGGTTCAATATCCCCTGGGGATCGAATGTCGCTTTAACGGCTCGCATCATTTTCAGACTGGTTTGGCTCAGTTGTTGCGGCAGGTACTTGGCCTTGTTGATGCCGATGCCGTGCTCACCAGTCAAGGTCCCTCCGACGGACAGAGCGAACTCGACGATTTCATCCATGCATTTATCGACCCTGGCCATCTCCTCCGCATCGCGCTGATCGCAGAGCATAAGGGGGTGCAGGTTTCCATCTCCCGCATGGGCGAGGACCGCTACCTGAACCCGATTGCGCCCGCAAATCTCGATTACTTTCTTTATGGTAGCCGTAAGGAAGCTCACAGGCACGGTTGCGTCTTCAATCACACAGGTGGGGCGCATTCGGGCTACGGCGCCGAAAGCAGAGCGGCGGGCAAACCAGAGCTGTTCATTTTCCTTCTCCGATGATGAAACCCGCACTTCCCGCGCGCCCTGCGCCTTACAAAAATCAGCCACCAGCGCGGCCTGTCTTTCTACCGTTTCGGTGTCTCCATCCACGTCTATCAACAAGATGGCTGCGGCGTCAAGAGGCAGCCCAAGATGGCTAAATTCCTCGAGCGCCTGGATGATCATCCCGTCCATGAGCTCGAGGGTCGCTGGAACGATCCCCTCTTCAATGATTCTGGAGACTGCATCTCCAGCGGCGTCGATACTGTTGTAGATGGCTTGCAGGGTGCGCTTGGTTTTGGGTTTGGGGAGCAGACGGACGTTTATCCTGGTAACCAGGGCCAGCGTACCTTCGGACCCGCAAATCAGACGAGTGAGGTCGTAACCCGTTACGTCTTTGGCGGTCACGGTCCCGGTCATCATCACTTCGCCGGATGGCAAAACAATCTCAAGTCCGAGAAGATAATCCCTTGTGACCCCGTATTTGACTCCCCGCATCCCTCCCGAGTTCATAGCCACGGAGCCGCCCATGGTGGCAACAGCGGCACTGCCGGGATCAGGCGGATAGAACAGACCGACTCTTTCCACCGCTTTTTGAAATTCGGAGATGACCACCCCAGGCTCGACCACAGCGTAGCGGTTTGCAGTATTTATCTCAAGGATTCGGTGCATCATGGAAAAGCAAAGGACGATCCCCCCGTGTTTGGCCAGGGCTTCGCCACCCAGACCGGACCCAGCCCCTCTGGGTGTTACGAAAACGTTATGGGCCGAGGCAACCTTCATAATGCCTGCGGCTTCTTGCGTCGATTTCGGGAATACTACCGCATCCGGGACGTATTCATATATGGAGGCATCATAGCCGAATGTCAGCAAATCCTCCGGCGAAGTCTTGCAACGGTCCCGGCCGACAATAGCGATAAACTTTTGCAGGATCTCGGGTTTCAGCATTGGTAAATCCTTTCGTTCTTTGCCGAACAAAACCCTCTCGTTTGCTGGATTATAGAGGCTTTTTCATCAATCAGGGCGAAGGCAAAAAGCTGTCATTCAATACTTTTGTAATGACAGAATGAACATGCATAGGAACCCAAGCCCTGCCAGTCCCACCAGGAACATCAGGCCGCCCATGTAGCTGCCTGTAATTGCGATGAAATAGCCAATGAGCGCGGGGGAAAAGGCCGAGCTGCCATTTGCCAGCCCATTCATCATGCCTGACCCGGCGCCGATCGCCCTTGCGGGAACGACGCGCTGGAGCAGTGACCAGGTAGCAGGCAGGGCAATTCCGATCGAGGCTATGCCGAAGGAGATGAGCAGGGCGGCGGTCATATTGTCGGTAGCATGCGCGCCAAAATAGATGCCTACAGCCGCCAGTGCATGCGAAACAACAGCAAGTGGCGCCCTCCGCCCGATTTTGTCACCCAGGTGCCCGAAAAACAAAATACTGATGGTGCCAATAACATATGGCAATGAAGACAATGCTCCCATGGCAGCCCAGCTAAAACCGCGTGAAACCTTTAGATAGGAAGGCAGCCACGCCATCATTCCCCACCATATGGAAGCGATACAGAAATAGTTAATCGTAAGCAGCCAGAATCGGTAATTGAAACAGAATGATGCGAGCCGCTGGCCAAGGCTCTCCACCTTCATTTTTGCTTCTTGTGCGGCTTCTGCCCTGAGGGCATTCTCGATGTAGTCAAGTTCGGCCTTATTGACGCCTTTATGCTGGCGGGGATGGTCAGTCACAAAGAACCACAGCAAAAAACATGGAATAAGGCCTAAAAAAGCCAACACGAAAAAACTCGAACGCCAGCCCCAACTCGAAATAATCCAGGTGAAAAACGGCATCGCCAACGCAGGCCCGGCCATAAGGCCTATCAGCCAGGCAGCATTGGCCTTGCCGCGTTCGTTAGGGGGGAACCAGTTTTTCACGAAGGTACTCTGCATCGGCCAGTGCATCCCTTCGCCGACGCCCAGAAGTACACGCGCACAAAGCATTACGGTGAAGGTCGCAGTAAGACCCCCAATCATTACGGAAACAGTCCACAGCGAAATCGAAATCAGCATCGCCTTGCGTGGACCGATAACGTCGCCCAAAGGGCTCAGCACGATGTTAGCCACACCATAGGCGATCAAGAACAGGGTCATAAGCAACCCCATCTGGACCGGTTTGCCTTTGATAAGCATATCGTTGAGAAAGTTACTGTCTGCCACAAGGACGGAGACGTTTACCCTGTCAAGATAAGCCACCAACAAGGTTATCAGAAGGATTGTGACGAGGATCACCCTTTGCCGGGTCGCACTTAGAGCAAGTTCGGCATTGCGCACTTCATCTTCGAGTTGCATGAGGCAGCCCTCCTTCGATGTACCCGATGGCAAATCCCATGTCAGGTGTTCACGGCAGATGAGAGGCGCGAACGTCCAATTTCCTCGGAGAAATCCCTTATATGGATATTACTATAGACTTCTTTTACTCCGATTTCAAAGCCTTCAAGGTTCGCGATCTTAACAGCGCTGGTCGCTTTCCGGACTTCAAGCGAATTGTTTTAAGCAGCACCGGGACTCCTACTGATAGAGGATAAGTAAAGTTGTTCTAAATGCGAGGGGCGAATGGAAAGTGGTTGCGGAGTCACTGGTCAGACCAGAGACTAACGTGTCTATACCCGGCTGTCAACGATTTTCCGACACGTTTTTCCCGCAACAGAATTTTTCACGATGGAATATGTTCCCTTTAAGATGATATAATGTAATTTGGAACTGCTGGCCAGACCATATGTTCAGATGCTGTCTCTCCAGTATCAATGCAACGAACTGAAACGGACTTCGGCGTCTTTTTTCTCCGGCGCGGGGTTTACGAAGTGAAGAATATTTACCGGCCAATCCAACAACACAAGGTCACAGAACAAATCGTGACCCAGATTAAGTCCCTGATCAAAGATGGAACACTGCAACCGGGTGAGAAACTGCCCTCGGAGAGAATGCTTTGTGGTTTGCTCGGCGTGGGCAGGTCATCGCTTCGCGAGGCCCTTAACATACTGGAAGCGCTTGGCTTTCTGGAGATAAAGAATCGGAGAGGCATCTTCGTTCACTCCGTGAGTGCGCCGCTTTTGTACGATCCCCTGGTCCAGATACTACGGGAAGGCAAGGCCGGACTGGGTGATCTTTATGGGGTCAGAAAAGATATAGAGTTGGGTTCGGCCTATCTCGCCGCGAAGTTTAGAAGCAAAAAGGACCTGGTTAGGTTGAAGGAATTCCTGGGGGGAATGGAAATGGCAGCCCAAAACGGTTCAAGATGGTCGATGCGCGATGACCTGGACTATCATCTTGCCGTCGCCCAGGCCTCGGGAAATCCGATCAGGCTGCATATTCTGAAGAATATTTTCGACCTGGCAGGAGAATTTTTCCGGATATCGGCGGAGAAAATTACCGCCATTTGGTTTGCCACCGTTATCGAGCAGCACCGGAAGGTATTTCAGGCCATAGAATGCAGAGATCAGGAAGGGGCCAGGGCGCAGATGGAAAAGCATCTGAGCTGGGGAGAAGAGAAATGGAGGGCCCTGTCGGCGGAAATCAACCCGCAGCAATGAATGGTTCCGCCCGGATTGAGGATTTCTTTTTCTAATAAAGCCCTCGATTAACGGTTGATCAGTCATGAGGCAGAATTTCTACCGGTCGGCAAAAAGAATTTTCTGGATTACGAAGACAATACCCCTCTGAAATCGATTCAGAATCGGGTACGCTCGCGTGGGACTGAATCATTCCGCATCCTGGGAAAGGATGGCGGAAAATAAGGCCCGGTCGACATTCCCCCCTGAAATAACGACGGCGATTCTACGTGCTGGGGATTTCTCCTTCACTGCCGCGGCGACCCCCATGGCGCCCGCTCCTTCGCTGACATTGTGGGTGCACTCGAAGATCGTGCGCATGGCTGCGGCGACTTCGTCATCTGTGACCTGAACGATTCTGTCTACACCCCTCCAGATTATATCGAGTGCTTCGGATTCCGGCGTGCGACATGCTACGCCGTCGGCGAGCTTTGTACTGACTGGATGTTCGACGAGGCTCCGGGCGTCGAAGGAGAGCGCGTAGGCGGGAGCATGTGCGGATACCACGCCGACTATCGAGGTTTTCAATCCAAGTGCGTCCCGCGCCGCGATCATGCCGCAAATCCCCGAACCGAGACCGATCGGCACATAGGCAACTTCTAAGTCGCTGACAGCCTGAAGTAGCTCCAGACTGTAAGTACCGACACCAGCGACAAGCAGAGGGTGAAACGCCGGAACCATGAGAAACCCGCGTTCACGGGCGAGCATCTCCGCGTGTTCGCGAGACGACTGAAAATCTTCTCCGAACTCAATCAGTTCCACGCCAAGGGCGCGCATGGCAGCGTTTTTTTCCCTGCTGTTCCCGTGAGGGACTACCACGGCAGCGGGAATATCGTATCGAGCTGCCGCAAAACCAATGGACTGACCATGATTGCCCCGAGTTGCGGTTATCACCCCTTCAGGTCGATGGTGCAGTTTAGCGAGATGATCAAAATACACCAGCCCGCCACGAATCTTGAACGCTCCGATTGGAGTGTGGTTCTCGTGCTTGACCCAAACCTGCGCTCCAATCCGTTCGCAGAGCAGAGGCCAGCAGTACTGAGGAGTAGGCGGGATGGCGGCATGAACGATACTTGAGGCTGCTTCCAAATCGGCAAGTTTTGGCTGCATGGGCAGATTCCTCGGGTTTAAATCCCTGGACCATCTCAAATTTCCACATTCCACGAGGTGTGGCTTATATCCACACGGACTCGTCTGCGCCTCCCGAGACGATCACTCTTGCCCCTTCGGTTCTCAGGCTCAGGCTCTCGCCCGGCGGGAGGGCAGTAGAATATCATCGCAAAAACGGCCTCGATATATCACCCAGACGGCGCCTTGGGTGCATAAAATAGCACACCACTCTGACAATGCGACAATACAAAGTTCGCCTCGCGGATTACAGCCGGGGCTGACGAACCTGGGGACTTTCCGTATCGGTATACTCTGGGCGGGAGGAATCTCCTGGATTCGTCGAGCCGGGAGCACTGAAACCGGGTGACAGGATTTCCTGCTCAAGGCTGCGTTGCACCATGTGGTGAGTTGCCTGCCAATTCATTTCCTTGACATGTTATCAGTACTTTTTTAACATGCATTGCCCTTAACTCTCCAGTTCCCGCGCTCCTCTTCGCATTGCGACTGTAGCATAGCGAATGCTCTGCGCTCCTGTTGTGTCATGTTCTGCGGAAACTTTGTCCATTGAGAGATTCAGAGGGGTCGTGGTGTTTTGCTTCTAACAATGGTAAGAGAAGTTATTCGTTGACGGAAAGGAGGTCTGTAGCGCAAGCAGAAGTTTAGCCCCGATCGAGTTGCCAAATATGAGCGGGCAAATTTCTGAACTGTTGGAAACATCCCATCTGATTAATAAATGTAAGGCCCAGGCGTATCAAAAGATTTTTTCGACAACCGGTATTGCTGCACAAGGAATTCTTTTGTTTAATCCCGTGCGTTTAAAGGTGGATTTCCCATTTTCAGCAGCCCACTCGCATTGAAGGAGGCGCTTTATGTCCGGGGCATTTCAGAATTACGTAAAGAATAAGTTCAAGAAGCCCGGCCCACTTAAAGGAGTCCGAGTCCTGGAGGTATGTACGCTCCTGTTCGGACCGGCGGGCCCGTCCTTTCTGGGTCAAATGGGAGCGGAGGTTATCAAGATCGAGTTGCCTCCAATCGGCGATGTGACGCGATCGCTCAACCCATTTGGCTGGTTCTACAAAGAACAGGGTCCTGCTTTCATGCACATCAATCCGAATAAGCTTTACCTTGCCCTGGACTTGCATATCGATATGGGCCAGCAAATTTTTAAAGAGCTTGCGGCAAAGGCGGACATCATTGAATTCAACATGCGCCCTGGGGTTACCGAACGCTGGAACGTGGGCTATGAGCAGATCAAGGAGATTAATCCCGGCATTATCTACATCGAGAAAAACGGCTTCGGACAGTGGGGCGTGTACGCAGATGAAAACCGGCCCTCAAACGATGGCGCCGCCCAGGCATTGGCGGGCTTTGCCTGGATTTCAAGCTTTTCGGGCCGTCCCCCTCTAAAACAGTCCATCTGGGTGTGCGACGTTTTCGGGGCATTGATGGGCGAAGTGGCGGTCCTGTCCGCTCTTCATTATAGAAAGAGGACCGGCAAGGGGCAGTTCATAGAGATGTCTCAAATCGAGAACATAATGAGACCGATGGGATGGGTATGGCCCTACCAGCAATTGGCGGGGAAAAGCGCTGAACCATCGGGAAACAGGGACCAGTGCATCTGTCCGGCGGATACCTTTTTGTGCAGGGATGAAAAATTCGCTGCAATTGCCGCTCCGGCGCCCGAAGAGTTCAGGGGGTTGTGCGCAGCGATGAAAAGACCGGAACTCGCAGAGGACCCCAGGTTCAGGGACCACTCCGACCGGCTCAAGGAAGACAATGCGCTGGCCATTCTCAAGATTATTTCCGATTGGGCGATAACAAAGGCCGCTGACGAGATTGAATCTTTGGGAAAGGAGTTCGGATTTGCGGCCGTTCGTCTCCACAATGCCAGGGATATGAATGAGGATCCCAATCGACGGGCTCGTGGTTTTGTAAAGGAGATCGACGACCCAATGTACGGCCGCTACACGGAACATGAATTTCCGGTGATGATGTCCAAAACGCCCCCCAAAACGAAATGGACTGTGCGGCCGGTGGGTTTTGACAATGACTTCATCATGATGAAGATTCTCGGGAAGAGCCAGTCCGAGATCAATGATCTCTACCACTACGGAGTTCTTGGTAAATGGAAAGATCAGCAGGGCCGGCGGCCGCCTGCGGATTGGGACCAAAAATCCGGCGCCATTTTGAGGAGGTGATGAAAATGAAAGAGCGAA
The DNA here is from genome assembly GCA_049520035.1 of Syntrophobacteraceae bacterium. Classification (GTDB taxonomy): domain Bacteria; phylum Desulfobacterota; class Syntrophobacteria; order Syntrophobacterales; family Syntrophobacteraceae; genus SbD1. The sequence continues at coordinate 2,329 of JBEKQE010000154.1, read as the reverse complement.
AAAGACCAGACTGGGCTGATTGGGCTGATCATATAAGATCTTTGGACGACCCTGCCAGTTCCTCTGGAAAACCGGAGGCACTGGACGACCTTGTCGTTTTGGATTTAAGCTCCCGCAGCATGGCGGGCTGCTTTTGTTCGTCACTGCTGGCGGAATTGGGCGCAAAAACCATTAGAATCGAGCCTCCCGGCGGCGATCTGGTGAGGACCTACTCACCCGGCGGGATTTTATATAAGGATACCGGTCTTGCTTATCTTCAGGAGGGGAGAAACAAATTTCATGTCACCCTTAACCTCGAAACTGAAGAGGGCAGGGAGATCCTCAAATCACTTGCAGGTCAGGCCGACATAGTGATTGAGACCTATCCGGCCGGAACAATGGATGACTGGGGGATCGGTTACCAGGAGTTAAGCGCGGATCATCCGCGCCTGATCTTCGCTTCTATTTCGGCGTTCGGTCAATTTGGCCCGGAGAGTGCCAACAGACAGTACGATTATGACAACGTCAGCCAGGCCCGGTCGGGGATTCAGCATCAGACGGGCGAAGTTCTGCCCGAAGGTTTCAGTTGCCTGGAAAGGCCGTATGCAGTTCCGACCAAGGCGGGCCCATGGATGGCGTGGGCTACATCCGGAACTTTTGCAGCGGTAGGAATTCTCGCGGCCCTCTATCACCGGGATGTGACGGGAGAGGGACAGGCAATCGACGTTGCTACGCCGGAAGCCTACGAAAGATTCAATGACTATGCACTTCACTGGTATGCGGACCAGCAGGTCGTTAACGAACGATTTGGGAGCCTCGATGCCTGCCTGTGGCTCTATGGGTTTTACCCGACCAAAGATGGAGGTGTCTTTCTCGGGGGACTTCGCCTGGAAATGTGGCAGGCATTGGTGGATATGCTGGGCAAGTGGGATGAATGGGGCGCCGGCGAATGGAAATCACTAGCTCCTTTCACCCAGAGGGACTGGCAGCTTAAGTACCAGTCCATGATCGATCCGCTCACCTCGCAGTACACGAGCGCAGAGTTGACCAATAAGTCAATCGAGTACTCCAAGACTGGGCGCCTGGCCCCTATTACTCCGGTTGTGGCCGAGATCGTATCACCCTGGAAAACGATGCATGATGAAAACTGGCAGGATAGAGGCATTTTCACCCCGGTACAGGACCCGGTTTACGGGTCTATCGTCTGCGCCCAGTCACAATGGAAGGCCACCGCAACACCGCCAAGGACAAAATGGGTCTGTCGTCCTGTGGGCTATGATAACGGATATATTTATCTTAAATACCTTGGCTATGGTCCTGTGGCTCTAAAGGACCTGGAAGCCAAAGGGATCATTTAAACCGGATATTCTTAAAGTCCCGGCCTGTTTGGCCCGAGGCAGGCCGGGACAAAGAGTGATTGCGCCCTGGATGCCTTTAGTCCTCGTATGATAGACCTATAGGCAACCCTGTGCGATGTACGCCGCGTAGCGCGAAGGCCGACCGCGGGATGGTCTATCATGTGCGATGGGCGTGCGTGGGAGGCCTTGAAATGCCGTATGGTTTCTCTCTTTTTTGAACGGAGCGTTTGAACCGCCTGATGAGCTTTCCGCACAGGTTGATCTCCCTGCCGATGGATATTTAGTACTCATCCGCATGCATAAAAAATCCTGATTGTAGATAAACAAAGGACACAGACTTTGAGGTGCTCCGGCCAGAGTCTTGAAAAACCGGTGTTTCATGAACACATTCAGTTAAATGACTCGGTTCTTGTTTTATGGCTCCGTTCCTAATAAAATTAAAACCACAAATCAGCAAAATGCAAGGATGCCACTTGGAACCACAACTGAGAGCCAGAAAAAAAACCTGCTACTATAAAATCCTGGGTATATCGGTTCGGGCTTCCCATGAGGAGATACGTAGCGCTTTTCGTTATCTGGCGATGAAGCTGCATCCGGACCGAAATCCAGGCAATGCGATGGCGGCCGAACGTTTTCGGGAAGTCCACAAGGCGTATGAAACACTGAAAAATCCAGCCGCACGCCGAAAATACGATAGGATTCGCGGCTACCGGCAGTCAAGGAAGAGCTACTCCGACTCATCCTGGACTGACATTCACAACGAAGGCGGCGAGGCTTCTTCATTCGATGAGATATTTCAGGACTTGTTCGGGATAGGCAAGCGCAAGGTCCGGACGAGCCATAGCTGCGACCTCAGGTTCGACTTGCAGATTTCGAGAAGCTCTATTCAAAACGGGGGCTTTCACGAAGAAATCAGTTATGTGAGGATGGTCTATTGCCGACGTTGTAATAACGGGTCCAAGATGTCCGGATGCCAGTTGTGCGGTGGGGTC
>JBEKQE010000153.1:0-23793 GCA_049520035.1 Syntrophobacteraceae bacterium | reverse complement strand
GTATCCGGAAATTAGAATCTGCTTTTGACTAACGCATTTCTTTTGAGGAGGGGTTTGCTATGGCTGGACAAGGAACAGGGAATCCGGCAGTCGTTGGATTGGCAGGCTTTGGCATGACAACGCTTTTACTTCAGTTTCATAACTTAGGCTGGTGCGGGACCGGGATTATTTTTTGCACCGCTTTAGCGTTTGGCGGTGGTGCACAGCTCATAGCCGGGTTCCAGGAATTCAAGGCCGGGAACAATTTCGGCTACAGCGCTTTTGTATCCTATGGCGCTTTCTGGATCGCCCTGGCGCTCATATTCCTGGTTTTGGACCTGCAGCACGCACCAAACACTTTTATTGGAGATCATCTTAAGATTACTCCGTTCGATCTTGGACTTTTTCTCTTAGGGTTCACATTCTATACGGCAATTATGTGGATCGCTTCGTTTGCAATCCACATGGCCATGTTTCTTACCTTCCTCACACTTTTGCTGGGCTTTATCGGCCTTGATCTGGTCTTTTTGGCCGGCATGAAAAATTTGTTGACCATTACCGCGTTGGATTTGGTCGTTTGTGCTCTTCTTGCATGGTACATGATGGCCCATGTAATCTTTCTGCAAGTTTTCGGCAGGAATGTGCTGCCTGTGGGCGGCCCCCTGGTCAGCAAACCGGCGTAGTCCGTTCGCATGCAATAAACTGTTTCATCAGAAAGCAAGCAGCCGGTTCGACACAGCAATGTCGTTCCGGCTGTTTTTTCAGGGTTTGTTTACCGATTCACCGCTTTGTAGTTTGTCTCGATTATTAGGGAAAGGCTCTCGCGCGTATTGAGGTCCGGGTCCTCCTGGACCAGGTCGAACAGATGATTGAGAACCTTTCCCACTTCCGGCCCCGGCGGAAGATCGAGAATTTTCATAATCTCATGTCCGCCAAGGGCAAGCTCACGCACACTGAGAACCGATATCCGCTCGAGCTGTGTTCTCATCCTGACTCGAAGTTGCCTTATTTCTTCGATTCCGACTCCCACATACCCTCCGGAGAGGACTTCGGCTTCGGCAAGGGCGATGAAATCGTCGATAAGCTCCGGATGGACTGCCGTTATGAACCGCCTGATCCGGGCGCCGCTCCAGGAGAGCGCCTCCGGCGGAAGCTGGTGCGCGACGAGCGTGCAAACTTCATGGATGCTCCTGTTTGACATGTTCCACATCTTCATTGTTTCCCCGGCGCTGCGGGCGCTCTCGCGCCTGAAGTCCATCTTTTGCCCGTCAGCTCCGAGTTCGGCAGTTGGAGCGGCTATGTTGTGAAAAAGAGCGGCAAGTCTGATCCGTATAATCTCCGGACAATTAACGATACAGGCAATGGTATGATCGAAGATACTGACGCCTGACCCCCTGCTGGTTTCGATGTTCACGGCCGCATCGAGGCCGGGAAGCAACCTGCCAAGAGCGCCGCTTTTTCTCAGCAGGTCAAAAGCCCCGGACGCGTTCGCGGCCAGCAGTATTTTGAGTATTTCGTCCCGAACCCGCTCGCCTGAAACGCTGTGCAGCTTTCCAGACAACTCCCGCATGGCGTCGAAAGCGGCGTGATCGACCTGGAAGCCGTAAATTCCGCAAATCCTGGCGGCCCGTACGATCCGCAACGGGTCTTCAGAAAACCTGGCCCGAGGATTTCCGACCGCCCTGATCAGACCGGCTTTCAAGTCCTCGCGACCTCTATGCGGGTCGATCAGGAGACCGTGCGGATATGAAAGCGCCAGCGAATTGATCGTAAAATCGCGCCGCCCAAGGTCTTTCAATATTCCGGCCTCCCCAGGGGGATCAAAGCTGGTAACTTCTATATCGCGGGTCCTTGTGTGGACCTGAACGGTGCCGTGCCTGATTCCCACCGGGATGACCCTTGGGAAAAGGGAGATGATTTGCCCGGTGCTTGCGCTGGTTGCAAGGTCCCAGTCCTTTGGCTCTATCGCGAGAAGAAAATCCCGCAACGCGCCGCCAACGACCCACACGTCAGCCCCGGCCTTGTGGATTTTTTCCATTACCCCGAGAACATCGCCGGGGACAAAGGAGAGTCCAACTCCCACCCGCCCCGTTTCGCTCCAGCATCGATCTCCACCAACCACGCTGCGATCCTTCCCGCATTGCGATTTTCGAAAAAGCTTGATCTTTTCGCCATGGCAAATATAATAGCTTGACATGATTTGGGGCAAGCAACTTTAAAGCTTAATCGAATCCGCCGATTAGCCGATATAATCTGCAAGACAGGATTTTTGGATGGATACAGAACAGGCATACGGCAAGATGCAGGAAGCAAATCGCATAATCGAAGATTTCCCCATCAGGAAATACGCACTCAATATGGTCATTTTTTTCGCGGAGATTGCGATCTGTTTCGCCATTATCTACGCTATTCGGGCTTGACTTGTCCGTTTCGGGTGGGTATAGGTGATCAAACGTGACAAGATACGTTGCTTGGAGATTTAGGATGATCACTGCCCTGTCGCTACTCCTGCTACTCGTTCTACTACTTAGCCCGCCGCGCGGGACCGGGGAACCTTTCGCCTTTCTCTTCCTATGACGTAAACTGAGACTGACTGACAACTAAAGGCCATGGGTACTCCCCATGGCCTTTTTGCGTTGTGGACCTTTTTTGATTTTGAACATCCGGCATGAACAAAGGGGAACAAGATGAGCAGAAAGATACATATTTTTGACACCACGCTCAGGGATGGGGAGCAGGTCCCGGGTGCAAAGCTCAATAAGAGACAAAAGATTGAAATCGCCCAGCAGCTTGCAAAGCTCAATGTTGACGTAATTGAAGGGGGTTTCCCCTGTTCTTCGCCCGGCGACCTCCAGGCGGTCAGGGCAATTTCGCAACAGGTAAAAGGCCCGGTGATCGCGGCGCTTGCGCGCGCGGTGAAAGAGGATATCGACATCGCATGGGAGGCCGTGCGCGAGGCGGAAAGGCCGCGGATTCACGTTTTCCTCGGCTCATCGGATATTCACATACAGAAGAAGCTGCGTAAAGACCGCGAAAGCGCTCTGGAGATGGCTGTGGGGGCGGTCAAATATGCAAAGAGCCTGTGCGATGAAATCGAGTTTTCCACCGAAGACGGGTCGAGGACGGATTTCGAGTTCCTGTGCCGCATTATCGAGGCGACCATTCATGCCGGGGCCAGTGTGATCAATGTTCCCGATACTGTCGGATATGCCCTGCCCGAGGAGTTCGGCCATCTTATCCACAGAATCCGTGAGACAGTTCCATCCTTTGACCGCGCCCTTCTGAGCGTCCACTGCCACAACGACCTCGGGCTGGCGGTCGCCAACAGTATCGCCGCGATTCGCAATGGAGCCGACCAGGTTGAGTGCACGATCAACGGAATCGGGGAGCGTGCTGGAAACGCATCGCTCGAGGAAATCGTAATGGTGCTCAGGACACGGTTTGCAAATTACCAGGCGACCACAGCCATCAATACAATCGAGATATACCGTACGAGCCGAATGGTGAGCAGGATCATGAACATCCCTGTCCAGCCGAACAAAGCGATAGTTGGAAGCAACGCCTTTTCTCATTCTTCGGGGATTCATCAGGACGGGGTCCTCAAGGACAGGACCACTTACGAGATCATGAGACCCGAGACCCTGGGGATAAAACAGCACACGATAGTGCTCACAGCCCGCTCCGGGCGAGCCGCCCTCAAACACCGCCTCGGCGACCTCGGCTTTTCGCTCGATCCCGATGTCTTTGAGCGCGTCTACAATCGTTTCATCGATGTGGCTGACCGGAAAAAAGAAATCGGCACCCAGGACCTTCAATCGATCGTGGAGATCGAGGTTTCCAAGGTGCCCGAGACTTATAAGATGCACAGCCTGCAGATCATGAGCGGAAGCAAAATGGTCCCGCTCGCTTCTGTAACTCTTGAGCGGGACGGAAAACTCCATACGGACGCTGCGACTGGAAACGGTCCGGTTGACGCTGTTTTCAACGGGATAGAGCGAATTACCGGAGTTTCGGGCAAGCTTCGCGACTATGACTTGAAGGCGGTTACAATGGGCCGGGACGCACTTGGTGAGGCTATGGTAAGGGTACAGATCGGCGATACGATCTATTCGGGCATAGGGACCAGTCCGGACGTGATCGAGGCCAGTGCCCGCGCCTATCTGAATGCTTATAATCGATATTTTGCAAACGGCGGCGCGGAGACGATCAAAAGTTGAGGTGTGGATGCCGGTCGGAGCTCGCGTAGCGTTCAGACGGGCGCCGACTGATTGCGGGCCGGGTCACCCCGGATCGGAGCCTGCCCCGGACTTGATCCGGGGTCCGGGGCAGGCTTGGCAGACCCTCGCGTGGCACAATATGCCGAGTGCCGGATACCGGATACCCCGAAGAGCGTGGAGTTTTTATCCAGTATCCAGATTCGACCCTATGTCATGTAAATAGCGCTGACGATTATCAGATCGTCCACTTTTTCGAAATAAGCCGCTTTAGGGAGCCATTGCTTGGTGGTGGGATGATACCATTTATACTCAACCCAGCCCTTCCCTTCGGAATTAGCCGCATCCACTATCTCTTTTATGAATTTCTTTCCGTCTGAATCCGTCAGGTCAATGAAGTCCTCTCCCACGAACTTCTCGTTTATCCCATGGGCCAGCATGGTTCCCTTTTGGTTGAGCACGTAAATGTACATTTCGCCCTGGACGAACATCCCGCTAGGGTTGCTAAATTCGGCAAGAGCGATCCTTTTGCCAGCGGCCTTGTAAAATGATTTGGCGTTGTTCACCCAATCCCTTGCATCATCTTTGGTCCTCAAGCTCATTTTAGCCCTCCTTAGGCGTGCAAACAGAAAAAGAAACTGGAAGTGAAGTTAGAAGGCTCCGTCTGATGGCCAACTAGAAACTCGATTCAGATGCATACTATCGGCCGGGAAAACAGTCAATATCTTTTCGCCCTCGAACAGGGGATCAAACCGAGGGGCCAGGATTTTGCAAGGCGTCCAACAGCATTAGCCAAAAGTTAAAGCCCCTGGCTTCGGCAGCGTGATCGAACAAATGATCTGCCCGGTGCAATGTTCGGGAAAAATTCCGCCTCATAACCTGACGAGCGTTTGCGCAGGGAGTTCAGACGCCTATATAGACTTAATCGGGAACAATTCACTTACCCTTGCATCTAAATCGTATCAAACCTTTCTTGTACAAATTCCCCGACATGTTTAGAATGCTATCTTGATTTTGGATTTGAGTTCGATCAGTCGGGAAAAATGAAAACATTCGAAACCGATGCAATCGTTTTAAGCACATGCGACTATGGCGAATCGGATCGCCTGGTGACTTTCCACTCCGCCGGATTCGGGAGATTGCGCGGAATTGCCAAGGGCGCCAGGAGAAGCAGGAAAAGGTTCGCCAACGTATTTGAGCCGTGCAGCCTTGTGCGCGTGGAATGCCGGGAGAGGAATTCTTTTGTCTGGATCGAAGCCTGCAAACTGGTGGAACCATATCTGCCCATGCGCGCAGACATCGAGAAATGGGCATATGCAGCGCTTTTTTCCGAAATCATTCTTGGAATGGTCCCCGAAGGGGAATCACACCTCGCCCCCTTTCTTCTTCACAAGGAGACCCTCGACAGATTGGAACGGGACAAGGACCCGCAGAATGTGTTAGTATTGGCGCTGTTGCGTTTTCAGTTTTTGATGGGATATATGCCTGCCCTGGATGGATGCGCGATTTGCCGGCGCAGGCTCAAAACCGCCAGCAAATGGTTTTGGCAGGCGGCATACGGGAAACTGGTCTGCGAGGATCACTTTTGTCCAAATACCAGCTATATTGCCCTGGACACGGGGACACTGGCTTTAATACATTATTTGAGGAAAATTCCGCTTGAGAGGACATGGCGGCTTCGGATGCGCCGGGAAATGAAGGCGCCCCTTTTGATGGGGCTTCTCGATTGGTTTTGCTATAATACAAGAAAGGAAATCCAGAGCATCAAGGTGCTTGAGCAAATTTTGCCTTCGTGTGAATTTTCCTGGTCGCTCAACAGAAAAGATTCGGCAAGACAAGGGGATTAGGGAACCAATTGCTGAGCCCGTCTAACCGGGAGTCGGCTCTTTTGGGAAGGTTTTTATGGATTGGATCAGCCATTTCGAGGGAATCGCTCACAACTCCCCGTGGCTTGCAATAGTTCTTTCGTTTGCCGGAGGCGTTCTGGCAAGCTTTACCCCATGCAGCTATCCCATGATCCCGATAACGATTGCCTTTATTGGCGGGAAGGCGAAAGGCAGCAGACGTAGAGGGTTTTTGCTTTCGATCTTTTATGTCCTGGGCATGTCGATTGTTTATTCAGCTTTAGCTATTTTTGCGGCCCTTACCGGACAGTTGTTCGGCGCTCTTACCGCCAGCTTCTGGTCTTATCTGATCGTTGGCAATATTTGCCTCTTTTTCGGGCTCGTGATGCTCGAGGCGGTCCCCCTTGTGCCGCCCGGTTTTCTCAATAACCTGAGGGTGACGGATTTTACCGGCCACGATGTTTTTACCAGCATGATGCTTGGCGGGGCATCGGCTTTAGTGGTAAGTACCTGCACCACCCCCGTTCTGGGCGTTCTTCTGGCCATGGTTGCGGCCAAGCACCAGATCGCCCTCGGGGTTGGGATGGTTTTCTCCTTTTCAATCGGGCTGGGAACGCTCGTAATAATAGTGGGTACGTTCACCGGATTGCTTGCCTCGCTGCCGCGATCCGGGATATGGATGCTTAGGGTGCAGAGGGTCTTCGGAGTGCTTATGATTCTGGCGGCGGAATATTTCCTCGTAAAGAGCGGAGAGTTTTTGATATGAACCGTTTTAAAAGCGGAAATAGGTTCACAGCGCTTTTGTTTTCATTGATTTTGTTGATAACGATTCTAATCGGTTTACCGGCCGTGGCGGCCGAGACGAACCAGACGGCGCCTGATTTTAAGCTCCAGGACCTGAAAGGAACAAGTGTAACTCTGAGCCAGTTTAAAGGAGAAAAGCCGGTTCTCCTCTATTTCTGGGCCACATGGTGCGAAGTCTGCAAGAGTGTGCGGCCTTCGATAATCGAGATGCAAAAGACCACCGGGCAGGATGCCATTGAGATCCTTGCGATCGATGTAGGCGTCCGAGATTCGCTGGCCAAGGTAAAGCGTTTCGAAGAAGCCAATCCAGCGCCCTACATCGTCTTATATGACCTTGATTCGAAGGTCACGCATTCCTACGGAGTGCAGGGAATACCCCATTTCGTTTTGCTGGACAAAACCGGAGCGATCAAATACGAAGGCAGCCTACTACCTTCGGATCCAATGGATCTACTCAGGTAGGCATGGGGAACAGAAAGCAGGATCGATGAAAGATGTGCTGACTGTCATCATGGCCGGAGGCAGGGGTAGGCGGCTGATGCCTCTGACCGGGGACCGCTCCAAACCCGCTGTCCCTTTTGGGGGCATATACCGGCTGATCGACATACCCCTGAGCAACTGCATCAATTCACAGCTCTACAAGATTCTGATCTTTCCACAGTATAAATCACAATCCCTGGTGGACCACCTTGAAGAAGGCTGGAATATATTTTCCGGCGATCTCGGCCATTATTTGCGAATAGTTGCCCCTCAACAGAGAACTGGAGAGGAATGGTACCGGGGGACAGCGGACTGCGTGCGCCAGAATCTGTATCTGATCGAGCATGAGATGCCCCGGCACGTTCTGATCCTTTCGGGGGACCATGTGTATAAAATGGACTATTCGGCCTTTCGGGATTATCACGAAAAAGTCGAGGCCGACGTGACCGTGGCTCTTTTCGAAGTGGACCGGTCACAAGGCTCTGAATTCGGGATTGCTGAAGTGGACAACAATCTCAGAATCCGCGCCTGGGAGGAAAAGCCAAACGAGCCAAAGCCTATTCCAGACGACCCGGAGCGGTGTCTGGCCTCGATGGGGATTTACCTGTTCAGGACCGACCTGCTCCTCGACCTGCTTCACAGGACAGACTATGACGATTTCGGAAAAGACATAATCCCCAGAGTCATAGAGAAACTGAGAATCCATGCTTACCCCTACAGGCGCATGAACCGGATTTCCGATTATATCCGCCAGGTGGACCCCGACGGGGTCAGGAGGCTTCACCTGGTGGAAGCGACCCGCGACTCGCAGTACTGGAGGGATGTGGGTACACTCGACTCCTACTGGAACGCCAACATGGATTTGACCGGCGTGGACCCCTTCTTCAACCTCTATGGGTCTCTTTGGCCTGTCAGGACCCGCCTACGCCAGTACCCGCCGGCCAAGTTTGTTTATAACCACCCCGAGCACATGGAACCGAGGACCGGGACTGCAGTGGACTCACTGGTTTCACCCGGCTGCATAATAAGCGGAGGGACCGTAAGGAGTTCGGTACTTTCCTGGGACGTAACGGTCCGAAGCTGGACGCAGGTTGACGAATCGGTGATCATGGACCATGTGGAAGTGGGCCGTCACTGCAAAATAAAAAAGGCGATCATAGACAAAGAAAACGTTATCCCGCCTTACACTGAAATTGGAATAAACCCGCAGGCCGACAGGGAGAGATTTACTGTGACCCCTCGAGGGATAGTTGTCGTGCCGAAAGGATATTTCAGGCCGAAATGATTCCACTCGCCGCCCCGGCGACAGGGCGTTTTTCCCACCGATTTGATTGTCATTTATAGCATATAGCAGGCTGCGCCCATGGGTTTGGCGAAGCGTGCCGCCCAGGCCATCAATTCCGGCTCCTTTTTGAGGTACTCTTTCATATCTTCGCCGGGCAAGGCGGGGCTGAACATATACCCTTGCACCGCGCCGCATCCATGGTCGCGCAGAAACGAAAGTTGTTCCTCGGTCTCGACCCCTTCGGCAATAACCTCCAGATTGAGGCTCTGCGCCATTGCGATAATTGCCGTCGTAATCGCCTCGTTGTCCCGATCGCCCGGAATTTCGCGAATGAATGAGCGATCTATCTTGAGGATATCCAGTGGGAATCGTTTAAGGTGGGCTAGTGATGAATAGCCGGTCCCGAAGTCATCGATGGCGACCCGCAACCCCATCTGTTTAAGCTCGCGCAGGATACCGGAGGCTTCCTCCATATTCTTCATAATGGCGCTCTCGGTGAGTTCGATCTCGAGCCAGCGGGCATCAAGGCCCGACACTTTCAGGGCGCTCGTTATTGCCGCGACCAGTCTTTGAGGCCTGAACTGAATGCTTGATATATTGACGGCCATGCGTCTGGGAGGCAGACCCATCTTTTGCAGGACCATATTATAAATGCATGCGGTGTTTAATACCCACTCACCTATCGGCACGATCAGGCCAGTCTCTTCGGCCATCGGGATGAAATCACCGGGAGGAACAGTTCCTGTTTCGGGATGATTCCAACGAAGCAGGGCTTCCATCCCTATGATCTGCCCCGAATTGATATCGACCTGGGGCTGATAGTGAAGCAGGAACTCCTGGCGGTCCAACGCCTTTCTAAGCGCGTTTTCGAGCGAGAGTCTTTTGAACGATGAAGCGTTCATCGCCTCGGAGTAAAACTGGTAATTGTTCCTGCCCTGCTCTTTAGCGCTATACATCGCGGCATCGGCGTTTTTCAGCAGTGTATCGGGATCTTCCCCATCCATAGGATAGACTGTAATCCCGATGCTCCCGGTCATGAATATCTCGTGGCCGGCTACGGTGAGAGGACTTGATACAGTTTCCAGGATACGTTTTGCAACTTTGGCCGAGTCCTGAACATGGACTATCTCCGGCAGCAGTATCGTAAACTCATCTCCGCCAAGCCGTGAAACGCTGTCTACATTACGGGCCGGTTTATCGCTTTTGCGAACGCCTTCGCTTATCCTATCGGCGACGCTCTGGAGCAACAGGTCTCCGACTTTGTAGCCGAAGGTGTCATTTATACGCTTAAATCTGTCCAGATCAAGGAACAGGATCGCAACATAACGGCCGTAACGCTGGGCTTGGGCAAGCGCCTGAGCCAGATGTTCCTTGAAAGAATTCCGGTTGAGCAGTCCGGTAAGGATATCGTGATAAGCCAGACGGAATACGCGCTCCTCGGTCCTTTTACGCTCCGTAATGTCGCGTACTATCGCCAGGGCCTCATCTTTACCGTATCCCACAATTCGCCACTCATAATATCGGGCTTCTTCGTCCACCTGGAGGTTATGTTCGAAAAACTGCATCCCGCCGAAAGTGAGCGCCCGATGCAGGTTTTGCATAATCGGCCAGGAAACCTCTTCGCTAAATACTTCGCTGATTTTCTTAGACAACAGTCCGGCGCCGGAAAAAACATGGTCGAAACCGCCCGGTTCACGCAGCTCCAGGGTCTGGCCATCGCTTGTGATCCGAAGTAAAAGGTCGGGCAGGGCGTCGATGAGCGCCCGGTTCTTCATCTCGCTTTTTCTGAGATCATCGCTCACAAGGGTCGACCGCCATATGTAGCGCAGGCGATGACGGAAAATGGCCCAGTTGACCGGTTTGGTAATAAAGTCAGTAGCGCCCGCATCGTAGGCGCGGTTAATCGAATCTATATCATCCAACCCGGTCATCATCAGCACAGGAATATGCCTGCCCTCCTCCGATCTGTTTCTTATCTCCCTGCAAACGGTAAAGCCGTCCATCTCGGGCATGACCACGTCGAGCAGCACTATGCCGGGTTTGGAGCGCTCAAAGGCTGACAGGGCCTCGATCCCGTCGGCAGCCTGCTCGACGATGAAGCCTGATTCCTCGAGCAGGGTGCATGCAATCAGCCGCGCCCCCCGGTCATCATCTACGACCAGGGCCACCGGCCTATCATCCAGGCAAAACAAAGCATCCATCAAAACTCCTTTTGAATCTCTCGCTTCAGCGCTTCTTTCACCTTCCCATACTCCAACCGAATCTGCGAAATCAGCGTACCGGCACCATCCAGGGAGTTTCCACGGGCGATATCTTCGACCTGCTTGCACATCACAGCAAGAGTAGCCGCTCCGAGGCCGGCGCTGGCCGATTTGAGCGCGTGCGCCGCTTTGGCCACACCTTCCATATCAGCCGCATCGAAAGTTTCACTTAGTCTGTCGATCAGAATCGGAGAGTCATTCAAATAAATGGCTATAACCGTTGAAAGCATCCTCGGGCCATTTGGTCCCAGCGACCTTATGTTATCCAGGCTACTGCGATCCAGGTAATTTTCTGTGACATTTTCCAGGGGTTCCGAATCCGACTGAAACCCTTGAGAACTCGCCGCTGAATCCCGGGCACAGATTCTGATCTGCCACTTTTCCATCATACGGGAAAGTTCCTGCATCCGGAAAGGCTTACCCAGATAGTCATCCATCCCTGCTTCCAGGCAACGAGTGCGGTCCTGATCGGCAGCGTGCGCCGTAAGCGCCACAATTGTAGTCCTGGGCCTCCCCTGCTGCTTCTCCCTCTGTCTGATTAAGCGAGTCGCTTCCAAGCCATCCATCACGGGCATCTCACAGTCCATGAGAACGATCTCATATCTGTTAGATTCCATCCGCTCCAGCACTTCAGAGCCATTTGAGGCGACATCGACACGACATCCAAATGCCTCCACCATAGTGCGTCCGACTTCCTGGTTGACGGGATTGTCTTCAACCAGCAGAACATTAGAGTCACACATTTTCATGACAGGATTTGAAAAATCTTAAATGCTTATCCATGCATCTACCGAATCCGGCAATCAGAGCAAGCGAACAATCGGTGCTGCTGACGCTTTGCCGGAGAGTCCACACGGGAAGGCAAAGCGCCGCCACCCGGAATCGCGGGTTGAAATCGGTCGGGGAGATCATTATCTGCACAATGCCCCTGCGTGATGTTTCCGAAATGATAGCAAACGCAGGGTCCAAATTTGACGAACAGGGAGATTTGAGGGATGAAAAAGGAGAAGAGGTTATCCGCCTGTTTTTGATAAGACTTGTGGAATGGCCCATGTACTTCGCTCAATCTAAGGATTGGAACGAAGCTGCTTAGACAGCGCAGCAGCAAAAAAATGACAGGGGCCTGCGAGGCCCTGTCATCTCAATTACCTCCCTTTGTCTTCGACTGACAATGCGGACCAGTGCTTTCCCGCTGATTTTGGCCTTCTGACTTCACTATACGGACACGATGGATTCTAAGCGATCCATGTGGCCGCTGCGTCAGAAGAGCGCCAGATGGGACGATTGAGGGGAGGACAAAAGATGCCGGCAAAGCCGCGAGAGCGTCAGAGCAAACTGCGCGAGAGCAGGTGGTTTCAGCTCTCTGGGCGGTTATATCCTATCGTATTAGCTGTTTCTGAGTTATTATTATTATTTTATCGAAGATGATGAGGATGATTACCCTTCTTTGCAAAGCCTGTTCTCAGAGATTAGTTCGTCAGCGTTTCGTCTGGAATGGGTGGATACATACGAAGCGGGTTTACGAGGGATTTGTAGTGCCTAGCACGATGTTTATCTTCTTGACTATCGCCTGGGCGCAAGAAACGGCCTGGAGCTTTTGCGCGAGGCAGCCGAACGCGGGTGCGATACGCCGGTTATCCTGCTTACCGGCCAGGGAGGATACGATGTAGATGTCAAAGCCATGGAGGCCGCCAGACAATTGGCGGCCATTGTGGAAGGCTCCGATGACGCAATAATATCAAAGACCTTGGATGGCGTAATCACGAGCTGGAACAAGGCTGCTGAGATCCTCATGATTAAACTTGGCCCATCGGGCATACTGCCTTTAATTGACTTTCAGTTTTAATGTCGGCATCGGCGCGAGGGGGGATTAATGGCAAAAATGATCGAACTGCTTCAGGGGCTTCCCATTTTTTCTTCACTCAAGAAGAAAGAAATCAAGTTCCTGGCGGAGATTGCCAGGGAGGTTGAGTATCCTCCAAATACCATTCTTTTGCACGAAGGCGACTTTGGGAAATGTCTATATGTCATCATTGAAGGCCGCCTCGAGATTCTAAAATCCCTTGGCACAGCCGGCGAGTATGTTATTGGGTTTCGCGGTCCCGGCGAGTATATTGGGGAAATGTACCTGTTCAACCCCGAAAGAGCAAGGACTGCAAGTGTAAGGTCTCTGACTCCGGTGCACTTGCTGGAACTATCAACGGACGATTTTGAATCTCTTTTGAACCGGCGGCCTGAATTGGAGTATGCATTAGCGTGCGGGATAACCCAGCGCCTGCTCGATACAGAAATGATGCTTCTTCGCACAATTGCCGAGAAGGACCGCAAGCTGGCCCAGGCGCTGGCAAGAGCTAGGGTCCCCGAACAGGAAGAAGCATATGCGCCTGATAATCTCAAAGAGCATCATGCGTTGGAAGAAGAAGATATAAGAACGGAAACGGGGATTGGAACTCTTCCGATCAGGGTCCTGACATTCGGGAACTTTCAGGTTTTCAGAGGCGAAACCCGGGTACCGGACCAGAACTGGAGAGCAAGGTCTCCAAAATTGATGCTAAAGGCGCTGATAGCCCGGGGAGCATCGGGCGTGCCTAAAGACCTGCTCATCGATGATCTCTGGCCCCAGGCGTCGCCCGATTCAGTTGAAAGCCAGTTCAAAGTGGCTCTGCATAGGTTGCGTTACGCTCTTGAGCCTTTGATGGACAAATCCCGAGGCTCCTCCTATGTGATCCTAAAAGATAATCTGGTCTCTCTCAGAAAGGACCTTTGCCGCACAGACCTGGATGAATTCCTGTCACTGCAAAAGCAGGGGAAAAGGGCTGAAGAAGCGGGAGACGCAGGCCGAGCCATCCTTTGTTACAGATCGGCAATCGAGATCTACAGTGGGGATTTTCTTGCAGAGGATCTCTATGAGACCTGGGCCGAAGCGAAAAGGTATCAGTTGCGCACCATGTACATCGACCTTTTGTACCGCACGGCCGGGTTATACGAGACGCAGGGGAGGTCCAGGAAAGCCATCGAGTACTATAAAATGATAATCAAAACTGATCCCATCTGTGAGGCCGCTTATCAGAAGTTGATGCTCATTTACTCCAACGGGGGCATGCGGGCCGAAGCCCTGAGGGTATATGAAGATTGCAGAAAGGCCCTTGAGCGGGAGATTGGGGTACAACCAGGCAGACTGACTTCGTCTATTTACAGGAAAATTATAGAAGTTCCCTAAATCCCATTTGCGACATCTTTTCAAAAAGAATTTGCGATCCGCCCACAAATTCATCAATGACTTGCTTGACCGTGCTGATCCGCTTAATCAATCCAACCCCCTGGCCGCAGGTAAACAGACCATCTTCATCTCCCCCCCAGTCCGAAGAAATGATTTCGCCGACGATTTGTTTTTTAGACGCCCCGAGCAAGATCCGTTCTTCGAACAAGGGAGTATAGTTGTTGATAAGCGCCCGGAAAGGGGCTGCCCGGCGTGCGACAATCTTTGTACACGAGTCGCCGCCTTTGAGCATCTGGCCCCTCCATGCAGTCCCAACCCGGCGGGCTTCCGTGGTGAGCAGGAAAACGGTCCCGACGCTCACTCCCTCGGCGCCCAGGATCAGAGAAGCCGCATAGCCCCGGCAATCGGCAATACCGCCGGCAGCGAGCACAGGGACCTTCACTGCGTCAACAACCTGCGGTACGAGGGCGAGGGTGCCGATCTCATAAGGAGAAGCAAAACCGCCCGATTCGAAACCCTCGGCGATTATGGCGTCCACACCGGCATCCTCAGCGCGCCTCGCCAGATCCACGCATGGAGCGACATGTATTACGCGGATGCCGGAGGCTTGCAGTTGTTTGGTATAAATCCTTGGGTCGCCTGCTGCTGTAACGACCACCGGCGCCTGGTTTTCGAGTGCGGCGGCCATAAGGTCCGCAACCTGAGGAACAATCAAAGGGACATTGACCGCAAAGGGCTTAACGCTCAGTTCTTTCAAACGCCGTATTTCCGTTGCAAGGCTCTGTCCGGATTCCTTGAAAGCCCCTATCGTCCCAAGTCCACCCGCCTCGCTGACTGCCGCGGCAAAAGTCCCATCCGTCACACCGGCCATCCCGCCCATTGCTATGGGGTATTTGATCTTGAGCATCTCAGTGATTCGATTTTTCATCTCACGAGGTCCCCTCACGGCGTATTGCCGCTGATTTGACGATACATCCCAGCTAATGTTGATATTGGATATTGGAAGTTGGATGCCCCAAAAGCGAGACCGCAATCTACGATCGATCGGGCATCCAACATCCAGATTTTATCTTCGGATGAGGCTGGACAGATCCCCGCCTATGGGTTGACGGCCTCAACCTGTGGAATCGTGAAGGGATCGGTCCTGTGGACGATCTTCTCGTCGTAGAGTTTAGCTATCTCCTGCTCTGAGAAGCCCAGCATCCTGGAGAGCACTTCCGTCGTATCTTCGCCAATGGACGGGGCGCCTCTCCAAATCTGTCCAGGGGTTAGCGACATCTTCGGCACGACTCCATATACCCGGAGAGGAACGCCGGATTGGCGGTCCAGCACGGGGACAGTCATTTCCCTGAGATTGTAGTGAGCGTCAGCATAGCTCTCCTTAGCATCGAAAACCCTGGAGCAGCCGATCTGAGCATTGTTCAGCTCTGTTTCGACCTCGAGGCAGGTGCGGTTTGCACAATAATCGCGGAGCAGCCGGTCCAGTTCCTTTCCTTTCTCCGAGTTCACGGCGGTTGCATCTCTCGAACAGGCATCGTAGGAGTATTGCCCCGGATCAAGACCCAGGAATTTAGGTACCCTGGGATAAATTGCTCCTCCGAAGGCCCCAATGACGACCCAGCCGTCCCGGCACTTGAAAGTGTCGTAGGGCTGAAACCCCGGGGCGCGGTTGCCCGTGTGCCCGTATACGACACCCTCGCCGGTGAACAGCGGCATGCAGTTGCCTTGCGTTTGCGCAACACATTCAAATTGTGCCACGTCGATTACCTGTCCCCGTCCCGTCTTCTTGACCTCCCAGAGGCCCATCATCGTAGCGGCCCACGCCGTGAGGGAAGTCAGGTAATCTCCGGTGTAGGTCTTGGCCCTCTGCGGAGGACCGCCGGGATCGCCCGTTATGTGCATCATCCCGCCGTAGGCCTGAGCAAGGATATCATAGCCGGGACGGCCCAAGTATTCATCCCGGCCGAACTGACCATAGGTGCTGACACGGACGATGATCAGGCTCGGGTTTACTGCCAGAGCCAATTCATTGCTGATGCCGGACCTCTCGAGAGTCCCCGGCGCCGAGGCCTCCATCCAGACATCAGAGATCTTCCAGAGGGCCAGCAGCAGTTCAAGACCCTTTTTGTACTTGGTGTTGAGACCCAGGGACAGCTTGCACTTGGTGATCTCGGCCTCATCGCAGCTGTGCTCTCTGGGGCCCCGTGACAAAAGTGGCGCCATACCGCGGTAAGGGTCTCCGCCCGGCCGCTCCACATGAATCACTTCGGCGCCGAATTCCGCCATTTTGGTAGCGGCATAAGGCTGTGCGACAATGATTCCCGTGCTGGTCACCCGAATCCCTTCGAGCGGCCCGAACCTGGGGATTACGGCCGGTGTTGGAGGCCTTTTAAGCTCTTTTATCCACACCGGGACAGTTTTGCCGAGTTCCTCGATCCTCTCCTCATTGGGGACAATGCGTTTGTCATGCGCCATGTGATGTAAACCTCCGTCGATGTGTCTATCGGTTCAGTGCCTTAAGGACATGTGGGATCATTCCCGGTTATGAAAACCAAAACTGAGCGGTTTTTCGGATTTGTCAGCCGGTGATGCGAAAGAGCAAGGGACATGCCATGAGAGTTTGACAGGGCTTGAGCCGTAAGCCTGGGTACTGAAATCTTGTGTATTGTCGTTGGGTTGACAAAACACGGCCCATGTTTGGACGAGACTGCCGCGTGGCAGAGCTGGCTACATATATGTCCTTTTCGTAGACAGGTGTACCAGGAAGAGACATTAAGATAATCGTTGAAGGACCGTGGAATTGAGAAATCGAGGGTTTGAATGCCTGAATTCCCGAATCCCAATCCTTGACCCCATGATCATTGTATTTTGAGCCGGGCCATTTTCTTATAAAGCACGGAGCGTTGGATTTTAAGAATACGGGCTGCACTGGCCTTGTTTCCACCGGTCCGGGTCAGGGCGGACAGAATAAGGTCCCGTTCGGTCTGGGTGACTGATTTGTGGAAGCTGTTCGCATGCTGGTCATGGCCGAGGGCCGGGACCGGGTGTCCCTCTCCCGCAGTGAGCAGTTCAGTCAAATCGATAAAAGGGTCTTCGCTCCAGTTAGCTGCCTGTTCGATCATGTTTTCCAATTCGCGGACATTTCCCGGCCAATGGTAAGCCATCATCTGCTCCATGGACTCCGGCGTCACGCCGTGGATATCGGTACCGATCCTCTGGTTGATTTTTGCGATGAGATGCCCGGTAATGGGTGGGATGTCCGGGATGCGTTCCCTCAGCGGGGCAATGGGAATCTCGAGAACCTTGAGCCGGTAGTAGAGATCTTCCCTGAACCGGCCCTGGCGGACGAGCATCTGTAGGTCCTGGTTAGTGGCGGCTATGAAGCGTACATTCAATGGGATGGATTTTATCGAACCGATCCGCTCGATCTCTTTCTCCTGGAGGACTGTGAGGAGTTTGGCCTGCATCGCCAGAGGCATATCGCCGATCTCGTCAAGAAAGATAGTCCCGTCATCGGCGAGTTCGAATTTGCCAGGTTTTCCTCCTCGCGTAGCGCCGGTAAAGGCCCCATCGACAAATCCGAAGAGTTCCGATTCGAGGAGGTTCTCCGGAATAGCCGCACAATTGACCTTGATAAAGGGGGCCTCACGCCTCACAGAGCGGTTGTGGATCGCCTGAGCGAAAACTTCCTTGCCTGTGCCGCTCTCCCCGGTTATGAGCAGCGTAGAATCCGTACGAGCTGCCTTTCGGGCGAGTTTTTTCGCCATAAGCATGGGGGGCGTATCACCGATAATGTCCATACATGTGAAAAGGGGCCGCCGGGATTGGACAACCTTGGCGGGTTGCCCTACCCGTGTTGCGATCTCTTTGGCAGTAGCCATATCGGGGAAGATGGTCTTTACTGCGGCGCCCACGGTCTGGCCGTTCCGTTTTATGGGATAGCGCATGACCAGAAAATCGCGCCCGCCCACCTTGAGGTTCTCTCCCCATTGAGAATGGCCCTGAAGGACAGTATCATAGAGGCGGCAGCCGGGCAGCACGTCCCATACCTTTTTCCCAAGGATGTCCTCTTGGGCCGCGTTGACAATATTGAGAAAGAAGGTGTTTACGAAAATGACAATCCCTCTGCAGTCAATGGCCAGAATTCCCTCGAAAGGATTGTCGAGGACCGCCATCAGGAACTTCATTTCATTCCCATCCGGAGTCCGATCCGGTCCGGAGCGGCTTGACGTCATCGGTTGCCCCTTAAGAAACATGTTAACAAACTCCTAAAAGTGCGAAGTATCAAAATCCATAGAAAGGGCAGCGCCACGAAAATCAAAAAGATTTTAGCACATTTTGGAATTGAGGGGTCGAGGAATCAGGGAATCGAAGAATTGAGGGCGCAGGGGCCGCAGCCAGAGCCTGCCCCGGCCCTGATCCGGGGGTCTCGAGATCCCGCCCGCCCGCCCGCGAGGCGGGCGCCTGTCCGTGCCCGAAGCTTTGCACCAGTGTGTGAAGAGATTTAGCAGGTCGCGTGTGATCAGACTCATATTTTTCGGCTGAGCCATTTTAGAGTCACTTCCAATTTCAAATTCAGATGCTGAATGCTTTTGGCCCGATTAGTGCTGTAGCTTTTATAGACGGGACCCAGACGCCTGCGCGGATCAAAGCACGCCGTCTTTGTTGCGGCATAAAAATTGAGTTGCCCTTTGAAGACGGCACTGTTAAATTTGATTCGTTATAATTATTTTTCCGGAGCGCCTGTGGCAGCATCGGGCTCTAAATGTCTTAAAATCCGGGACTTTTTGTGCCGCCGGTTTCAAAATTCAATACAGTAAGGAAATCCTAATGTTGAAGACCCGCAAACTCATACTTTTCATTGCAGCCGTATCAGTGATTTTGGCCCTCGGGGGCTGGGCGACGCTCAAGGCCAAGACAAACACCCCCGAAAACCAGGACGCCTATCAGTATTTGAAGCTCTTCAGCGACGTCATCTCTATCGTACAGGATAACTACGTAGAAAAGACCGATCAGAAAAAGCTTATGTACGGGGCGATAACCGGCATGCTTCGGGAACTCGACCCTCATTCTTCATTTCTGAAGCCTGAGGATTACAAGGAACTTCAGATCGAGACGAAGGGCAAGTTCGGCGGCCTTGGAATAGAGATAACCATTCGTGACAACATTTTGACGGTTGTCTCCCCACTCGAAGACACCCCGGCTGATAAAGCCGGCATCCAGGCAAACGATCAGATCATGAAAATCGATGATCTGCCCACCCAGGACATGTCCCTGATGGACGCGGTACAGAAGATGAGAGGTCCCAAAGGCAGCAAGGTGAAGCTGACGATCCTGAGGAAAGGCGCACAGAAACCGCTCGAATTTGAACTGGTCCGGGACATCATCTCTATTCAGAGCGTGAAGTCACACACACTTGAGCCCGGGTTCGGCTACGTAAGGATTACGAGTTTCCAGAGCGGAACGGCAAACGATCTTCGCAAGGCGCTCGTTCAACTCGAAGCTGAGAATCCAGGGCTACAGGGACTAATAGTCGATTTGAGAAACGATCCGGGCGGTCTGCTCGATCAGGCGGTGGAAGTGAGCGATGAGTTCCTGGACGAAGGGCTGATCGTGTACACTGGTGGACGGCTTGAAAACCAGAAAATGCGTTTCGAGGCCCACAAGAAAACGACGCCGCACACCTATCCGATTGTCGTGCTGGTGAATTCGGGGTCGGCGAGCGCCTCAGAGATCGTTGCAGGAGCGCTCCAGGACCACAAAAGAGCCATTATCATGGGTGAGCAGACCTTCGGCAAGGGATCGGTTCAGACGGTTATTCCGCTCAACGACGGCTCAGCCCTCAGGCTTACCACATCGCTCTACTATACGCCTTCGGGGAAGTCCATTCAGGCCAAGGGAATCACGCCCGACATCGTAGTCAAAAAGGAGAATCCGAAAGGCGAAGAGGCTCAGACCGAAGATATGATGCGCATTCGGGAAAAAGATCTCCCAAGGCATATGGAAAACCAGAAATCGGAAACTCAGAGCAAGCAGGAAGCAGCAACTCAGTCAGACGCGAAGAAATTGATTGAAGGAGACAACCAGGTGCGGCGGGCCCTCGATCTGCTCAAGGGATACAAGATAATAGCTCAAACGCAAAACAAGTAAGAGAATGGCAACCTTAAGGCTTTGGTCTGAATGACTCAAGGCAGGCAGCCGGAGAAGAAGAATTTGCCGCCGGGAAAACGGACTGAAACCTGGAGGGCACGGGGCGGACGCAAAAAAGAACGTCCAAAGGGAGGTCCCACCGCCCCGAAAAAAAGGCCCCCAACTCCTCTTTTGGTTGCATGGGCAGTCGCGGTCATATTTTTGGCATCTCTTATTTATTTTGCCGCACAGAGTCGGCGCCTGCCTGAGCTGGCGACCCTGAAGACGGCAAAAAACTCCCAAGCCAGGACTGCACCATCAGGAGCTAAAGTAGACCCCGCAAGCCCAAAGCGGGAAGAGGTCCGCGATTTGGCCTCCGTTGCGGAGCAGTCTGAAGAAAAGACCCCGAGATCATCTTTCGGGGGCGATAATTCGGCCCAGTTGCCCCTGCCCCAGGCTTTGCCTCCTCTTGCCTACACGCCGAAGGTCAGGCCCGAGCCTCGACCGGGGGGCGTCCCCTCCCCGGACATCTCGCCCAAGCAGGCGAGGGTTTCAATCGTCATAGACGATTTTGGAACCGACGTAGAGATCGCCAAGCAATTCGCCTCGCTTCCTTTCCCTGTTACCTTGTCTGTTTTGCCACACCAGGCGCACAGCCGTGAGATCGCAGAAATGGCCCATCTGAAAGGCAGGGAAGTAATTCTCCACCTTCCGATGGAGCCTTTGAACCCCAGAGAAAGCCCGGGCCCCGGGGCGCTCCTGCTTTCAATGTCGGGCGATGAAATCCGACGGAACATCAGGGCGGCCATCGATACTTCCCCTTACTTCGATGGGGTCAACAACCACATGGGCTCCCGGATGACCCCGGATGCGCAAATCATGAAAACCGTGCTCTCTGAGCTGAAAAGGCGCGATCTCTTTTTTATCGACAGCATGACGACCAATGAGAGCAAAGGGTGGAAGGTGGCACGGGAACTTAAGATTCCGACCCTTAAGCGTGACATTTTTCTTGACGACAATCCATCTGCGGAAGCCATTCGCTCCCAGGTTGCAAGATTGGTGAAGATAGCCAAAATCCGCGGCATGGCTCTTGCTATTGGACATCCGCATAAAACAACTTTAAAATCATTGCGGGAAGCTGCTGCTCATTTTCGGGAAGAAGGAGTCGAGATCGTTGCAGCCCATGACCTGCTGAACTGGTGAGACGATGGTCGGAGAGCGGAGATCAGAGTTCGCAAATTGCGATATGAGCCCTCTGACATCAAATAACCGATGTCCGTACCAGAAGGGAACCCGAATGAAAACCTGCGCTCGGAAAAAGACTGCTATCGCTGTCGCTCTTTTCATCGCGTTTTGCTTTTCGCCCGCATTCGCAGCAACAGTGTCGCCAGGTGCAAAGCACCAGGATCCTGTGGCCGCGGCTCAGCCGTCGATTCAAATAAAGGAGCCCGAATATGATTTCGGCCAGGTCCCGGAAGGCGCCGAAGTCGAACACGAATTCACCGTCAGGAACACCGGGAAGGTCCTCCTCAATATTGAGCGCGTCCGGGTTGAGTGAGGGTGCACAGTCGCCCGGTACGATCCGGCGATCCCTCCAGGTGGCGAGGGAAAGGTGATAATGAAGGTAAACCTGAGAAACTATCAGGGAAAGGTTCTCAAAAAGGCAACCGTCCAGAGCAACGATCCGCATAACCCGGAGCTGATCATAAAGATGGCGGGGACCGTTCAGGCCATTATCGATGTAAAACCTTCAACCAACATTTTGTTCAGGGGAATGCCTGACCAGCTCTCCGAATCCGTTTTGGACCTGGTGGGATCTACCCCTTTTCATATTTCAGGCAATGACAGCAACCTAGGTGAAAATATAGCCTACACTCTCGAAACTGTCGTAGAAGGAAAGCAGTACAGGCTGAGGGTTTCCAACAGGATCAGTCATGGAAACTACGGCGGGTTCATCAGGTTGAATACCGATCTGGCTCAGAAACCTGATATAATCATCCGTGTGAGTGGGTTTATCGAGGGCGAGATCTCGGCAAAGCCTCAAAATATTCTTATCGGAAAACTGTGCGCCACCCAGCCGGAACGTGTTGCCAGAGTAGTCGTCATCAGCAATCGGAACAAACCTTTTGAGATTACCCGGCTAACCTATGACCAGGACCTGATGTCGGTCCAGCAGGAAACGTTGGAAGATCAAACGGGCTTCATCCTCGAGATCCAGCCAAAGCTGGATAGTGTTCCGGTCGGGTCCCGCAAACAGGCTGCGCTGAAAATCGAAACGGATCTCAGCCCTGGTGAAAAAGTCGAAGTGCTGGTGAATGTTCTCAATCAATCCGGTCAACCGGAGGCCCAAAACAAATGACCCGGAGCGATATCGGTCCGAGAAAAAGACTCATGTCACTGTAGCTGCATGACCAGCCGGCTTGTGATGAAGAGGGAAATTTAATTGATTCGAGCTGATACAAATAATCCAACAAATAAGAGGCTCTACTTGCCCGTATATCTCATGCCGGGAAAATACAGTGATAAAGTACTAAAATACCCTGCTTGACCGGATTTCAATTCAGCGTACGGGCTGTTATAAAAGGGGCGAATAAACACGGTCCTAAAAACTTGAGGAGACAGTCGTGGGAATGGGAAAACCGGAGAGCTACATGGCTGTGGAAAGTTGCGACAAGGTAAGGCGAAACGTGTTCTGCCGCAACTATGGTGAGTGTCTTGACTACACCATTCGCAGGAAATGGCCGGGGTTTTCCTGCCAGAACTGCGAGTGCTACGAACAGGAAAAGCTCGAGGGGGAGGCTCTCAGTGACGATTACGCCCGCTGCATGGCCCTGGCTTTCGTGAGCGGAGCCGTTGAGCTTGTCCGGGAAATGCACGGCTAATGCATTCCTGTCGGGATTTTTGGGCGTTTGTAAAGCGGCTCCAGTAATCACTTTACAGACTTTGCTCGGATTTCAAATTTCATCACTTTGCCCGTTTCTTTGCCCGAAGCGGAGTTCAAATACTCTTCCTGCCTCATTGCGGCCTGTTTCAGGTCTTCCTCACTTACGATATTGTAGCGGTCAAAAACCGATCTGGTCCGATGGCCTGAAATTTTCATTGCCACAACTTCGGGAGTGCCTGCCCGAACCATGTTCCTGATGGAGGTCCTTCTCAGATCGTGAAAGAGTTTTCCGGGTACCCCCACGCGCTTGCAAGCTGTGGCCCAAGCAGTATCAAATTTTTTAATCCTGTCTGTTCCGTCAGCATTCATAAACACATGCTCGGTCAGCTTGCCGCTTGTTTTCCGACTCTGCCAAAGGTCAGCTAATATCTCCTGAAGCTCTGAGTCCAGATAGACGATACGGCCCTTCTCGTTTTTGGTCTCCCCTGCATTGAGTCTTACGGTCCAGTTTTTCAGATCGACATCGGCCCACTTCACCCCTGTGATTTCGCTTTTCCTCCATCCGGTCTTGTATATCGGGGCCGGTGAGAAAGCGAGCCATTTTGATCGGCCAGAAGGCAGGCCAGCGTTTCCGGTTTAAAGTCAGGCCAATTTTCTTTCAGATCTTCTTCACTTCGCATGCGCGAAATCCTT
>JBEKQE010000152.1:0-12258 GCA_049520035.1 Syntrophobacteraceae bacterium | reverse complement strand
CGAGCTTCATTAGCGCCTCCTGTGATTTGTTTTGTTGAGCAGCAACACATTACCACAAGACCGCTGATGAAGCTCATTCTTTAGGCGAATTCGCGCCGATGATGGAGTTTTGCAAGAGGCTCGAGGGGTTCAGGGATTAAAACCAGATGCAAGAATTGAGGAATTGCGGATCGAGGGATGGGGGAATAGGACTGAGGACTGAGAGGGCATCCACGGTAGGGATGGGGGGATTTAGGGATTACCCCCACCCAAGAAAATCAGGCGGCCGTGACCTTCAAATGGGCCTGTTGCCGTGACCGTGGTTTGGCTTTGACGGTAATCTGAACATCCCGGCCAAGGGCATTCAGAAAATGAAACAGGCGTTCCATGGAAAAACCTGATAGTTTTCCCCTAGTCAGGGCCGACACCTTCGGCTGGTCTATACCGAGGAGTTCGGCAGCTTGGGCCTGTGTCAGGCGTCGCCTGGCAATGATCTTGAGAATCTGGCGGGCAAGCTCCGCTTTCGCAAGGCGCTCTTCGGCATCAGGCAGGCCAAGGTCGGCAAATACGTTGCCGCTCCCGTGATATACTTCGGTCTCTTCATTCATGGTGCTTACTCCTTTTCCCGCGATGCATCACTTCCGCTATTTTCAAGCGGGCTTTAATCTTCTCGATCTCTTCCTTCGGTGTGGCGATTCCATGCTTTGATTTCTTCTCGAAAACGTGCAGGACGTAAACGGCATCGGCAAACCTGACGGTATAGACGGCCCGGTAGGTGTCCGAGCTGTAATCCTCGACGATCTCCAGCACTCCTGCGCCGGTAAATCCCTTCATCGGTTTTGCGCCGGGGTATTTTTCCCCAAGCTGGGCGAGATAGAGGGCAAAGCCGAAAGTGTCCTGAACGTCTTCCGGCATGGCCTTCATATCTTTGCGGCTGCTGCCCACCCATTCAACCGGTTTTAAAGATTTGGCCAACATAGGATAATTATGCCAAATCCGGCATAATAAAGCAATGGGAAACTCGAGTGAAGAGTGAGCGGTGAAGGGTGAAGTGGGGAGCAGGAAGCGGGAAGGGGGAGCGGGGACGTGGGGATGCGGAGATGCGGAGACGCGGAGACGCGGAGACGCGGAGATACGGAGATGCGGAGATGCGGAGATGCGGGGACGTGGGGATGCGGGAAGCGGGAAGCAGGGAGCAGGGAGCAGGAAGCAGGAAGCAGGAAGCAGGAAGCAGAAAGCAGAAAGCAGAAAGCAGAAAGCAGAAAGCAGAAAGAAATAATTCCTCTTGGTTCTATCGCTTCGCGACGAGCAGTGAGCAGCCGGCAGAGTTTTGAGTTTTTAGTAGTTGGTTTTGAGTGGTTACTAAAAACTAAAAACTCGAAACTAAAAACTCTTATGGTTCTATCGCTTCGCGACGAGCGGTGAAAAAACAAATCCCTAAATTCCACTCGACTTCTGCAATTAGCCGGCAACATTGTACTACACTGTGATTTCGCCTTGCCAAACGGCAGCCTGAAGCGGGAAGCAGGAATCAATTCACCCTTCACTCTTCACTCATCCCTCAATCCCTAAATTCCTGAATCCCTAAATACCTCAGCCCTCAGCCCTCAGTCCTGCTTGATTCCCACCCTTCACTCTTCACCCTTCACTCTTCACTCTTCCTCCATCCCTCAATCCCTAAATTCCTGAATCCCTAAATACCTCAGTCCTCAGTCCTGCTTGATTCCCACCCTTCACTCTTCACCCTTCACCCTTCACTCTTCACCCTGCATCGGTCAAAAAAACATTTCCTGCGTAATTTCAAGATTGGAAGGGACGAAGACAAAATCGTCCGGGCAGATACCTCGATTACAAGTGTCAGAACAAATCATCTTCCTGAAATAATCAAGATTGCCTTTTATTTCGATATACTGCTTCCGGAAGAATGCGGCGTTCTCCTTCGCCCTTTGCCGGCAGGCCTCGATGTCCGCCAGGCCGGAGCTGATCAGGGCAATGTGGGTATAATGCTTCAGCTCCTGCCGCATTGCCCAGACAGCCGTCTCATATCCCACGCGCGGGGTGTAATCGTCTTGGACTATGCCGAGCGGGTCCTTCTTTTCATCGATCCATCCCGGGGTAAGGTAGTATGTCCCCGGGATTTTGTTGAAAAGCTCATCGTAGGCTGCCCTTGAACCCAGGAACAGCGCAATGCAGTCATGGCACCTCGGCATGGTGATGCCTTGCCGGCCGGCTGCAACCCCCACGACACCGTTCGAGCAAAGACCGCACCCCAGGACGATACGGTCGGCATAGCTCGACACCGCGTCGATCTCGGTCTGAATGCGGCCCGTCATCAGGTGCGGTGTTCTGTGCAGGGCCTGCTCGAGATACCGGACATCGACTCCGGCGGCCCCCCGGAGCACCTCATCGAGTTCAGCCCGCATTATGCCGCACGCCAAAATTACTGTTGTCATGTCCGCTATTCCAGCCTCCCGGCCCTGAACGCCCGGATGTATTCCATGCAGAACTCGTCCTTTCCTGCAATTGCTACGGCGGCCCTGAGCGAGCTGTAAAGCTGTTTGTCGGTCGGGTCCATAATTGCGCCATCCAGGCCTCGCATGATTGCCGAAACGAGGAAAGTGCGGTTTATGAGCCTGCGGCAGGGCATTCCGTGAGAGATATTTGTGAGTCCGCAGACTGTATGGACACCCGGAAATTCTTTCATGATATAAGCGATTGCATCCAGGGCTGCTATGGCCGACGTTGTGTTTGTCCCAAGAGGATACACCAGGGGGTCAATATAAAGATTATCCGGAGGGATTCCTGCCAGTTTTACCTGTTCTACGAGCTGTGAGGCCAGTTCGATTTTGGCCTCGGTGGAATCCGCAATCAAGTCTTCGGACTGGCAGAGCCCGATGACTTTGGTCTTGAAATCAGCTATCAGGGGGAGCATCCCTGCGAGCCGGGCGGGTTCAAGCGTGATCGAATTGATCATCGGGGTAATGCCGGCCAGGGGCAGGACCTCCCGAATAACCCCGGCGTCCGGGCTGTCTATGCAAAGCGGCAAGCCGCAGACTTCCTGTACGGCATCCATTGTCCACCTGAGATATTCAGCCTCTTCCCCGATGAAGGCCCCAGCGTTTACATCGATGTAGTGCGCTCCCGCCTCCGCCTGGGCTTTGGCCTCGGACTGGATGAAGTTCTTGTCTCGGCAGGACAGGGCCTCTGCTATTCTCTTGCGTGAAGAGTTTATTCTTTCGCCTATGATCAGCATGGTAACCTTCCGATTTAGTAGCCCTCGTGCACAGCGGCCACGAGCGCCTTCAGATTATTCATTGGCGTCGCCAGCGGGATGGCGCATTCGGGGGCTATTATGTTTACCCCGGCCTCGACCGCATACCGGGCCTGTTTTCGCACTTCTTCGGGACCACCCTGAAAAAGGGTCTGCGCGTTGTTGACATTGCCGACCAGGCACATTCGATGACCGATCCTTTCGACGGCGGCCTTCGCGTCCACCTGCCATTCGAAATGGTAGCCGTCAAAACCTGCGTCCGCGAACAGTTCCAGCCTGTCCATGCAATTTCCGCAGACGTGAAGAATAAGAGGGCCTTCGATCGTTGCGGTCATCTCCTGGTGTATCGGCAGCAGGTATTCCTCATAGTGATAAGGCCCAACAAGATTTCCCGTCGCGTGATCGGCGAGGACCATTATGTCGGCCCCGGCCTGAAACTGCGCCCTGGCAAACGCCGTGGTTACCGGCATCAACTGGCGAAGCATCTTGTTTATTTTATCCTTTTCACCCAGACCGACGTGCAGGAGAAGGTTCTGTGTGCCGGCCATGTGATAGGCAAGAGTCCACGGGCCCATCACCTTGCCGACAATTGCCGCCCTGCCGCCCACGTGGCGGCGCAGGATCGACAGGGCGTCGAGGACTACGCGCATCGAAGGTTTTTCGAGTATATTTTCCGGAACAACGACATCGGAAAAATCCGCATAGGGGAAGTTGCGGCTGTCGGGCATCCGGTCACGCGACCCCCAGTCGACTTCGCAGCCCAATGCGGCGGCTTCCTGGTGGACGCTATACTCGGGCATTACGGTGTCAAAACCGATTGTTTCATGTCCTGCCAGTGCAAGCTCAGCCATCGCATTGGCATCGACATGGGCCTGCGGAAAAGAAACCCCGCAAGCATCCATCAGATCGTGGCAAACTATCGAGGTTGGATTTCCAGCCGGCGGGCGGGATCCCTTTTCCCCTTTGTAGAGGGCCGACATGACCAGGTTATAAGGTGTGGATTTCATGATTTGGTGGCCTCCATTGCTTCAATTCAGATGCAGAAATTTTTTCGCCAGTTGGACAGCCTCCCCGGCGTCCTTGCCGTAGCCGTCGGCCCCTATCTTATCGGCAAATTTCGAATCGACCGGGGCGCCCCCGATCATGACCTTGACACTGTCGCGCAGTCCTCTGCTTTCCAGTGTCCTGATAACCTTTTCCATTTCAGGCATCGTGGTGGTAAGCAGGGCGGAAAGAGCGAGAATGTCCGGCTTTAGTTCTTCCACTTTCGAAACAACCTTTTCGGCACTCAGGTCGACCCCCAGGTCCAGCACGTTGAATCCCGCTCCTTCCAGCATCATCGCGACAAGGTTCTTTCCAATGTCGTGGAGGTCGCCTTTGACAGTCAGAATCAGGATGCAGCCCTTCGATTCGGGGCCGTCACCCTTCAACAGCGGCTTTATCAACGCCAGTCCCTTCTTCATGGTTAGGGCGGAAACGAGCATTTCAGGGACGAATATCTCGTTGGCCGCAAACCTTTGGCCAACAATCTCCATCGCACCTATCAGCGCTTCATTGATAATGGTATCCAGGTCGGCTTTGTTATCGATGGCCCTTTGAACCAGAGTCTCGATCTCAGTATGTCTCCCATCCACAACAGCCTTCTTGACAGTTGCGATATGATCGCTCATAGCTTTTTCCTTCGTATTGGTAAGCCTATATGAGGCGTCTCGTTGACGGTGATCAGAGATCAGAGGCAAGAGGCCGGAAGTTCCGTCCTTTGTCTTCTGTCCTCAGTCCTAAGTCGTTTAAACCACAGCAGGAGCCACAGCCGTTTTTTCGGCTTTTTTATCCACGAGAAGTAATGCGGCTACAACTCCGATCAATGCAGTGCACGCCACCCATATCCACGCCCAGAAGTAGTTGGGCGCCCTGGTCAGCGGGTTTTCGGTTATGAGCCATCCCATGATGTAGGGGCTTGCGGCAGCGACTATATATGCGAAGCAGTTGACAAACCCCATCGCCTTCCCATAGGACTCGACCGGAAACATGTCAGCCGGAAGGCTTATGGCAGGCCCCCAGGCCATATTCGAGAAAAAGCCCGCACCGGTCAGGGTCAGCAGCATGATGAAAGGAGAGACCCCTTTCTCAAGAGTGGCCAGAACGATGATGAACGGAATCATGAAGATGAAGCAGGCCACTATCATGGGCTTCCTGCGGCCCTTTAGGACGCGATCGCTGACATGGCCTGCGAGAAAAGCCCCGAGCATTCCGCCCACAAAATAGAGCGAAGCCCAGAGGCCCATCTTCATGACGGCGAATCCATGGACCTTGGTCAGATACACGGCCGACCATGTCATTACGCCCCAGTAGGCTAACTGGCAGGCAATGTAGACAAAGACAAGGGGAATGTAGCCCGGTGTTTTGAGAATGGCGGAAAAAGGAACGTCCAGGGCTTTGGTCTGCCTGGAAATAATGCCGGTTTCACCGTGCAGGACATCCTCTTTGCGTATGATCCCCTGTTCGATTTCCGGACTGTAGGATTCAACGGCTTCTTCCTTGCTGACGAACCTGTTCTTCTCGGGTTTGTCATGGACAAAGAGCAGAGTCAGAATCAACGGGAAGATTCCGGCAAATGCCAGAAGGTGAAAAACCTCGCGCCAGTTGTTGCCGAGGGCTGTGTACATGAAGGTGGCAAGAAGAGGCGCCCAGGCAGGTGTTACTATCCACGACCAGGAGAGTACGCCCTGAGCCCTTGCGCGCTGCAGGGGCGGAAAATAGCGAACGATCAACCTGGTGGAAGGGATGAACTCCGTCCCGATCATGATACCAAACAGCACCATCCGGATGTACCATTCATTGACCGATCTCACCTCACCCTGCCAGTAGGTCAGAAAGCTCCAGGATATAATTGAGAAGAGCATGACGCGCCTCGATCCTATCCTGTCGCAGACCCAGCCCGTCACAAGCTGTGCCGGCCCGTAGAAGATCAGCATCAGGGCGGCCCCGATACCGATCTGGACGTTGGTCATCCCGATGTCCTGGCTGATAAAGGGGATCAGCACGTTAGTCTTGACGCGGTCGAGATACTGGATGGAGTAGCAAATAGTAAGAATTGCCGTAAGGAAATAACGGAAACGGTAGACAGAGAATTTTGCGGCTTCGATCATGATGTAGCTCCTTTTGCCGACAAGCCACTTGGTGGTTAGCCCAAGCGCATGGAATTATGCTGGAATGTTCAGGCTTGCAGCATTAGCGGTAATCATTTTCGGCCCCAAGACTCAGGGGTAATAAATGGGTTTGGATATTGCTCATGCGGCAACCCGATGTTGAGCCCAACTGTTCGCCCGCCGGAATCTGCAGCCCCCCGGTTGGCAGCTTCCATTATTCCGCTGCCTCCCCCAGAGCAAACGATAAAGTGCCTCTGGGGAGATCCCAGCCCCTTGGACCAGTCAGTGACAAGGCGCCCAAGCTCCCGTGCTTCGGTGTAGTAGCGTCCAAGCGGACCGTCTTCCCGGAGTCTGGCAGATCCGAAGAACACGATCGTGTCCTGGACATTTTGTTCCCGCAAGACCTCAAGGGGATGTAAGTACTCAGCCGGAATGCGTATCGGCCTTGCTTCGTCGCTCTCAAGAAATTCTTGATTATAATACGCAACCTGCGGGTCAAGGTCGGGCGCCAGAGGTTTGGATGACTCGCTGATAGGAAATCGGGCGCTGGGTGTTGAGTTCGTTCTTGAGGTCAGGTCTTGCATATCTTTCATACTTGCAGCTCACCTCTCTTTTGCGTTATTGTTCCCAAGCGAGTTCGATAGCTTGCCGCTTGTCCGCTCGCCCAGTATCTTCCCGTTGTTGCCGATCAGGAAGATAATCACTACCTGTGGCACGGCTACAACCCCCTTGATGACTGCTGAGTAGTACAGTGCCGGCACTGGATCGACCCCAGCAAACAACCAGCCCAGCCCGACCCTCGCCCTCGCGGAGTTGGGCCTGGAAACCGATACAGACAAGATCAAAATAGGCGATGGCGCGACCGCCTTGGCGGACCCCGCTATGACAATTATGAGAATATCTTTTTGGGAATGGGATAAATGAAATGAAAAAACTCGTATTGCTCCGCCATGGCGAAAGTATCTGGAACAGGGAAAACCTTTTTACCGGGTGGGTCGATGTGGGTCTCTCGGAGAAGGGAAAAGAAGAGGCCATGGAAGCCGGACGCGTTCTGGCGCGGGAGGGTTACCTTTTCGATGTCGCCTACACTTCGTTGCTCAAACGGGCTATCAAGACTCTCTGGCTGACTCTGGAGGAGATGGATCTTATGTGGATCCCCGTGCACCACAGCTGGCGCCTGAACGAGCGCCACTACGGTGCGTTGCAGGGGCTGAACAAAGCGCAGACGGCTGAGCGGCACGGGATGGAACAGGTCCAGATCTGGCGGCGTAGCTATGATGTGCCCCCGCCTCCCCTGACGCCTGATGATCCGCATTATCCCGGCCGTGACCCCCGCTATGCTGATGTCAGCTCTCAGGAACTTCCACTCGCCGAATGTCTCAAAGATGTTGTGGCGCGCTTCCTGCCGTATTGGAACGAAACCATTGCCCCCGCAGTGCGGGAAGATCGTCAGGTGCTCATTGCAGCGCACGGCAACAGCCTGAGAGCCCTGGTCAAGTATCTCGACAAAGTGCCGGACGAGGTGATTCCTGGTCTGAACATCCCAACGGGGATCCCATTGGTTTATGAATTGGAAGATGATCTGACGCCCATCCGCCACTACTATCTTGGTGATCCCGAGGCAGTGCGGCGAGCCATACACTCAGTTGCCAACCAATTGAAGAAAGAGGCATGAGGATTTTCTGCTCTCCCCAGGCGAACGGTCCGAACGGGGTCGGGCCTTCGGGCCAAGACAAGTACGGTATTTGCGTCTGTAGCTGAAATTACTAAATTCCCCCATTCTTCAGAGCCTAAAAAGCTGTTCTTGGCGAAAAGACCAGTTTAAGGCGGTCTTGATTCTCAAAAGGTCACTATTCACTATTCATAATCCTGGCCGGCCGAAAGATCCACCCGCTCGACTTCCAGCATTCCCGAGTAGATGGCGCCGCTCCTGCCGTCGATGCTTATCGAGTCGCCCGTTTTAACCGGGTGGCCGTCAATGGTGCAGGTCTTTTCCGAGTCGCGGACCTTCATGCGGCTGACACCGACCACGCACGTTTTGTCAAGCCGGTGGGCTACGATGGCGGCGTGCGAGGTGGCGCCCCCCTTGGCCGTGAGAACTCCATCGGCAACCGAAATCTCGTGTATGTCGTCGGGGACCGTGTCGGAGCGGATCAGGATGACCGGTCTGCCGGGGGACTCATTATTCATGCGCTGGATGGATTCCAGATCGAAGGCGGCCAGGCCCGAGATCGCTCCGCCACTAACCCCGATACCGCTTCCCAGGTACCTCGAGTGGAGGTCTTC
The DNA here is from genome assembly GCA_049520035.1 of Syntrophobacteraceae bacterium. Lineage (GTDB taxonomy): Bacteria > Desulfobacterota > Syntrophobacteria > Syntrophobacterales > Syntrophobacteraceae > SbD1. The sequence goes on along the minus strand of JBEKQE010000152.1, from coordinate 3,573 downwards.
GGTCTTTTTAAAAACCGGGTAGGAGCGCCTTACGCGGGGAGTCATGTTGCGGGCCTGAAGGACATAGACGCCTTCTTCTCCCGCCCCCTGGAATGTGAACTCCACTTCCTGGGGCGTCCAGTGGTTTTCGTAGACCAGCTTTCTGGCAATGTCCGACAACTTCTTATAGACGCCGGGGAAAAGGGCCTGGAGCGAGGTCTCCTTGGGCTCGGCCTCTCCGAGTCTTTGTTTTTCGGAGAGCGGGAGCGTTTTGACCAGACCTCCCACAACGTCCTCTCCCTGGTTTCCCCATGTGAAGTCGCCGACCGGATCGACCTTGTCCTCGGATGTGCGCGGATTGTGGGTGAACATGACGCCGGCCCCGGAATTAATGTCCAGGTTTCCGAATACCATTGCCTGGATGGTGACCGCAGTTCCCCAGTTGTCCGAAAGCATCATAATTTCCCGGTAGGTCTTGGCTTTGTGTGATTCCCATGATTCCACGACCTGCCGGATGGCCGTGAAGAGCTGTTCGCTGGGGGATTCGGAAAATTCGATATTGTGCGCCTTCAGGATTTCCCGGTAGGCCAGGGCAAGCTCCCTGATTTCGGCGGGGGAGAATTCCCGTTTAAGGTACCTGCCATATATTCTCTTGTAATGGTTCATCATGGTGTTGAATCCGTCGCGCGGAATTCCGAACGACATCCCCCATGATTGTACGAAACGCCTGTAGTTGTCCCAGGCGAACCATGCTTCTCCGGTTTGGGCAATGAGGCCTTCGACTATTTGCTCGTTGATTCCCACGTTGAGAAAGGTGTTCATCATTCCCGGCATCGAGACCGCCGAGCCGCTCCGAACGGAGAAAAGAAGGGGGTTGCCGGGATGGCCGAATTTGCGGCCCGTTTCGACCTCCACTTGCGCCACCATTTCCAGCACCCGTTCCACGAAATCCTCCCGGGATTGCCAGAAACTCTCTATCACAGGCCTGCACCGGAAATACTCGGTAGTTATGACGAAGCCGGGCGGAATCTTGATCCCCATCGAATGCAGATTGGCTAATATGTGCGCCTTGCTCCCCATGTATATGGAATCGTGCGTCTCACTGTTCGGGCGATAAAGCTGAGAAACAGTCCTGTCCGGGTCATAGCTGAGCAGTAAGTCCAGATCGCGGGCGCTCAGCTCTTCACGCTGCGTGGCCAGGGTGGTAAGAATGCTGGCGATAAAATGGTCGAAATACTGGAGCCCGAAAGTCCTGGCGATCAGGTCGCGAAGAAAGCTCTCCGAGACCCTCTGGATTTTTTCCGCCGCGACATCACCGTCTCTTTGATATCTCTGAAGCAATCTGTCGGCGCCGAGTTGCTTGATTATAAGTTCGAGGTTTTCATCATGAACCGAATCGTAATGGGTCTGGATTATCTGCTTTATCGCTTCGGAAAAACCTCTGAAGATGTCCATGTACTGTGAATGCGAGAACCCTGGGACCTCGAGGGCTTTCGTGAAAAGCTCCTTCTGGCCCTCGAGCCGGCTGGACGTAATCCCGTCAATCTCCAGCGCTTTCATAAAAAGCGGAATGAATCGGGCGATCCGGTGGAAGGTGGCCCTGGTGATGAAACTGAGGTTGATTGAAAATATGATCTCCTCGAACGTTACATTAGCGAGGTTTTCCAGCCGGAAGGTCAGCCCGAGGGCATCGAAGCGTGGTTCATTATAAGACCCATACATCGAGGGAATGTCTACAGCGATATGGCGCTTGTAGTAAATGTTCTCCATTATCTTCAGTTCGCCGGGGGTCAGGATGACTTCCTTCAGCTCACCGAGATAATCCAGAATGGCCGTAAGCAACTGGTATTTATCACCATCACTGTTATCGAGCGCCTCGAGCAGTTTCCCCGGGTCGGGCAAGCCAACGGTTTGCGCGCGCTGGAGGTTAATATGGATGTCCTTGAAGCTCAGGGCATATTTCTCGTGGAGAAGCTGATAGAACTGGATCATGAGAAAAGCGCGCGAGCGCTCTTTTTCGGAAACGCCGGGGGCCTGGGCTATCAGAGCTTTGGCATCATCTTCGGTCAAATCGAGCAGGTCCTGAACGTGGTTGATCGTCTTGGCGCTGAAAACGTATTCAAAAATCCTGTGGATCTCATCGACCTGCGGCCCGGATTCAGGGATATCGGAATAGACCTCGCTTGGAATCAGCCCTTCCAGGGGTCTTTTGTCCTTTGTCCGCCAGTATTCGATAATCCCCTGTATGAAAGATACGATGATGTTGTTGCTTTCTACGTGGCTTTGCTTTCTCAAAAAGTGGATAAGCTTGTCGCTCCGGCCGGTGATCTCGTCAACGTCGGTGGAGACTTGCCTGAGCAGTCCCTCGGCCCCGATCTGGCTGAAGTAGACAGGGAACAGCTTTGCGAGTTGCTTCACCAGGTTGTAAACGGGCCGGATGGGAACGTTGAGCAACTGAGAAACGTCCTTCTGGAAAAGGTCCGTGTCCCGGACGAAAATCCCGCCCAGAGACAGGTTGACTATGAGGGCGGAAAGAAGCGCCCTCGAGCGCAAAGGGTTAGCTTTAATGATATCGAGCCATATTCTCACGTTGGGAAGATGGGCCGGGTTTACGGATATCTGCCAGTGACTGCTTACCCGGCCAAGCATGGGTGATTGAAACCCCAACCGTATGATTCGCCTCAAGAAGAAATCGATCAACAGCCTGCGGTCTGTTGCCAAAATTTCCAGGCCCATCGTGCGGATGATCTGGAGCGCAGCCTGTGGATAGTTCTGAAGCGAAATCCCCAGGACGCTCAATATGCGATCCAGCAGCTCTTCCAGTTGATCTCTGGATCCATCCCGTATCCACCTGCCGATCTCGAAGTTTATTTCCCGGAGCACATCCTCATGGATGGCCTCGAGCCCCTTTACCTCCAGGGTCCTCAACTGTATGAGCATGCTGATGTGAGCGGCCTGGGAGAATTTATCCACTTTCTCGGCGATCTTTCGGGGCAAATGGAAATAGAGTTGAACGAGATCGTGAAAGTCGGTCATGCCGCTCAGCATTTCGACAGCTTTGCGATGATCCGGCTCGGGAACGACTTCGGTCTCCAAAACTTGCAGCCGTTTGCGTAAAAGCTCGTGGCTGAGGGGCATGCAGTCTTCCATCCAGGACCCCGCCGGGCGGTTTGCCTCTCCCTGCTGCTCCAGCCACGTACACGGGTCCTCCCTGCTCAGCCAGAAATCATACGTGTTCCTGAAAAATGTCTCCAGAAAGGTTCTCAGTTCGACAAACGAGGAGCCGTTCTGCCAGATCCTGAGCAGTCTGGCCCCGATGCGTTTGGGAGGATAAAAGCTTCGCATGAGGAACTCAAAGGGGGCCTCGGGCAGGTCTGACAGCTCCAGGAAAAAGTGCCTCGCAATGCCCTGGTGGCAGGAGGTATCCGTTTGGAAAACCTCCTCTATGCCTGAGGCGCTGATTTCGCCCAGGGCGGGCTTTGCAAGTTCTTCAGGCATTTCCTCCAAGAGCTTTATCCAGTATGCAAGAAGGTGATCGGCAGCCAGGCTTCGGATTTCGAACCGCTCCGAATCTCTTAAGGCATGGAGAAAAAT
>JBEKQE010000151.1:0-12376 GCA_049520035.1 Syntrophobacteraceae bacterium | reverse complement strand
TGCCTCTGCACCGTATAGGCCGGGACCTCGACAGGGATTCCTGCCTTTAATGCTCCGCACCTCCCAACGTTTGGTTCATCAAAATCCTGAATGCAGCATCCCCAGATGATGTCTTCGATAGACGCGCTCTCAATGCCGGTCCTCCGGATGGCCTCCTTCATCACGACTGCCGAGAGATCTCCTGCTTTTACATCCTTAAAACTTCCGCCGAAATCACAAATCGGCGTTCTGACTGCGCTGACGATAACCGCGTTATTAGAATCCATTTCAATATACACTCCTTATTTAGATGGGCTGCTCAGGGGCAAGATCCTGAACCAGTATCCCCTTTTTGTACAACTCGGCAATTTCTTCACCGGTTAAACAAATGATTGCGGTTAATATTTCTTCATTGTGTTCACCCAGCAGCGGCGCTGGACCCTGGACGGCCGGCCTGGGGTCCGTCATCTTTCCCGCAAACGCGCTGGCCACACTGACCTTGCCCGCCCTGGGCTGGTCAATATCAACGACCGTCTCCCGGAGTCGATAATGGACATTCTTCCGAATCTCTTTATGGGTGACGCTCGGGCCGCAAGGCACAAAGGCTTCATCACTTATCAACCGGACAATATCGTCCCGATTTTTATCTTTTCCCCATTCGTTGAGAAGGGGGATCATGTGAGTAACACGGTTTGTCCCCCTGTCCAGGTTCGTTGCCCATCCCTCAGCCTCCTGCAGTTCGGGTTTTCCGATGGCCCGCGCGATCCTTCCCCACATCTCATTGGTGCCGCAACCCATGGCATAGGCGCCGTCGCTGGCCTTAAAAACACCGTAAGGGGCGACGACGGTATGGTGCCCCCCGGTTCTCTGACGCGTGACATTGGCCATCGTAGCAAACGCAAGGACATTTTCCGTAACGGATATGTTCTTGTCTGAAACGGAAACATCCACATACTGTCCATGGCCGTTAAGCATCCTGTGCAGATACGCGCATAAAAGCCCCCAGGCAAGCTCCGCTCCGCCGCAGTGTTCGGATAAAGCGATCCCCAGCGGTTCAGGCGGGCCGTCAGGCCAGCCGTTTGCGGAGGTGTGTCCCCCCATGGCTTCCGCGACGATGTCGTTGCCTGTATATTTCGATAACGGGCCCGTACGCCCGTAGCAGGAAACGGATCCATAGACAATAGACGGGTTGACCTCTTTTAGGCTTTTATAATCAAGGCCTAAAGACTCTATTTCACCGGGATCGAGATTCTCTATGAAGATGTCGCATTTTGAGGCCAACTCCTTAACGATCTCCCTAGCCTTTTTCTTGCCGAAGTCGAGAGCAATGCCCCTCTTGCCGCGGTTGTAACTGATAAAATAGGCGGACTCCCCGTTTGTGAAGGGGCCAAGCTTCCTCGTGTAATCACCCTCGCGGTTTTCGACCTTGATCACCTCGGCGCCCAGATCGGACAAGATGGCGCCGCAGTAAGGTCCCGCCTGACCTTCGCATACTTCCAGAACCTTGATACCGACCAGTGGTCCCTGTGCATAGAGTTTCATTACAGTTCCCCTCCTTTCTCTTTTGCTTTGGCCCTGGCGACATCAACGTTGTAGGCATACTCCATGTCGAGGTTTTCCACGATGACCAGCTCGTCGTAAAGTTTATCGATAGTCTTGTCCGAATAACCGAGGTATTTTTTCAGAATGTGCCGGTTATGCTCGCCCATGAGAGGCGCCGCACCTTGCACCATTCCAGGCGAACGTGAAAGTTTGCTGACAACGCCGTTGATCTCGAAGTTTCCTGCCCGCGGTTGTTCGATGGGAACCAGCATCTTTCGGGCACGGTAGTGGGGATGTTTGACGTATCCGGTGTTCGTCAAGATAGGGCCGGCGGGAACGGAGTGTTCATCCCGGAGGATCCTGACGCATTGCTCGACCGTTCTTTCGCTGCACCACTTTTCCACGATGCCTTCGATTTGTGAACGGTTCTCAAGCCGGTGATGGTTGGTGTCAAACTTCGGGTCCCGCGCCAGTTCCGGCCTTCCCATTGCCTCACACAAACGGGTAAAACGCTTGTCATTGTCCACGCCGATGACGAAATAATCGTCCTTGGCTTTGAAAACACCGTAGGGCGAAATGCACAGGCGGCGAAGTCCATTCCGGCAAGGTGCAGGAACGTCATCGGCCGCCATGCTGACCATGCAAATAAGGTTTTCATTGCAGGCGATCATGGTGTCCGTCAGCGCGATATCGATCCATTGCCCCCTCCCCGTCTTGACCCGCTGGATCAGGGCGGCGAGAATGGCGACGGCCTCGTGGGTTCCCGTGTTCAAATCGGACCATGAGACATCCAGCCCGTGGGGGGCAAGATCCGGGAATCCATTCATCCACTGGTGTCCCGATTCCGCCTGGGCGATGACATCATAGGCCAACCGGGGGCTGTAAGGACCGGGGGCCGGCGCGTACCGGTCAAAATTGCCGAAACCCGATACCGAGGCGTAGATGATCCCAGGATTGATCTCCCGGATGGCATCATAACCCAGACCCCTCTTGTTCATGATTCCCGGCCGCCAGTTCTCAAGCAGAATGTCGGATATTTTTGCCAATTCTTTGCAAATCTCTACGGCCTTTGGATTGGTTAAATCCATGCAAAGCCCATATTTCCCACGGTTCTGGGTAATGTAATATCCGGCTTCCCCTTCCTTGAGAGGTCCGTACCCCCGGCTGCTGTCCCCATAGGAAGCCTCAACCTTGATAACCTCGGCCCCCATGTCGCTCAGCATTGTTCCCAGATAGGGGGACGCCAGGACCTGAGAAAAATCCAGAACCCGAAATCCGGCCAGTGGACCCTGGGGTGGAAAGATCCTCTTCTTTTTTAGAATTTCCCTGTTCGTCTTCTGTGTTGTTTCCGACATCTCTTAACTCCTCCTTTCCTCGTCAGTTAACTCCTCAATAATATGACACCTTTAAGTTGTAAGGGTTACAGACGCACAATCCGTCATTCCGGCTCAAGCCGGAATCCAGTGTTTTTTCGGCTGGTTAAGATCACCGGTCCCCGGCCCCCGGATTAGACACTTCCGGGGCAGGCTTTCGCCGGAGTGACGATCACTCACCAACAGATTGGAACTTTGTTGACGGTGCACTGGAGCTACGATGGGAAAAATTATGTTCTTGGATTCAAATCGTTTTTGTATCTAAACTGACAACGGCTGGTGACTAATAATTTAACTTATCTAAATATAATTCGCGGAATTATGAAAGTGACTGTAATCCATAACTTTTCTTACATACAGAAAAATGCCATTAGTGTCAATGGAGATTCTTGGGGAATTAACTGTAATAATGTGTATACCCTCAATCCGTGAGATCAAACTGAGCGAAGTTACTTATCAGGTATTCGGAGTCCTACCTGGTTTTGCTTGCAAGCCTGCCTGTGTCCTCCGGTTCCTCGCCGACCCGGCCCCCCGCAGCGGCGCCGGCCAGGTTGAGGGCCTGCTCGACCCCTTCTTCAGGCAGATTTGGAGGAAGTCCCCGGATGTGTTCGAACTCGTCTCGAACAAAAACTACAAGGGGTATGGCCAAAATCAGGCCGGGAATTCCCAGCAGCACCTCACAAAAAATCAGCGCGCCCAGAGAAACGGCCATCGGCAGATGCACGATCCCACCGATTATTCTGGAATTTAGAATGTACTCCAGTTTGTGAACGCCAACCAGCAGGACCAGGCAGACTAACGTTCCCGTCATTCCCGTCGTTACGAACGCATTTATCGTCAGAACGCTGTTCGACATCAGATTTCCCACCACCGGGAAAAGTCCGCAGAAGAAGACCACGAAAATCATCAAAAATGGATGACGAAGATGCAATCCGAAAATCACAACAGATGAGATCATGGTGTTGATGATGGCGATAATTACCTGCCCTCCCATGACCCGTCTGAAATAGACGTAAAATATTCTCAATCTCATCTGCACAAACGTGAACAAAAAGGTCATAAGGCTGTCCGGATTACGGGTGAACGCCTGTTCGACCTTCTCGGACTCGAAATAGAAAAACAAATTGATTGCCAGCGCAAAGAAGAACTGAATGAACCCTTTGTAAAGTGGCGTCAGACTGGTCGCCAGGAACTGCAAAATGCCCGTGCTGGCCTTTAAAATTGAGCCTCTCAATTCATCGACGTCCACATATGCCGAGAGGTTCCATTTTTGGCTTGCCGCTTTGAGCTCTTTTACAATCTGAACCTGGAGCTGGTTTGAGAGCTCCGGAAGATTCTTCAGCATCATCGGAACGACTTTATAAGTAATTAGTATGATGGCCCAAATGACCAGGATGTACAGGACAGAAAAGAGCACAGCCTTTGGCACGAAAGGGGCGATCCGGTGGACGTCTCTGGTCATGAAATCAGATATGAAGAACAGGAAAAGAAAGGATATTGCGAAAACCAGCAGGTGAGAAAGAGTGAAGGTCACGGCAAGACCGATCAAAAAGGCATAGCCGATGAGATAAGGATGATTTTCAACCATAGTGTTGCGCTGGTTTTCCCATTTCCCTTCGAAACCGGACTGATTGCGGATGCAATCGACCATTTCGTCCAGCTTGTGCCTTACGCAATCATCTTTTTTCATCCCATCTGCCCCTTTGCCGCTGAATTCGATAAAGTGCCGAAAATATAATCCATCACGCTTCACATCGGCAACAGCTAAACTCAGTGCCGACGGTCTTCGCCAAAAACTCCAAAAGGAGCCCGCCACCATTGGAAGTGCAATGACATTATGTCTTCAAAAATATTTTGAAATTGATTTTAATTGACAATCCGGATATTTTTTCGGGCCTGTGGATTCCGCCGATCCACAGCTTTTTTTGTTACCCGCCTTAAGGGTATTCTCAGTGCAGGAGGAGTCCGGGGAATGGTTTATGACATTGAATTCGAAACACTGCCCAGGGAAGCGATCGAGGCTATTCAACTCCGCCGCCTCAAAGAAACTGTGGAAAGGGTTTACGCCACGGTTCCCTTCTACCGCCGCAAATTCGATGAAGCCGCTGTAACGCCCTCCGACATAAAGAGGCTGGAAGATTTGAAGCGGCTTCCATTTACATCCAAACAGGACCTGCGGGACAACTACCCTTACGGGATGTTCGCGGTCCCGATGGATAACGTGGTCCGCATTCACGCTTCCTCAGGGACAACCGGGAAACCGACGGTCGTGGGTTACACCGCACGGGACATCCAGACATGGTCCGAACTGATGGCTCGATCTCTGGCGGCAGGGGGCGCAACTCGAGGCGACATTATACATAACGCATACGGCTACGGCCTGTTCACGGGCGGACTCGGAGTACACTACGGGGCTGAAAAGCTTGGCGCATCGGTGATCCCGATATCCGGGGGAAATACCAAGCGCCAGATACTCATCATGAAGGATTTTGCTCCGACGATCCTGACATGCACTCCTTCCTACGCCCTTCATCTGGCAGAAGTCGCAGCGGAAATAGGTGTGGACTTTGGCACTCTTAGATTCAAATCGGGGATTTTCGGCGCCGAACCCTGGTCGGAAGCGATGAGGACCGAAATTGAGGCAAAGCTCCACCTGAACGCCATAGACATATATGGTTTAAGCGAGGTGATCGGACCGGGCGTTTCCATCGAATGCCTGGAAGCCAGGAACGGGCTGCACATCTTTGAAGATCATTTCATACCCGAAATAATTGATCCCGAAAGTGGCCAAACACTACCCAACGGCGAACAGGGTGAACTGGTATTTACATCGATCACCAAAGAGGCTTTCCCGGTCATCCGATACCGAACACGCGATGTCACATCGCTTAACCGTGAACCCTGTATTTGCGGCCGCACTCATGTGCGCATGCGAAAGGTGAGCGGCCGCACCGACGACATGCTCATCATCCGCGGAGTAAATGTTTTCCCCTCGCAGATCGAGAGTGTGCTCATGGAAATGAAGGAGGTCGAACCTCACTATCAGCTCGTAGTCGATCGCCTGGATAACCTCGACACCCTTACGGTCATGGTCGAGGTTCGCGACTCCTTCTTTTCCGATGAGGTCCGCGTTCTACAGGCTATTGAAAGGAAGATCTCCAAGAACATAAAGGAGTTTTTGGGAGTGTCGGCCAAGGTGAAACTGGTGGAACCCAAGACGATAGCCCGAAGTGAGGGCAAGGCCCAGCGGGTAATCGACAATCGGAAATTTTAGCTCGTTTCCGTCCGGAAAGGGTTCTTTCCCGAATCTGAATCCTGCCTCTGGCGGGACTCATCCGATGTTTCCGGATGGACACCAGCTCTCACGCTCAAAATGGAGGATGTCCATGGACCATGTGGAACAGATTTCCGTTTTTCTGGAAAACAAGGCGGGGCGGCTTGCGGAGGTAACCAGGATTCTGGCCGAGGCCAATATCAACATTCGGGCCCTCTCACTTGCGGATACTTCCGACTTCGGCATTTTGCGCCTGATCGTAAACAATAACGACAAGGCAAAGGAAGAGCTCAAGAAGGCCGGCTTTGCGGTGGCCAAAACAGAGGTAGCCGCAGTCGAGGTTTCCGACCAGCCGGGCGGGCTTCATCATATCCTGCGTATTCTTAAGAAGGCCAACGTCAACGTTGAATACATGTACGCTTTTGTCCAGCAAAGCGGCGCCAACGCAGTGCTCATATTCCGCTTCGACAATCTCGGTGAGGCACTTAGGATTCTGAAGGACAATGATGTACGAGTCATAACGGGCGAAAAGCTCTACGCAATGTAAACACCGAATGTATGGCAGACCTGTCCTGGCAAGGAATCCAGGCGCAGTTGATTCCTTCCGCTCCATATGACACCGGTGAGTGCGGTGTAAACCGGGTTTTAGAAAAGAGCTTGCATCAGGCTGCCAACGGACACTGGGTGGGCTCCCGCTTGCACGCGGTACAACGCTCCCTTTGTTCACCTCGGGGCAGTTTGGCGCAGATTTCCTCGGGGACCTCGATGCTAAACGACGACATCAGCTTCTCCACGCCGCCCTGGCACTTCGGACAACTAATCGGCTCACCTGCACTCAAAACCAATCTTTCAAAGGTGTTGCCACATTCTGTGCATCTATATTCATAAAGAGGCATTTTTCTCTTCCTGACCTTTCTTGCTTCGTAAAAAAACTCTCAGACACTCATCTCAGAGCAAACCCCGCCGGACAAAGCTCCTGCCGCCGAAACAGGGGATCGATCCTTGAAATCTTTCAGAATATCCCTAATAATAAGCATTCTCGGCATTAGATTCCAACAACCGGCCCGGGTTTGGCTCGTCATTGTCGTCAACTGCCGGCCAAAGTGGCTCGATTCACGCCTTGCAAAGTTCCTTCGCAAATCTTACAAGACATCTGAAGAACGGATTCCCGCGTGTCACGGATTGGGGGCGAAAGGTCGCTGGGGACAATTGAAAGAGAATATAACCAGACCAGGACAATCACCCGCACAAGGTGGACTCAGAATAGCGCTGATCTATGCAGCCGTTGGAACGCTGTGGATCATTTCTTCCGATCTGGTGGTGGATTTGATTTTCGGCCGGTCCAGGGCGGCGCTCGCGGCGCAAACAGTCAAAGGCTGGGTTTTCGTCGGCGCCTCCGCCCTACTCATCTATCTGCTCACCAGCAGGACTATCTCCTCCATAACAAAGTCCGGGAAAGCACTCCCCGAAGGCCGGCAGATTCCATCCACGCTCTTTGAGAACCTCCAGGGAATGTTTTACCGCTGCGGGGGCGAGGGCTGCCTGCTCGATTTCGTCAGCCCCGGAGCAGTTGAGTTGACGGGATATTCCATTTCCGAATTGAGTCAAAAGCGCAAGCTCACCGACCTGATTCTGGAGGAAGACCGCGAAATGGTCAGGTCCAAAACCAAGGACGCTTTGGCCAACAGGCGCCCCTTCAAGCTGATCTATCGAATCCAAGCCGCCGACGGCCGGATTAAATGGGTGCGGGAGCAGGGCCTGGGCATTTACTCGCAAAACGGCCGGCTAATCGGAATGGAAGGTTTCGTTGCGGATATCTCCGGGCGCAAGCGCATTGAAGAAGCCCTGGAAAGGTCGGAGGAACTCTACAAAGCCCTTGCCGAAGGCACCTCAGACGCTATCTTCATGGTGGACAGGAACCGCGATATAGTTTCGGTCAATCATGCTTTTCTCGACCTTTTCGGCTTTTCGAGACAGGAGAGCATCGGACAGTCTATCAGAATTTTACACCCTTCGGATGAAAGCTTCATCGATTTCGGAAAACTGGCTCATTCTGCCTTGGAACAAGGACCCATCAGGATGGAATTGGAATTGAAGAAAAAAGACGGAACAGTTTTCCCGGTGGAGGGGACCTTTTCGGTCATCGAGGGACCTGAGGGCACAATCGGAGGGCATGTAGGAATCATCAGGGATATAACCGAACGTAAAAAAGCGGACAGGGAACTCCGGGAATACCGGGAACACCTCGAAGAGATGGTGCATGAGCGCACGCGTGAACTCAAGGAGGCGCAAGCTGCGCTCGTGCAAAGAGAGAAGCTCAAGACGCTGGGCGCCACGGCTGCCGAAGTCGCTCACGAGATCAGAAATCCGCTTGTTTCAATAGGCGGCTTCGCACGGAGGCTGCAGAAAAAATATCCCGAATCTCCTGAGACCGAGATCATTGTGCAGGAAACCGAAAGGCTCGAATCCATGCTCGGCCGGTTGCGCGATTATCTGCGCCCGGTGGACATGAAACCACGAGAATGCCACGTGAATGCGATTCTTACCGATTCGGTCGCGCTGCTCGCTCTGGAACTGGAAAAAGATAAAGTAAAGATCCATTTAGATCTTTATCCCGATCTGCCCATGGCACACGTTGACCCGGCGCTGCTCACCAAGGTCTTTGTCGCAATGATTCGAAACGCTGTGGGAATGATGGACATGGAAAAAGAGATAACGGTGAAGACCTATTATGGCGAGCACAGTATCTATGTGGACATGATCAGCCCGGTCGCGGGGAAAAAACTCTGGGACCCCGAGCTTATGCTTCTGCCATTCGAAGAGGGTGGCGAAGGGACCGGGATTCCCTCGACATTTAAGCTCCTTAAGGAAATGGGCGGCGCGCTGTCTTTTTCCGAACACGACTCAAAGGCCAAATTTACGGTTTCGCTCGTTAAATGCCATGAAGCCTTGCACGGTGAAGTAGTTCGCGGGCAGCAACCGGGGTGATTCAGGTGGCGAAAGAAGCAGCAAATTAACCGGGAGCACGCGTCGATTCCGGGTGATCAATTCGAGACAGGAGGTTAACATGGATTTCCGAATGCCGGTCGAATTCGAAGAAAATCTTAAGCTTTATAAGAAGTTCCTCTCTGAACGCCTCACCCCTAACCTCAGTAAATGGTACGCCGAAAAGGAGGTCCCCCGTGACTTTTTCCGCGAACTTGGCGCCCGTAACTGGTTGGGGCTGGAACCAGACGGCAACGGTTACCGCGAGCACCAGTCGCTCAAAGAGGCCCTCATACAGGAACATCTCGGGACTGTCTCGCCTGGCGTAGGAGTGGCCGTCCTGGTTCAAGTCTCACTCGGCACAAAGGGAATAACTCTTTTCGGGAGCCCGGAACAGAAAAGCCTTTACCTTCCTCCCGCCGCTCGAGGTGAAACCCTGATTTGCCTCGGCAATACCGAGTCGGGCGCCGGAAGTGACGTCGCAGGCATAGCTTCAACGGCGAAAAAAGTGAACGGAGGATGGACGCTCAGTGGAATCAAATCCTACGTAACCAACGGCTATATAAGCGACCTTGCCCTCATTACGGCGGTATCGGACCCGGACGCACCCCGAAACAGCCGGATGTCCATGTTCCTCGTTGACCTGTCCTCCAAAGGGATTAGCCGCTCCAAGCTCCACAAGGAAGTCTGGATTCCGTCCGATCTCACGCGCATTCAGCTCAGTGACGTTTTCGTGCCCGAGGCCAACCTGGTCGGCAAGCGCGGACGCGGACTCCAGCAGGTGCTCGAGATATTCACCAACAGCCGCATCACTATCAGCGCGCTAACTCTGGGTACGGCCGAAGGGGCGTTCCGAAACGGCATCGAACACGCAAAAAAAAGGCAGATTTTCGGTCAGCGAGTGATCGATTTCCAGGCGAAATCATTCGAGGCCGCCGATTTTTACAGCAAAATCGAAGCAGCCCGGTTAATGCTCTGGAAAACATGCTGGGAAAAAGATGAGGGACTCGATTTCAGACTGGGGGCTTCGATCGCTAAATATCTTTCGGTCGACCTGGCAAGGGCCGTGGGGACATGGGCGGCAGACCTGTTCGGGGCGGCCTCGGTTATCTTCGACCACCCCATCCACAAATACCCTATGGACGCCTGGGCATCCTCTCTGGGTGAAGGTACGCAGGACGTCCAGAAACTCATCATCTTCAGGGAATTTATGAAGTCCAGCTACGCTTGATGCCCGATACCCAAAATCAGTTTACAAGGGAAAATGAAAAGAAAAGGATGAAGATGAAAAAATGGGCATTGTGCCTGGGTATTATGGCCCTCTTTGCCGGATTATGCGCACCCTCAGCCAACGCCGATCTTTACTGGGAAGCTGAAACCGTCTCCACCAATGTTCCAAACCGGCCTGACGGCGCCTCAATCCAGAAGAACTATTTCAATTCCAACGCCTTGCGAATGGAAATGGGTGACACCAAGGTCATCATCGTGGACTACAATGCCATGCAGCTCTACCGGCTCGACACCAAAGAGAAAACCTATACTGAGCTGGATTTAAATGAACTGCCGGGGCTTCCCGGTGTGGCCGCTGCCGATCAGAAGAAAATGGCCGAAATGATGGGGGCCGTGATGGGAACCCAGATTACTCCTACAGATGAATTAAAAACCATCTCCGGCTACAAGTGCCGCAAGTATAATGTGCGTATTGCGACGGGGACCGGAGAATACTGGGTTTCAAAAGATGTGCGGGGCTACCAGGAACTGAGGGCACTGGGCGCTAAAATGGGATCCATCGCGGAGCGCAATCCAATGCTCAGGCAGATCGATATCGCCGGCATGACCGAAAAGCTTGGCGGTTTCCCCGTTTACACCGTCAATCATGTCATGGGCGGAACTCTTGCAAGCACGCTCAAAAAAATCGAGCAGAAGCCTCTGGACCCAGCTCTGTTTATTGTCCCCAAAGACTATGCTATGAAAAAGAGCAGGTGAGCCCGAAGAAATCAAGCGGGCAAGCCCCTTCCGCGCATCTTTTGCGATGAGGTGCGCTAGCCATAAGGGGCTTGGATATCCAATATCCGGCATCTAACACACACTGCGATCCCAGCTCTCCCTCGCGTATTCTTCCAGCCCTGTGGGATCGAATCCGGCAATATAAGTCCACGCGGAGGTTTGCGAGCCGCCGGGCAGGGTTATGAACACAAGCGCCCTTATGTAAGTTGACGGACACCCAGGCTGGAATTCCTCGAGGCTGTCCAGGAGCGGCAGCCTGGTTTCGGGATCGTTAAATATGAGCAACTCTCCCCGGACTTTCCCCCAACTGGAAGCGCCTGACGATCCCGGGCCTCCGGCTTGCCTGGTTGGCAAGAAAGATTCGAATTTTTCCTGAGCTTCAATGTCAGCGGCCACGCTGGCTGTCCCGTGCACGAGAATATCCTCATCGGGGACAATCA
This sequence comes from Syntrophobacteraceae bacterium, assembly GCA_049520035.1. GTDB lineage: Bacteria > Desulfobacterota > Syntrophobacteria > Syntrophobacterales > Syntrophobacteraceae > SbD1. Next base: position 776 of record JBEKQE010000151.1, on the reverse strand, counting down.
TTGCGGGGATTTCAGAACTGAGCTTGAAAAGCCTTCCCTGAAGCCATGCGGGATAGGTCCGCAACACACCGGCACAGTGCGTATCATGATTTGGAAAGCCCCTTTTCAGGGTCCCATACGCAAAAACCCGCAATTCCGACGACATCACAGCTCCTCGTATGATAGACTTATATAGCACCCTACCGAAAAAAAATAACCACTCTGCGTCGTGCGAGCGCGTAGCGGGCAGGCCGACCGCCGCCATTCTCGACGCTCTCCCTTCCTGACCTGTCTATGATCACTGTCCATGACCAGAGACGGGGCGTTCGCGGGAGGCCTGGCGAGGTCATCGGTGGATAATTAAAATTTGACGGCTGGAAAGAGACAATACCATTGTCGAGGATGCCTCAGGGGCAAAAAAGAAGGGCGCCGGAAGGCGCCCCGGTTCTTAGTTGGATGAGGCCCGCCTGCTTGGTCTTCTGTTGAATCTTCGGTGTGGTCTTGGCCGCAGGAAATCCACTCTGATATATTCATGCTTGTTTACGAATGAAACGAACACCCGGTCTATGTTAAGCTCCTTTTGCACTACCGCCCTTATCAGGGCTGGGTCGGAATATTTGCTTATTCCGTGTTTGCGGTAATCGTCGGTTTTAATGTAAAGGGACATCGGGCAATCTCTCCGCTAGCCGAAATTGGGGGCTTCGCAGTTTCACCGGAAAGATTCAGCTTAATTAGAAAAACCATAGGACGAAAAGGTTTTTCAAAGCCCATGGTCTTTCCTGGTTTTTCCCCCTGCT
>JBEKQE010000150.1:0-12376 GCA_049520035.1 Syntrophobacteraceae bacterium | reverse complement strand
GGAAAGCGCCACTCGATGTTGAAATGAGGGCAGCCGACCCGGCAGGAACCGCATTCCAGGCAGCCTTCGTAGTTAACGCTTATGCGATCTTTTTCCAATTTGTAAACATTGGCTGGGCAGATATATAGGCAGGGTTGGTCCTCGCACCTGTCGAAACACACCTTCCCATCCAGCAGGCGCAGGTGAGATTCATCATCCACATTAAATCGGTCCAGAAACAATTTGTCTTCGACCTTGACGCTCATCGAACGCTCCTCCATGCGTCCCAAACAAGGCGCAATAACCGGAGCGGGGGGACCTGCCCGCGAATTGCCTTCCAGATTTCACTTTGCCTGACTTTTTTAGGGACCCCGTCTACCGTGAGCATTTCCCGGGCAGCGGCGCATGTCGCACGGGGAAGAGAGGTGAACAGTTCCTTGTGGGTTTCAAGAAATGAGGGAAACTTTCGATATTTTTCTAAATCCCTAAGCACAAAAGAATCCTGTAGCCGTTTAGCATAGCCTTGCAGGCCGATGGAGCTGAAATCGTTTTTCTCTATTGCCTCCAGTATGGTTTCAGCCGCAAGCCTGCCGGAAGTCATCGCCAGGTTGGAACCTTCCCGGTGCAGTGCATTGAACATCATGGCGGAATCCCCGGCAATCAGAAAACCATCCCCGCAAAGCCGGGGCACAGTATCATAGCCGCCTTCGGGGAGCCAGTGCGCCAGGTACTCCTTAGGTTTGCCGTCCTTTATGAGAGGCGCAATCACGGGGTGTGTTTTGAGGCTTTCCAGCATCTCGTAGGGACGGGCCTTTTGCGTGGCGAAGTCGGCGAGATTGGCCCCTATGCCTATCGATACGGACCCCCTGTTAGTATAAAGAAAAGCAATGCCGTTCATTCCCAACGTGGCATTTCCCATAATTTCGCAGGTAACGCCGTTTCCCGGCGATACGCCAAAACGCTCGTCGATGACTTCTTCAGGAAGTGCGAGCAGTTCCTTGACCGCGAGCGCCACATTCTCGGGCTTTACCTCGGGGCGAAATCCCGTCTTGGCCGCCAGCGGCGAATTGACGCCATCGGCTAAAAGAACGACTTTGGCGCGCAGGTCGCCTTCGGCCCGATCCGTCTTCACGCCGGTGACCCTGCCGGCATTGTCTCTCAGCAAATCGGTCACAACGGTTGAACACACTATGACGGCCCCTTTCGTTCTGGCCTGATCGGCAAACCAACGATCGAATTTAGCCCTGCCGACCGTAAAGGCATTGTTGCGGCGTTCTTCGAAGAAGGCCCGGTCACGATAGGCGAAACTAAGTCCCCCGTCCTCGCTGAGATAGGAGACTCGAGATTCCACTATGTTGCGTTCAATCGGACAATTTTTCTCAACGTAGTCGGGAATTATCTGGCGGAGGTGGCGACCGTAGAGGACGCCGCCGAACATGTTCTTGGAGCCGGGGTACTCGCCTCTTTCCAGCACGACCACCTTTACACCCCTGTCCGCCAGAACACAGGCTGCCGAAATGCCCGCAGGCCCGGCGCCAACGATTGCCGCATCGAACTTCTCATCCATAAAGTTTACAGCTCGCTGTTCCCGTTGGATTTTTTCTTTTTGAGCTGAACGATCAGCTCAGGGACGATCTCCTGGTAGTTGCCCACAATGCCAACGTCGGCGACCCTGAAAATGGGTGCGTTGGGGTCGGAGTTGATGGCTACGATTTTCTCGGCCCCCTGGATGGCCACCAGGTGTTGAACCGCTCCCGAGACGCCTACGCCGATGTAGAGTCTTGGGGCGACAGTTTTACCGGTCTGGCCCACCTGTCTTTCATAGGGCAAAAGACCCGATTGCACCACCGGTCTTGAACAGGCGATGACTCCCCCGACCAACTTAGCCAGTTCCTCGAGAAGAGGCAGCGAAGACGGGTCGCATGCGCCGCGTCCGGCCACTACAAGCGCAGGATAGCGGACGATATCGACACCCGCCAGTTCATCGATAGGGATGAACTCCACGATGGTGGGCAGCTCAACGGCCGGCGCCTCCAGCTCATGACGGCTGACGACACCCTTTCTGCCCGGGTCTTTGTCGGGCATCCTGAATACCCTTGGCCGCACCGAACTCATCTGTGGGCGGCGAGCCTGGCAAAAGATCGTAGCCATTATATTGCCGCCAAAAGTGGGACGGGTCATCAGAAGCAGGTTCGTTTCCTTCTCAATGTAGAGTCCCGTGCAGTCGGCGGTCAAACCCGTTTGAAGCCGGGTTGCGACAACTCCGGCAAGGTCTCTGCCCAAAGAAGTTGCGCCTACGAGAAGTATTGCCGGGCGAAGTTTGCCGCAAAGATCGGAGAGGCCCTTGCCGTATGTTGCCGGCAGATATTGGGAGAGCAACGGGTCGTCTATCACGTGCACCTCGTCGCAACCGTAGGCGATTGCTTCATCGGCCACCGGCCCGACATTGTTTCCAAGCAGAAGGCCCAGAACTTTTGCGCCAAGCTGCCCTGCCAGCTCTCTGGCTTTGCCGACCAGCTCCCACGACACCGGCGCGCCCCGTCCGTCAACCGTCTCGATGTAAACCCCCACACCCTGATAGCCTGGCAGCCCGGCGTCTGGCGCTCTCCGTTCTTCTTCGGGAACCTTTTTGCGTTTTTTCTTCTCAAATTTGATCGCGCTTACCGGGCAGCTCTCAAAACATTTGCCGCATCCCACGCACACTTCGGGGTCTATGAGCGCAACACCCTCGGGACTTAGCTCGATTGCGCCGACAGGACATTCTCCTATACATATCTGGCAGGCGATGCACTTATCCCCAACGACCTCGGCAACTTCAATTCCCCGTGTGTGCTTGGCCATTATTTCTCAGGCCCCCCATCCTTTTCGGAATTTTGCCTCAAAATCCTCGTCGGCAAACAGTGCATCGAGCGCCTGGGACACGGCCCCGGAGACTCCTTGTGCTGCGTCCCACTTAGGTCCGGCCCTGTGGAGCTGCGGTGAAGCAATGGCCTTTACCCAGGTCGGGGAACCCTTGAGGCCGACCAGTTGGGCGGACGCCCCAATGGCTTTGGCGTCCCAAGCCTTAACGGGCGCGCGCAAAGAATCGATGAGCATCGGCAATGAGGCCCTCCTCGGCTTTGCAAGTTCCAGTTCCACTGTCAGCAGGGCCGGAAGAGGGCCGTTAATTACCTCGACCCCCCCTTCGACTTTGCGCCTGACTTGCACGCGTTTTTTTTCAGGATCGATCCATTCCACATCGACCACGTAAGTGAACTGGGTGAAACCCAGCCTCGTGGCGATGCCCGGCCCTGTTTGAGCCGTATCGCCGTCAACGGCCTGTTTGCCGCACAGGACCAGGTCAACGGGATTTGCATCTCCCAGGGTTTCTACGGCCCTTGAAAGAGTGTAGCTGGTGGCCAGGGTATCGGCGCCGGCGAAAGCGCGGTCCGAAAGCAGGACAACATCGTCTGCGCCCAGCGAGAATGCCTGTCGCAGCGCGGATTCCGCCTGCGGAGGGCCCATCGAGACAGCCGTTACCTTTCCCCCGTATCTTTCCTTGAGGCGCACGGCTTCTTCCAGGGCCGCCACATCGTAGGGATTGGCGATGGATTCCACACCGGCTCGAACCAGCGTATTGGTTTCAGGATCGATTTTTACTTCGGCAGTGTCAGGCACCTGCTTGATACAGACAACGAAGTGCATTTATGGCTTCCCTTTCCTGAACTCTTCAGATTCGTACTGCGGGTTGCGTATCACGGGTGGCGCCGCTTGGGCGGGGTTCGGGTGAGAAGATCGGAGAGCAAAAAAGAGAATGCAACTCTTCTCAAGACCTTTCGAAGCTGCTCCAAATGGGTCAGTCCGTCCGCCATAATCTAAGTAAGCCGATCGGCCACAAAGATAATAAGGCTGAGTCCAACTGTCAGGCCCTTGCCGGCCTGAGCACACTAAAACTTTTGATTATGCCGCCGGAAATCAAACTTCGGTAATTATGACGGCCCTGATCGTATTCATCCCGAGCTTCTTGCAAGCCCTCCAGCGTTTTTCTCCGTCAAGAATTCGGAATGAATCGTGCTCGAAGCAAATGTGGATCGGTTCGTGGTATCCCCGGCTCCTTATTGCATGCTGAATTTCTTCGATGCATTCGGCCGCGCAGACGATTCGAAGGTTTGGACTGATTTTTCTTACCTCAATTTCGCGAATGTCCTCTCCCATCGATTTCCCCTTGTGGTTGGTTAAAACATGCAGGACTATCCGCAACTTTAAAGCAAACTATTACAAGAATCAAGAAGCAAGATGCTCTATGCCCGATGTTGGATGGTGGAGGTGGTTTTACCTGAATTTTGTTGAATTTTGCCTTGACATCGGCTTGAGATAAACTTAAATGCATGAGTTAAAGAGTGACCGATTGTATTCGGCCCTCGGTAGGTGAGGCTCCCGTGAGCACACAGGCCACTGCCCACAAGCATCCAGAGATGCGGAATGAAGGGTAGAGCAGGCATTCCCGGATTAAGGGTTTACCTAAGGTGGCTGAGGCGAAATCGCCTCTTACGGCTCACGGTGCTAAAACTTGGACGAGCGGGGAATGTTGGGTTAAGCGACAGCTACCGAACACAGCGGTGGTTTGAGCCTCTTCCCTGCTTATGGCTGAGGGAAAGAGGTTTTTTTATTTCTCCCGGCCTATGCGGAAACCTTTGAATGGAATGGAGCATATGGACGAAAACGACGGCCGGCCTCCGAGTTGTGGCGGCCCAGAAACAGTGTGGAAGTTGTGTCAGTGATGCGCGAGTCTTAGTTTCCCTTCCCCGTCGCCTCACCTGACCGCTTCTTCCACAACCGGCAAGAGCGGAAGGTGACAGGCGTTCTGCCCTGCTTCCTTGGAAGCAGTCAGTTAGACCCTTTCTCCTCCCATGCAGTTTATTCGCAAAGCATTGCCAACCCCTGGCGAAATGCGTTTTTGCCATCGGTCTGCATCGCTGCGGAAATGAAGACGGCGAAATCCGCCCTCAGAAGGAGGGTGCGATTTCGGATTATACGAAGGAAGGCCTCCCGCAAACGCCCAACGCGCATGATAGACGCATTGAGCTGTCGGCCTTCCGCGCTCCGCGAAGTACATCGCAAAGTGTTAAGTACATCGTGAAGGGTTGTAAATAAGTCTGTCATACGAGGAGGAATCGCCATGATCTCAACAAATTATTTTCATGCAATCGATGGCCGGATGAGACTTGGCATCCCAGGGGTAAAAGGCTCCTGGGCAAAAGCGCAGGAGCTCAAAGACAGGATTATCAATTATCAGGGGATTAACGACGTAAGGCCAAATCCCACTACGGGAAATGTGCTGATCATCTATGACCCACAGCGGATATCTCAATACGATATCCTCAAGAGTTTGTATGAGTTGGGGTATCTACAAGACGGCAGATCTATTGCTGCAGGTTTGCAGGCAATATCTGCTGACGGTTCGGATTGGGGCAGTGCGCTTGTACGACTTGCCCTCGAAGCCCTGTTGTCGGCTCTGATGCTATGAGTCACGGTTGGATGATGGTCCATTAAAGAATGGCATCCAGTATGTTCTCAGGGAAGTCATCCTTTTATGGATCCCACTCATTGTGATCGAAGACATACTCAGTTTTTGAGGGCATTGCCATGTATGCAATCAGCAAAAGCATTCATATGACGAACCGCATGTGGAAGCAGTTCGTAATCTTTTTATCGGTCCTTGGCCCCGGCATCATCGTAATGGTTGCGGATAATGATGCAGGCGGCATCTCGACCTATGCGGTAACCGGCTCCAAGTACGGATTTTCCCTTCTCTGGATGTTTATTCTTTTGCTGCCGATGGCTTATTACGTCCAGGAGATGACGGTTCGGCTGGGAGCCGTCACGAAGCGCGGGCATGCCGAAGCGATATTCGAAGGCTTCGGTCCTTTCTGGGGCTGGTTTTCGCTCACCGATCTCGCCATTGTCAACTGGCTTACCCTGATCACCGAATACATCGGTATGACCGCAGCGATGAGCCTGTTTGGCATTCCTCCATGGATTACATTCGTTGTCGTGACTTTTATCCTTTTTGCGGTCGTCATCACCGGCAGCTACTGGACTTTTGAGAAGTTGACGCTGTTTTTTTGCCTCTTCAACCTCGTATACATCCCGGCAGCGATCTGGGGCATGAAACTGTCCTACTCGCCCGGATGGGGCGAGGTCTTGAAGGGCTTCTACCACCCGAATATTGTCGGGGGGATGACAGGAGATCTTCTTTTCATCCTTATGGCCAATATCGGTACGACCATCGCCCCCTGGATGATATTTTTTCAGCAAAGCGCCGTGGTAGACAAGAGGCTGGACATTCACGACATAAAATTCGGACAGGCCGAAACATTCATCGGCTCGCTTTCAACCTGCATCGTTGCTGTGTTTATCATCATTACCACGGCGGCGGTCTTCTACTATCACCAGCCGCAAGTAATCATCGAGGACGCCATGCAGACCGCAGAGGCGCTTGTTCCGCTTCTGCCCTCAGGCCAGGGAGAACTGGCCAAAAGACTTTTTGCTATAGGCCTGTTCGATGCCGGCTTTCTGGGCGCGCTGTGCATCTCGCTCTCTTCCTCATGGGCGGTGGGTGAAGTGTTCGGGTGGGCTCACTCCCTGAACACCAGGGTAAAAGACGCTAAATGGTTCTACGGTATCTATCTCGTGATGCTTATCACATCCGGGGCAGTAGTGCTGATTCCAGGGGCGCCCCTTGTGACTATCACGATGTTCGTTCAAGTCGTTGCGGTAACACTGCTGCCCGCCGCACTGGTCTTCCTGCTATTGATACTCAATGAACCGGCATTCATGGGAGAGCGTGTAAACACGCGTACTCAAAACATCATGAACTGGTCGATAGTGATCCTCGTCTCGATCATGTCCACTCTTCTTGGCGTTCAAACGCTGTTTCCCGATCTGTTCAAGTGACGGGTCAGATAAGGAGGCCGTTATGTTCACTCTTAACCAGCACAAACCTAATGGTGTCGAACTTCCCAGTCGTGTAGGAAGCTATCGGGTCCTGCATTTTTCGGAACTCTTGAACAGGCGGGTTTGCGCCGGAAAAATCAAGGACCGCATCGGGAAACTTACCGATCTGGTCTTCCACCTGGTCGAGCCTTTCCCGGAGGTGGTTGGGATATATATCGAGCACGGCTGGGGTAAGCCCACGGAGTTCGTGCCTTGGGAGAAGGTCACACGGATCGAAGACGATGCGATCTTCATACAGCCTGCGGAAGGCGGCGGCTACCCGCCTTTTGTCGATCAGCCCGAATGGATACTTGCCGATGAGCACCTCATGGGACGCACCATCCTCGATCTGGACGGGAGAAGGTGCGAGGTGGTCAATGACGTACTTCTGGTCGAAATAAGGGGCCGTCTGCTTATCGCCGACGTCGATATTTCCTTCAACGGCTTCCTGCGCCGAATTGGCCTGGGAAGATTCAGTTGGATCAAGGACCGCCTGATTTCGTGGAAGTATGTTCAACCCCTTTCTGTCGAGGACGTGGTCGCAACGGACAAAGTCTCGCTCTCCATTACGCGAAAACAGGTAATGGAGTTGCCGAGCGAAGACCTGGCTGACGTTCTCGAAGAGTTGCAAGGCGAGGAGCAGGAGGCGCTCTTCGGGGCGCTCGATTCCGAGAAGGCAGCGGAAACCCTGGCAGAGGCGGAGCCAAGGGCAAAACGGCAACTCGTCGAGGACCTATCCGATGAGCGGGCACGGGAAATCTTCTCCGAGATGACCGTTCCTCAACTCGCGGACCTCTTTGCCGTGCTTCCCTTTGACGAGGTTCAGGAGCTTTTGGAATTGCTCAACGCTCAGGTCGGGGAAAGGGTGCGCAATATTCTGTCCGAGCGGGAAGCCGAGGCCGATGACTTTATGTCGCAGGATTATGTGGCAATGCCGAAGGAGGCGAGAGTGGCTGAAGTGCTCATGAGCATCCGGCACTCCGGCCGGGAACCGAGGAGCATTTCGTATGTCTACGTAGTTAATGGCGACAGCAAGACCCTGGTCGGTGTTGTGGACTTGCGGGAACTCGTCATCGCGCCTGATGAAGAAGCGCTCGACAACATAATGGTCTCGCCGGTTGTCACGGCCGAGAAAGACACCAGCCGTGGGGACCTGGTAGAGATGTTTACCAGGTATCATTACCGCATGATTCCCGTTGTCGATATCGAGGACCACATCCTGGGAGTGATCTGTTACAACGATATCATGAAGGGCATCGTGCTCCGCGCAAAGCCCTGAATAAGGAGACAAACATGCCGCGCGTTCAGATTACAAAAACGGTAAGAGTCGCTCTCTATTTCCTTAGATTCTACCTGATTTTCCTGCTGGTTTTGCTCGCAGTGCGATTCATCAGAGGCATGTAGTAGAGAGCGGACCATTTGACCGGATGGAATGTTGTTAAATCCTATGGACGACCTTTACGGGGATGCCCGCGTATTGCCAGGCGCGCGTTCAATGTGGGGCCTGTTATGTCGGATTTCAAAAAGTTGTGTTCGGCAATCCTGATGGTATTTGCAGTTATCGTCGCAGGAGCAGTCCGGGGGAATGTTTGGGCGGCCGAGCCCGAGGGCGCCGTCGCCGATTCCCGCCAGGACAGCTCCGAGGAAAAACTTCAAGACCCTCCCGGTTGGTTCCCTAAGCTTCTGGGAGCGCAGGCCGACTACATATATCAGAACATGCCCCCTTTTCACAGCCCATACGAGGGCGCTAACAGCCTGACTTTCGCAAACGGCCTGGGCCGGCAGGTCACCCAGACGTATGGAGCGTATTTCGGTTCACAATTGGCCCGGGGGCTGCAAGCGTATGCAGATTTTGAGTGTTTTCTGGGAGACGGGATCAGCAAAGGTGTTGGACTCGCCGGGTATGTCAATGGAGATGTCATAAGAGCGGGGTCGTCGAACCTGCCGAAAACGCCCTACATGGCCCGGCTGTATCTCCGATACTATTATCCTCTCTCAGGCGAAACCGAGAAGATGGAACGATGTATGGACCAACTCCCGGGGGAGCAGCCTGTCAGCAGGTGGGAGTTTAAATTCGGAAAGTTGGCTCCCACGGATGATTTCGATCTAAACCGCTACGCCAACAATAATCGTGCTCAGTTTTTCAACTACGATTTCCTCTACAATACCGCATGGGACTACGCTTCGGATACCAGGGGCTACTCCTACGGAATTGTGGCGGCCCTGTATCAGCCGCGATGGAGACTGGCCTTGGGGGTCTTTGTGGAGCCTGATACGCAGAACGGTGCGCGCTTTGATGTTCTTGACACCAGAGAACTTGGATACAACCTCGAACTCACTGTGAAGCCCAACGACGCCGGCACGGTAGTCCGTTTGCTCTCCTACTTCAATGAGGGACGGATGGGCAGCTATTCGGAGGCGCTGTTGTTAGGAGCCGCCACCGACAAGGCGCCCAACATCCTCGATGTTGAGAAGCTCGGCGGCACCAAATACGGTTTTGGATTGAATTTCGAACAACCATTGGCCGACGGCGGAGAAACAGGCATGTTCGGACGCCTGGGCTGGAACGACGGGCATCACGAGAATTGGGCCTATGTGGAATGCGACCGGCATGTGAGCCTCGGCGCTCAGTTGAGCGGAATCCATTGGGGCAGAGAGGGAGACCGCGTAGGCGTCGCGTATGCAGTGGACGGCCTGTCGGCCCATCATAAGGACTACCTCGAGGCCGGCGGGATCGGCATGCTCCTGGGAGACGGCGCGCTGAACTATGATTTAGCACAGACCCTGGAAATATATTACTCCATTCAGGTTTGCAGTTTCATTCAAATCAGTCCCGACTTTCAGTTCATACAAAACCCCGGCTTTAACAGGGACAGGGGTCCTGTAGAGGTATACGGCCTGCGTTTGCGGATGAGTTATTAAAGCAGAGGAAACTGAACGGCTGGTGGTCCGTTGCCTGTCAATCGCGGTTACGTCGAAGAGACGCCACCCAAGGCCCGCGGCCGAAGGTTTCGGTGGCTTTCCTGACCGCGGCCCCATGTTAACCACTCATTTATTTTCACATTTTTCATATTCGACAGAAAAATATTTAAGAAGTCTTTGGGTTGAGGAGCACCTGAGGAGGGTGTGGTGGATTTGGCGACGAAGAAAGCGAAGCGCGCGGTGTAAGACCGTCACCTTTATTCATTCAAGCCCAGATGGAGCTTCTCCTGCAAAACGGCTGCCACAGGGACAAAACCAATTCCCGAGGGCGGCACGGGACCGTTCGGGATTTTTCTCATGACCGGCCGGAAAGGTAGCAGCTAGGGGAAGGCTGATTGGATGAAGAAAGTTTTTTTTAAAATTGTAGTTGACAAAAGAAATTTTTTTCACTAACCTCGGTCTCAACTGCTTGTTGGAGGATTGTTATGCCTGCTCCGAAAGCCGAAGTATTGTTAAGAATCGAGAACTTGCTCCGATCGCTCAATAGCGCGGAGAAAAAGACGGCACAGTTCATTCTGGACAATCCCGAGAGGGTTGCGGAAATGACGATCTCCGAACTGGCGACGGAGAGCAGCGTGAGCGAATCCACCGTTTTCAGGCTGTGCCGCGTGCTTGATTATCCCGGATTCAGATCCTTCAGGATTGATATGGCTCGGCAGGGGGTAGTGCTTGAAGCCGTGCCGCAGGAACCTGTGCAGCCAAACGACGACATGGAGGCCATAACTAACAAGGTCTTCCACATCACTATCCAAACTCTTCAGGAAACCTTGCAGGTACTGGATTTTGCCGAAATGGAAAGAGCCTATCTGGCTCTTAAGAATGCTGCGAAGGTGTTGATCATAGCTCTTTCGGTTTCGCGGACTTCGGCCATGATTGCCGCCGACAAGTTCTACTTTGCCGGCCTGGATGCCACGGCGGAGACCGACATCCATTTCCAGATCATGAGGGCTGGTCTGCTCACTCCCCGCGATGTGCTTTTCGCTTTTTCCCGTTCCGGTGACACCAGAGACATCATCGAAGCCACGCAAGCGGCCAAGGCGGCAGGGGCCACCATCATCGGCGTGACCAACAACCCCCGGTCATTTTTTGCAAAGCTTGTCGACATCAAACTTGTCGTGAAGTCGAGAGAGTCGCGCTTCCGCAATGATTTACTGGCTACACGCATAGAGCATTTGTCAGTGGTGGATGCCTTGTTCACCGCGCTTGCTTCGCGTGACACGACGCGAGCTAACGCCCGCTACAAGCCTATGTATGACGTGGTCCTGGGTAAACAACTCTGAATTCGGGAAGGAGTTCTCCTTGTCGCGCACAAACGCTTCCCCAATCTCGATGACGACCCCCGGCCCGGCAGGCTTTTCGTCGGCCGCACCTCCCTCACCTCTTTATCAAAGATTAGTGGACAGGTTCCCCTGGTACGTTTGGTGGCTTTCCCCGGCCGTGATCATACTGGCGGCAATAACCCTGTTCCCGTTTTTCTGGATGATCTACATCTCGTTTATGAAGGTTCAATTTGCCCCCGGAGCAACCGATATGTTCGTAGGCTGGTCTAACTGGGGAAAGATGTTTTTGGATCCCTCAGTCTACACGGGTTGGTGGCTTTTATTTAAATATGTCGCAACGTGCATGGTCCTGCAGATGGGATTGGGACTTGGCATTGCCCTGTTGCTGAACGACATCAAGAGAGAGGGGCTGATTGTCACCGTAATCATGATTCCCATGATGGTGGCGCCGGTGGTGGTGGGACACCTGTTCAACCTGCTGCTCAACTCTTCCTACGGACTCTACGCCTGGATATTTAAAACTCTGGGCATCTATTCGTCCGGCAGTCTGCTGAGCAACCCTTCAACAGCCCTTTGGGCATTGGTGGGGATGGACACCTGGGAGTGGACCCCTCTAATCGTTTTGATCCTTTTGGCCGGTTTGAAAAGCGTACCGAGAGACACGATCGAGGCCGCCCACGTGGACGGTTCCAGTCCCTGGCAAGTGTTCATAAACGTGACGCTCCCTTACCTCAGGCCATCTCTGCTCATAGCCTTTCTGCTCCGTTTCATGGACTGCATGCGCTTTATCGACAACAATCTGATCACGACGCGCGGAGGCCCCGCCGACGCCACCAATACTCTGCCCATCTATCTTTATTTCAAATCGTTTCGAGAGTTCAACATCGGCATGGGGGCGGTCATCGGCTTTACCCTGCTGGTAGCCATTATAATCTGCGCCCTGTTAGCGAGCAACATTCTGCTAAAGGAGCAAAAAGGAGAAAATCATGCATAGCTCCAGGCTCAAACAGGTTCGCAGGGGCATGGCCATCGGATTGTTTGTGCTCTGGACGGTTGTCCCCATTATTTTTATGATCTCATCTTCGTTCAAGGGGACCGGTGATATCTTTACCCTGCCTGCGATCGGCGACTGGTGGGGTCTGGTGAAGTTTCTTTTCTTT
>JBEKQE010000149.1:0-12442 GCA_049520035.1 Syntrophobacteraceae bacterium | reverse complement strand
CACTACATTCGGTTCTCGGCATTTAGGAAGAATCGCTCTCGCAATATTAGCAACTTACGGACAGTCAGACCCAGAAAGAGGGTCAAAACGAATGAAAAAAACTTCCAACTGCGGAAGTTGGGCTACCTTTTTCCGATTAAGGCGCTTGCCCGCGACCAGTTGGACTCGTTACAAAAGTTCTTTGCCGCCCTTCCGGGCTCGCAAGGGGGTTGCTCCTTTACATCGTGCATCTACGACGGAGACACCACTCCTTACCAGAGGGCCAAGATTCGGCAGCGCCATCCCCATGTTCTTTTAACCAACCCGGATATGCTCCATTACGCTCTGCTGGCTTTCCACAATAAATGGGAGGACTTCTGGAAAAGACTCCGATATGTGATCATTGATGAAATGCACACCTACCGCGGGATTTTTGGGAGCCACGTCGCCCAAGTCTTTCGCAGGCTCCGCAGGATTTGCCGATACTACGGGAGCAGCCCCAGGTTCATTTTGCTTTCCGCAACCATCGGAAACCCCGACGAGCTAGCGGGGCGTCTTACGGGAGTTTCTCAGGACGAGATAGCGGTTGTGAGCAGAGTGAGTGGAGCGCCCCAGGCAAAGCGGCACTTCGTCTTCCTGCGCCCGGCGGCGAGCAGGATCGGCCACTCGGCGGGCACGGCGGCGCGCCTTATAGTCCAGGCGGCTAAAGCGGGCCTCAAGACGATTGCTTTTACCCAGTCCAGGAAGTTGACCGAACTGGTTCACATGAGCGTGATCGAGATGGACCGCGGGCTTCGGAACAAGGTCAGCTCGTACAGGGCGGGATTTTTGCCCGAGGAGAGACGAGTAATCGAACAGAAGCTTTCCAGCGGAACTCTTTGCGCGGTCATATCCACAAGCGCCCTGGAGCTTGGGATCGACATAGGCGGGCTGGACCTGTGTATTCTTGTCGGCTATCCGGGGACCGTCATGACCACCTGGCAGCGGGGAGGCCGTGTTGGAAGGAGCGGGCGGGAATCGGCCATAGTTCTGATCCCTGACCAGGATGCACTCGATCAGTACATCGTGAACCACCCCGACCGATTCCTCGAGAGCAGGTATGAGAACGCGGTAATAGACCCGTTCAATTCCGAAATCCTCAAGGCCCATCTGCCGTGCGCAGCCGCCGAACTACCGATATGTTCATCCGATGAGGATTTTTTTGAAGAAAAGTTCTCAAAAGCGCTAAACGAGCTTACTCTATGCGGACGCCTGCTTCAGACCTTCGAGGGCGACCAGTGGATATGCCCCACCAGCGGGCCACACCGCCTCATAGACATTCGCTCCGTCGGCCCCTCATATACGATCACCACGGCCAGCAACGGCCAGACCTGGACGCTTGGGAAAAACGAAGGCATTCGAGCGCTCAAGGAATGCCATCCAGGGGCAATCTACCTGCACCGTGGAGAAACCTATTCGGTCGAATCGCTGGATCTCGAAAAGAAGTTGATCCACGTGGCCCCGACGAAAGTTCCCCTTTTTACACGCGCTGTCGGCAACAAAGAAACCGAGATACTGGAGAGGCTGGCCTCCAAACCCGCCGGGAACTTCATCATCCGGATGGGTCGGCTGCGGGTTACCGAGAATATAACGGCCTATGAGGTTCGACGGCTTTTCTCTCACGCACTTATTTCGAAAAATCCGCTCGACCTTCCACCGCAGATCTTCGAGACGGTCGGCTTCTGGATCGAAATTGAACCGATCCTGGAGAGCAAAGTCAGGAAAGCAGACCTCGATTTCATGGGTGGAATTCATGCCATCGAGCATGCGCTGATCAGCATGTTTCCTCTTTTTGCCGTATGCGACCGCAATGACATTGGGGGGATTTCGATTCCTATGCACCCGCAGATCGAAAAGGGCGCCATTTTCGTCTACGACGGCTATCCGGGGGGCATCGGGCTGGCCGCTCGCGGATATGATATCATCCTGCCCCTGATTGAGAGGACAAAGGAGCTTATCGCATCGTGCGGCTGCTCACAAGGATGCCCGGCGTGCATCCACTCGCCCAAGTGCGGATCGGGAAACAAACCGCTGGACAAAGCGGCTGCGCTCGAGCTTCTGAGATATCTTTCCGCAGAGAAGAATCTGGGGGACAACAGCCTTGAGTGTGAAAAGACGGTCCCCGAAGTCTCCTGTGCTCCCGCCAAAGCGGGGCGACCCTGCCGGGACTTGCGGATAGGTTTCTTCGACCTCGAAACCCAGAAGCTGGCCGAAGAAGTGGGCGGATGGCAAAATACTCACCTCATGCGTGTATCGGTCGCTGTTCTGCATGAGGTCCCGGCCGATACATTCAAGGTCTACCGAGAGCATGAAATCCACCAACTCATCGAAGACCTCAAAGTGCTCGACCTCATCGTCGGATTCAACATCTCGCGTTTCGATTACAGGGTCCTGAGGGCCTATACTCCCTTCGACCCGGACAGGCTTCCCACCTTTGACATCCTGAGTGAGATTAAAAAAGCGCTGGGTTTTCGCCTCAGCCTTGGACACCTCGCAGAAAAAACGCTCGGCCACCCGAAAGGAGGGGACGGCCTCCAGGCCGTCAGGTGGTTCCGTCAAGGCGAGTGGGAAAATCTCATCACCTATTGCACGGAAGACGTTATCATCACGCGCGATCTTTTTTACCATGGCCTGGAGAAGGGATATCTGGTTTACAGCGATAAGAGCGGCCGCTTGCTGCGGATTGGGACTCCGTGGAAAATAGATGATCTGGTTTTCGACGGAAATCGAAGAACCACCGATGAAAACAGATGAACTCCGTCTGTTTGCATCCGGGGTCCAAATGTCCATGCGGGGGGTGACTTTTCATGCGAATTTGATTATGCTGGGCATCAACGGGGTACTCGGGACAAGGATACTTTTAGAGCGAAAGGGAAAGGCCCTGAGCGCCACGTCAATGTCCTGTTGAGCGAAAGACGCCAAATGGAAATCCATAACGATAGTCTGGATCCTGAGCAAGCCGGGCAGCACTTGGATCATACGCCACCCGACAAGGAGTGGTACGCTCTCTATGTGCAGGTGAACCACGAAAAGGAAGTCGTGAAAAGGCTGGAACAGAAGGAAATGGACTGCTTTCTTCCACTCATGGAAACCTGGAGCAAGAGGCGGGACCGCAGGAAAAAAATACAACTTCCGATGTTCCCCGGCTATGTTTTCGTTCACGTACTGCTGGCTAGCAACGTGCACCTGACTGTGGTCAAGACCCCCGGGGCGCTCAGCCTTCTGCACAACTCCCAAGGCCCACTGTCAATTCCCTCCTATCAGATCGAAAACCTTCGGACCATGATCAACGCAATCCAACCTATCGAAATCCATTCCTATCTGAGACAGGGCGACTGGGTCCATGTTGTGCGCGGACCTCTTGCCGGATGCATCGGTATTCTCAACAGGGTGGATCTCCACAAAGGCAGGCTGATCGTCAGCGTAGACATAATCAAGAAATCGGTAAGCGTCGAACTCGACTTGGAGGACGTCGAGCCTACCCTCCCGCCCACCTGCATGTGACGCCGGATGTGAACCAGATCTTTTCTTATTTTATCACTCCGTCGAAGGCGGAATGTTACCCGGAATTTATACCTCAACGGTTTAATTGCGATATATCGGCCGAACCCGTTAAGTACCACTGTTTCGTTACTGGAAAACCACTTTATTCACACATTGGATATTGACCACTAACCGGAACCAGGTTATGCCCCATTCTTCTTAATCCCCAGGGTTTTCATTTTCTTGTGGAGATGGGTCCTTTCCAGCCCGACCCTGGCGGCGGTCAGAGAGACGTTCCAACCGTTTTCTTCCAGCTTTCTAAGCAGGTAGTCGCGTTCGAAACACGAGCGCGCCTCTTCCAGGTTCCGGCAGTGGAAGTAGGCCGTTTCGCCGTTTTCTTTCTGAAGGACATTTCTGAAATCCGCAGGCAGGTCGCCCGGCCCGATTACATGGCCCGGCGTCATTATAATGAGTCTTTCGATGAAATTTCTAAGCTCCCTAATGTTACCCGGCCAGGAACGCTCCTGTAGAATGGGATAGATGCGCGAATCGATCTTTTTTTTGCCAAGTGCGCTCTCGCTTGCGATCTCATTGGCGAAATTTTCGACCAGCAAGGCGATGTCATCCAGGCGATCCCTGAGAGGCGGGACAGAGATCGGAATCACGTTGAGCCGGTAGAAGAGGTCCTGCCGGAACCTGCCCAGCTCTATCTCCTTCTGGAGGTCTTTATTAGTCGCAGCGACGATCCTCACATCCACTTCCACCGGGTGAGAGCCTCCGACCCGCTCGAAAACCTGCTCCTCGATTATCCGAAGGATTTTGGCCTGTGTCCGGTTGCTCATGTCGCCGATCTCGTCAAGGAAGAGCGTACCTCCGTTTGCCGAGTCGAATTTGCCCTTGTGCTTTTCATAGGCGCCGGTGAAAGCGCCTTTTTCATGGCCAAAAAGCTCGCTTTCGATCAGTTCCTCCGGAATCGCGGCGCAATTTACCTCTATCATCGGACGCGTGGCGCGGCGGCTGAGAAGATGTATCATCCGGGCAGCCAGTCCCTTGCCCGTCCCGTTTTCTCCCGTGATGAGCACGGTTGAGTTGCTGGGGGCGACAAGCCGAATCTGGTCGCGAAGATTACAAACGGCCGCGCTTTCACCGATTATCCTGCGGTCTGATTTTTTGCGCAGCAGGCGGTTTTCTTCTTCCAGGCGGGAAAACTCGATGGCGTTTTGAATCGAAACCAGGACACGCTCGATCGAGAGCGGCTTTTCTATGAAATCGAAAGCGCCCATCCGGGTGGCCTTTACTGCGGTTTCTATGGTGCCGTGGCCGGAGATGATCATTACGGGAATGAGCGGATAGAGCTTTTTTATCTCCTCAAGCACGGTTATGCCGTCGGTCCCCGGCATCCAAATGTCCAGGATGATGAGGTCCGGCTGGTCTTTCTTAGCCCTCTCCAGCCCTTCCTCGCCGCAGGCCGCCAGGATCACTTCATAGCCCTCGTCCCCCAAAATCCCGCTAAGGGACTGCCGAATGCTTACCTCATCATCCACGATCAGTATCTTCTGCTTCATCTCATTCTCCGCTAGCCGGGCAATTCCACGGTGAACACAGTCCCGCGCGGCTCGTTTCCACGCACACGGATGAAGCCGTTATGGTCGGCGATAATGCTCGATACTATGGCAAGCCCAAGACCGGTCCCCTTTTCTTTTGTCGAATAGTATGGTTCAAAAACTCTCTGCCTGTTTTCAGGCGCAATCCCGTGGCCGGTATCGGCGCACTCCAGCCGGGCGATCTTCAGGGCCGAGTCGTATGAGAGCCGGATCGAGATTTCTCCTGCTTCCTGGCCGATGGCATGCAAGGAGTTTTCGATCAAGTTGATGATTACCTGCCTGAATTGATCCCGGTCAAGCCGAAGCGCAGGCATATCATCATCCTTTTCCAGGTGAAACGAAATGCTGCTGAAGTTGTGCCTGTACAGGCCAAGCCCCTCTTCGACAATCTCGTATAGGCTGCATGGCTCCAGCTTCGCCCTGGGCAGCCTCGCAAACCGGGAGAACTCATTTACCAGGCTCTTCATGTGATCGACCTGTTGGATTATTGTGCGCGTGCATTCGTCGAAAACCGAGCCGTCCCCCTCGACCAGTTCACGATATTTGCGCCTCAGTCTTTGGGCCGAAAGCTGAATGGGGGTCAGAGGATTTTTGATCTCGTGGGCGATGCGGCGGGCCACCTCGCGCCACGCGGCCATGCGCTGAACCTTTTCCAGTTCGGTGAAATCGTCCAGTACTGCTACTATACCCATGAACTGGTCCAGGTCGTCGCGCAGGACCGATACCTTTATGAAAAGTGACATGGGCACCCCGGCCACTTTGACCTGGGCAGGCCGTTCGAGATATGCATGACGGCCTTCCTTGTAGCTGGTAATAAAGGCTTTTACGATCTCCATTTGGGATTGGTCGAGGAAGGCAGTGTAATGTTTGCCTTTTGCCTCCTCTGCCCTCACTCCGAAAAGGACCTCGACCGAATTATTTATGGTCGTGATTTTGCCTTCGGCATCCACGCTGACCACTCCGGCCGCTATATTCTTGAGCACTACCTCCATGTAGCGTCGGCGGTCTTCAAGTTCGATATTTGTGCTCTGAAGTGCGTTGTAGGCCAGGTCCAGTTTCTTGCGGCCCTCGCTAAGGTCCTCTATCATATTGTTGAACGAAGCCATAAGCATCCCGATTTCATCTTGCCTGTCGGGGTCCAGGCGCACATCGAGATTCCCGTCGGCTATTTGCTGGGTTGCTGTAAGAAGCTTCTGGATAGGTCCTGTAAGGTTCTTGGCAAGAAAGAAACCGAACCAGACCGCTGAAAATATCGCCAGCATCGTAACGATCGAGAAGGTGATGAAATGGCTCTTCTTGAGAGGCATGTGAAGCATCTTGAGCTGCACATAATTATCATATCCCTTAGTAATAGATCCCAGTTTGAGGGCAAGCTCTCCCGGAAGGAACCGCAGGACTATAAGGGCCGATCCGTCCCCTGTCAGGGACTGCAGAGGGATACGCGCAGCTATGGCGTTCTGCGCTCCTGTTGGAAAACTGATGATTTTCGAAGCGGTGCCGCTCTCCTTCTGAAAACTGCGTGTGAGCAGATCAGTGTCGATTTCCTGGCCGGCATTCTGCCTGAAGCTCCACCTCAGATCTCCGGAAGAATTGAACAGATATGCAGCGTCGATTCTGGCAGCGAAAAGGAACCCTATACCTGATTCCAGATGAGCCGTCTCTTTATGCTCGGTTATCATCCGGGCGGCTTCCGGAACCAGAGCGCGGCATTCGGAGACAAGATTGGTCCTTTCCCGCTCGACGTATTGCCTGGCGAGCAGAACCGAATTCTCCAGTGACTCCTGGACACTGGAGCTGAACCAGTGATCCAGACTCGAGAAGATAAACTGGCTGGCAAACCAGAAAAGAGGTACTGTCGGAATGAGCGTGAGGCAAACGGAGGCGGCGACCAGCCTTGTTTTGAGCTTGGAGCCGAGGATGTTTCTTTTCCTCTCGAAAATGAGCTTTACGAAGTTGCGCAGGACCAGATAGGCCAACAGCAAAAGGAGCAGGACGTTCAGATTGATGAACACAACCAGCAGGATGTTGCCGAACAGGGGCGCCTCTGATGGAGGCTTAAAGAACCAACCCTGCACCAACCCCAGCGTCAGGATAATGATGAACGCCCCACAGACCAGAATTCGTTCCCAGAAGCGGCGTTTTTCAGTCGATTTGTTATCCAAAGTACCCATAGCTTGCTTCAGTAAAGAAATACGACGGTGTACCATTCGGTCTCGAAATCCCAGAGAGACGCCCAGAAAAGAATGTATCTGAAAAACAGTGGGAGTTCCACTTTTGAAAGCTCAGCTTTTACCTTCAGATAATACTTCTGGTCCCTTTTGAGCCAGCACGTCGGGATTACTGGAAGGTTCTCCACCGTACTCATCCATTTTTTTGCTTCATCGAAACTCCTGGTCACCAGAATTTTCTGCGGATGCTCCGGCAGATCCACCTGAAATTCATTGTTCAGGCGGTTGTATCTGATTGTATGCCGCAGGGTAAAATCGGCGATCTTCGAAGCTAAAAGCAGGGAGGGCTTCTCAACATACACTATGATTCTAAAGGTTGTGGGGACCCCATTGAGGATAGCCTCTTCCATATCGGTATTAAAACAATCGATCAGGCGAAAACTGGCCTCCAGGTTCTTGCCTTCCTTATCGATTTCGATGTTTGAAATCTGCGCTTTATTGCGTGCGGAAGCGCAAATGGGAGGACATGCAGTCAATACTGCAAGAAAAAAAAGGAAGAAAAATTTCCTGTTGACCCAAGGTTTCACATCTTTTCCGCAAACGTGCCGGGCAGCACCGCCGGCGGGGGATTCCAGCCGCAATAGAACGGCGCTCTCAGGGTTTTTGGGGAATTCTAGCCGACCAACCGGCCGAATACAAGCGAAATGAGAAAACCTTAGCCGCCCTTTGCAGCCACGCCCGGCCGTGAAAGACAACGCCGCAGGGCTTGCCTGGTCTGGGGCTTTGCGCATTGTTTGGATTTGAGTGTTGCTTGTTAAGACGTGTTATCTTCTCTGATCTCCGTTCGGCATGTTTTCGATTGGAAATTGACAAGGCTGAACGGAATGTTTTATAAGAGTAGCTCATAACTCCGGAGAAAGTCCTGGAGCCGGCAGAGGCGTAACTGCCTATTTTAGTGAGAGGAGCAAGCTGATGAGCGGCAATATTATTGAAGTTACAGACAGCAGTTTCGAGCAGGAAGTGCTTCAGTGCGATTTACCCGTCCTGGTTGATTTCTGGGCTCCATGGTGCGGTCCCTGTCGTGCTATCGCCCCCGTTGTTGAGGAACTTTCGGCCGATTACGGGCCAAAGCTCAAGGTGGTAAAGTGCAACGTTGACGATAACCCGAAAGTGCCGGGAAAATATGGAATTCGCGCCATCCCTACTCTCATTATTTTCAAGGGCGGCAATGTGAGCGAGCAGATCACCGGGGCTGTCGCCAAATCTCAGATTACGGCGGCAATCAATAAGGCTGTGGGTTAGATGCCCTCCTTTCGCCCCTTATAGGCGTGTTCCGATTCCCTCCGAAAATGTCTTCTCGAGTTTATGGCAGACAACGAGATTTACGATACGAACATTATCGGCGGTCGGCTGGCTGGATTTACGGCCGGTCTTTATGACGCACGGGCGCGACTGGATGGCGCAGTTCAGAAAAAGCATTCCGGCCGGAATCAAAAGATTTCATTATTCTCTGCAGTGTGATAGATAAACCACAGCCGTCGGGGGTGTTTTTGCCGATTGAGTTATCCGCTCCCCAAGGAGTTGCGCCTGACCGTGGGCAATGAGGCCGCAGGCGCCTTCAAAGCGGGCCGTTATATAGAGAACAATCTTCAACCCTCAGGATGATTTACGGAGTTCTTATGGTTTGTATCTCCGGTCGCTCTAAGCTGGTTTTTCGTCCTTTGGGCATCTTGTTGCTTCTCATTGCCCTTGCGGCCGTCAACGGATGCTCGTTAGCCAATCTAAAACAGTACTCCTTTGGCGACATGTTCAAGAAGAAATCGGCGACCGTCGACAAGACTGCCGAACAGCTCGCTGTTTCGGGCATGGCGAATCTCGAGAAAAAAGATTACGAAAAAGCGGAAGAGGATTTTAAGAACCTCAAGGAACACTATCCTTACAGCAAATACGCGATCCTTGCCGAATTGAAGCTCGGCGACGCTTACTTCGGTGATCTAAAGTACTACGAAGCGGCGTTGAGCTACGAGGAATTCGTACGTCTTCATCCACGCAACGAGGTGATCCCCTATGTTCTTTACCAGGTTGGAATGAGCCATTTTCTCACTTTCACCACCGTTGACCGGGACCCTGAAGAGACCAAGACGGCAATACAGGCCTTCGAGAAGGTAATTCAGAATTTCCCCCAATCGGAATACGCGGCAAAATCCGAAAAGCAGATAATAGAGTGTAAAAAGCGCATCATCTCCCATATGTTCAGCGTGGCCAAACATTATTATATTAATAAACGCTACGCTGCCGCGAAGACGCGGCTGGAAGCCATGAAGGAGAAATATCCCCAGGCGGTTGCCGATCTGGGATACGGGCCCACTGTAGAAAAGATGCTTGCCCAATGTAACAAGGAAGTGGCGAAGGGAGAAAGGAAACCTGACTTCTGGACTCGGGTAGGATTCTAGTTTGCAAAAATCCCGGCCGGCCGGTTGATTTCGGCCCGGGTGGGTGACTATAATTAAAATCTGGAATCCTTCCGGATTTTGCGTGAAATTTGTTGACAAACGGGACTGCTTTCCTGCATGTTTGCTTGGGAGCCTGCCTTTCTACCCCCGGACTGCTACAGGCGAATATTGAGCAGAAAAATTATCGGCTTGAGTCGATGACCGGTAATTTCCATTCCCGAATACCTGTGTTCCATGTCTCCCCGGAATAACTGAAACGTCTTTTAACAAGAAAGAAAAATCAGTAGATTTTAAATACCTTTAACGGAGAACAGCCAATGCCTGACGCATCAGTAAACTCAGCCGAGACCACCAATAGCAGGGATTCCACGCGCGACCGGCGCAACGAGATGAACCTGGTCGAGCTGAAGAACAAAAACATCCGGGAACTCATGGCCATCTCAAAGGTCTACAACATCGACGGGGCAAGTTCGATGCGCAAGCAGGAGCTAATATTCGCGCTCCTTCAGGCCCAGGCGGAAATGAGCGGCCTCATCTACGGTGAAGGTGTGCTGGAGATTCTTCCCGATGGCTTCGGGTTTCTAAGAAGTCAGAACTATAACTACCTGCCTGGGCCTGATGACATCTATGTTTCGCCCTCGCAGATCCGCAGGTTCAACCTGCGCACGGGAGACAGCATTTCCGGGCAGATCAGACCCCCGAAGGACAACGAGCGCTACTTTGCCCTGCTCAAGGTCGAGTCGGTCAATTATGAGGACCCTGAGATAGCGCGGGACAAAATCCTTTTCGACAACCTGACCCCTCTTTATCCGGACCGCAGGATCAAACTCGAATCGGACCCCGACAATCTGTCTACGCGGGTCATGGACCTGCTGACGCCGATCGGTTCGGGGCAGCGCGGGCTTATCGTGGCCCAGCCCAGAACCGGCAAGACGATGCTCCTTCAGAACATTGCCAACGCAACAGCGGCCAACCATAAGGACGCATACCTCATAGTGCTGCTGATCGACGAGCGGCCGGAGGAAGTCACGGACATGCAGCGAAACGTCCGTGCCGAAGTGGTGAGCTCGACCTTCGACGAGCCTCCCCAGCGGCATGTGCAGGTTGCCGAAATGGTGATCGAGAAAGCCAAGCGGCTCGTCGAACATAAGAAAGACGTCGTCATTCTGCTCGACAGCATTACCCGGCTTGCCCGCGCCTACAATAGCGTGGTCCCGCCCAGCGGCAAAATCCTCTCCGGCGGTCTTGACTCAAACGCTCTCCATCGCCCGAAACGATTCTTCGGGGCGGCGCGAAACGTCGAACAGGGAGGAAGCCTCACCATTATCGCCACTGCGCTCATCGATACTGGAAGCCGGATGGATGAAGTCATCTTCGAAGAATTCAAGGGCACCGGCAACCTGGAAATCGTCCTCGACCGCAAGCTGGCCGACCGGCGCATTTTCCCGGCAATCGACATAAACAAGTCCGGCACTCGCAAAGAGGAATTGCTCATCATGCCTGATGACCTGAACCGCATCTGGATTCTGCGAAAGCTCCTGTCGCCTCTAAATCCCATAGACGCGATGGAGTTTCTGCTCGATAAAATGCAGGGCACGAAGAACAATGCTGAGTTCCTGGCCTCGATGAACAGATAGGATAAGAAGACAAATTTCCAGGACAATCGCCCCCAGGGCGAATTCTTGTATTGCGACCGGCCAGCAGGGCTAGAGCGGGGGCAATTACTCCGGCAGGCGCCACATCATTGAAGTTGTCGAAGACTCAACCGTTGATTTCCAGAAAAAGGCGACCGAACACTGGGGTCTTTCGAGCCGGTCTGCGGCTTATCGGTCCGTCAGCCACTCCACCGCAACAAGGTCCACGGCATCGAACTCAGGGTCGTTCGTAAGCACCCGGCCCCCGGTGCGCTGTGCCGTGGCAATGCAAAAAGCATCTGCGTAGGAGACAGGATACTCGGACTTGATTTGCGCCGCTTCCCAGACAAGCCGATCGTCCACGGAAACGATGGTTATCGGGAGTTGTTCCAGCAGCGCAAGCGCTTCTTCGGCCTTGCGCCTGCCGACTCTGCGCTTGACGGTGTAATAGAACTCTCCCCAGTTGATGATACAAAGCAGGGCTTTATCGTTGGAGGAAAACAACTCCGCCAGGACCTGCCGGGCCCGCTCCCAGCCCGGCTCCTTATGGAAAAGGCTAACCAGGGCGAAACTGTCGAGGACATAGGGGCTATTCATGATCACACTTATTAGGTGAAATTCTCCTACGTTCTTTGCGATGTTCTTCGAGCAGGTCCCCGGTAAGAGAAAAACTTCCTTCCAGGAAACCGCAGGCCGCCGCGATGGGGTCCTGGGGAGCCGTCCTGACGACAATGCCCTCCGGCGCCTCGAGAAGCTGGACTTTGGTGCCGGGCCGCACGCCGTATTTGTCCCTGAGCCTTTTGGGGATAAGAATTTGTCCTTTGGGCGACATTTGCACCACCGGCATTTATGTTCTCCTTTTTGGGGTAAGTATAACTTTTTTAATTATAGTTGTCAAGAAAAGACAAACGTCCAACTCCTGACCGGACTCCCTCCATCGGTGTTAATCCGTGAAATCCGTGAGCCTCTTGCAAAATGCCTGGGAACCAAGCAGACGGATCCATTCATCTGCCCCGAGAATAGGCAACCTTAGCGATAATAGTTATTTTTCAGTTGCCGTTCTCCCTTTAAGGACAAGGTCG
>JBEKQE010000148.1:0-12443 GCA_049520035.1 Syntrophobacteraceae bacterium | reverse complement strand
GATTCTAATTTCCGGATACAAGGATTGAATCAACGCGCGTATTATCAAAACGGCAAGACTACCACCACCTCCTTTCCCCTGGAATATCGAAGCAGGGCTTTCAGCTTAAAACAGGAGCATAAAGATGGATGTGGCTCAGCAGCTCGAATATCAGCGAAGAGAAAGGGCATGAATAGAACTCGCTCGCGCATGAACACGAAAGAACGCTTCAGAAAGAAGAGGCAAGCATTGAAATAGCTAACTTAAACTCTTCGCTTTTCTCAAAGTGTCGTGACTTTATTGCATGAAATATATAGTGTCAAGTTAATTGAAATAAATGATGACACAAAAACAAGTCGGATTTTGTTCATTTTTTGCGAAATCAAAAAGCGCGGGGAGTCTCAATTCTCCACCAGGTTTCTTTATGGCTTTTTCGGCTTGACAGGTGTGAGGATGTGGGCCATTTTCAGGATGCATATGAGGCGTTCACAATGCCGGGTTTTTGTGAAAAAACACCCGGCGGAAAAGAGGTTGCGATGCGTTCCGGATCAGGAAACAATTTGGAAAGAATTGCCGCTGCATTAGTTTTGATTTTAGGATTCACGGGGATTTGCTCCACCGCGCTAGCCGCCGCAAAAGAAGCAAGACTCGGGTTTGCGCTCAGTATGACAGGCGCCGCCGCCGCCTATGGCGAGACGCAGAAGAACGGCGCGCTGCTGGCCATAGATGAGATAAACGCACAGGCCGCGCAGGATGGGATCCGGATCGTCCCGATTTTCGAGGATGATGCAAGCCAGCCTCAGCAGGGCGTAAATGTCTTCAACAGGTTTATAGCCGCCGACCGGGTAGCTATGATTATCGGTCCAACCCTTAGCAACACGGCCCAGGTGACTGACCGAATCGCTCAGCAGGCCGGGGTTCCCGTCCTTGGCATCAGCACTACCGCAAAAGGCATTACTGATATCGGCGACTGCGTCTTTCGCGACTCTCTCACGGAACTGGTCGTGATACCCAATACGATTCGCATCGCAAAGGAAAAACTGGGCAT
Organism: Syntrophobacteraceae bacterium; assembly: GCA_049520035.1. Classification (GTDB taxonomy): domain Bacteria; phylum Desulfobacterota; class Syntrophobacteria; order Syntrophobacterales; family Syntrophobacteraceae; genus SbD1. The sequence continues at coordinate 11,416 of JBEKQE010000148.1, read as the reverse complement.
CAAAAAAGTGGCCGTATTCTACGGCAACGATGACGCCTTTACAAAAGGCGGTTACGATGCCTTCAAAAAGGCGCTTGACGATTGGAATATACAGATTTTGAGCGAGCAGACTTTCGCCAAGGGTGACCGTGATTTTTCGCCCCAGTTGACGCAGATCAGGAGCGTGAACCCGGACGCGCTAATCGTGTCCGCGCTGGTGGAAGAAGCCTCTGGAATAGTGAGCCAGGCACGGCAGTTAGGGATTTCCTCGGATGTGCCAATTATCGGCGGCAACGGATTCAATTCGCCCTCATTGATGAAAAACGCAGGCAAGGCGGCGGAGAACGTGATCGTTGGGGCTGCCTGGAATGCAACTTCCCAAAATCCGATGAATCGTCATTTTGCTGAAGCCTACACTGCCAGATACGGTTCCCCACCCGATCAGTTTGCAGCACAGGCGTACGCCGGTGTCTACATTGCGCGGGAAGCGCTCCTGCGCGCCGGTTCGATTGATAATCGAAAGGCAGTGCGCGAGGCGCTTGCGCAAATCAGGGACCTCGACACGGTGCTCGGTAAATTTTCCTTCACTGAGAGCCGCGATGCGAAACACACTCCGGTGGTTCAGATAGTAAGGGACGGCAAGTTCGCAGATTTCGGCGAATAGTTAGTAAGCGTTCATCGCGGTATGAAACATGGTTCTATGGCTGTTCTACTCCAGCAATTGATAAACGGCCTTTTCATCGGAAGCGTTTACGGGCTTTTTGCAGTCGGCTATACACTGGTTTTCGGTGTCCTGGACATCCTGAACCTTGCCCACGCAGCCATTTTTACCCTTGGCGCCCTGACGGCGCTCTGGCTGACTACGGGTGCAGGTCTGTCCATCTGGCTTGCTTTTCCCTTGGCAGCCCTCTTTTCCGGTGCGCTCGGACTCGTGCTCGACCGAGTGGCTTTTGCTCCCCTGCGACGCCGCGCCGATTCAAATCTCTCCGGCCTTATTTCCAGCATTGCGATGGCCATTATTTTCGAGAGCGCTGCATTGGGTATCTTCGGGGCGCGAACGGTGCGATTTCCGGAAGGGATTTTTCTCAATCGCGTGTGGCGTTTCGGGTCGGTTACAGTGACTTCGCTACAGGTGGAAATCGTTTTGACTGCCTTGGCGCTGATGCTCGCTTTGACGGCGTTTCTTAAGCGGACCCGCACGGGCAAGGCGATACGGGCCGTTGCCGAAAGCGAGCGCACGGCACGGCTGCTCGGCATCAATGTGGACGGCGTAATTGCGCTGACCTTCATTGTCTCCTCCGCTCTGGGCGGGGTCGCGGGTATTCTCTACGGACTCTATTTCGATGCCCTGGCCCCTGATATGGGACGCTCGATCGAGCTGAAGGGGCTTGCCGTAATCATTCTGGGAGGGATGGGAAGTATTCCCGGGGCCATCCTCGGTGGAATTGCCTTTGGATTGAGCGAAGTCTTAACGGTCGCAATAACGGGCACATCCAACCTCCGCGACGCTGTGGCTTTCACCGTCCTTTTCGTGATTCTGGTCCTCAAGCCCTCCGGGCTGCTCGGACGTGGGCGCGTCCGGGAGGCGTGATGGAATCTTTCTCGCAGTTCTTTGCAGTTTACGGAAGCCTTGTCAACTTCATCGGGATTAACGCGCTTCTTGCCCTCAGCCTCTATGTAACCCTCTCCGCCGGGCAGCTTTCACTCGGCAACGCGGCCTTCGCAGGAATCGGCGCATACGCATCCGGTATTCTAACCATGCGCTTCAATGTGCCATATACGATCTCCATTGCTGCAGGAGCGTGCCTGTCCGCTATGATAGCGCTCCTGATCGGCATGCCGGTTTTGCGAATTCGGGGCATTTTTCTCGCCATGGCCACCCTGGCATTTGGAGAGGTCGTTCGGATTGCGGCTGTAAACATGGACATCACCGGAGGCGCCCAGGGACTTGTTGGCATCCCCTGCAAAACGACAACATACACCATCTACGGCGTGCTCGCGGCCACAACTTATTTTCTGGCAAGGCTTGGGGGTTCGAAAATCGGATGGAGCCTGGCGAGCATTCGCGAAGATGAAACCGCAGCGATGGTTATGGGTATCAACACCACTTATTACAAAACCCTGGCGTTTGTTTTGGGTGCATTCATCGCCGGAATCGCGGGCGCCATCTACGCTCATTTGAACTTTATTGTTACGCCGGGTGAGTTTGGCTTCTCTGCTGCCGTCCAACTGCTCATCTACAACATTGTTGGGGGGAGGCAATCAATTTATGGTCCCATTTTGGGAGCATTTATCCTGACCGCCCTTCCCGAAGCGCTCCGGGGAGTCGGGGTGACGGCAGGGCCTCTGCGCCTGGGTGTCAACGGGGTTATTCTGCTGCTTGTGATTCTTTATCTCCCCAACGGTCTGATCTCGTTTTTTAGCAAAGTGAGCGCCTGGACCGGGAGGAGGTCCGGCGGCGCTTTTCGAGGTGAGGTCTGAGCCGTGTTTCTCCGATTCGATGAAATCAGCCGATCCTTTGGAGGATTGAGCGCTCTGTCGAAGGTCTCCTTTTGTGTTGAGGCAGGAACGATTCACGGGCTTATAGGCCCGAACGGCTCGGGCAAGACTACCCTCATAAACGTAGTGAGCGGCCTTACAAGACCGGATTCGGGCCGCCTGCTGCTCGACGGCCGGGCGATCCACCGGCTTCCAGCATACCGGATAGCCGCCCTCGGGGTGGCGCGCACCTTTCAAAACATACGTCTTTTTTCCAGCATGACCTGCCTGGAGAATGTCATTGCCGGACAGCACCTCAGGGCTGGACTTGCAATTTTTCCGCGTCTGCTTTGTCTGCGGTCGGCGGCGCTTGAGGAGCGCCAAAGCTGGGCCGATGCCATGGGGTGTCTCTCGAGAGCAGGGATCGAAAACCGGGCCAAGGTCTGTGCGGGCAGCCTTTCTTATGGTGAGCGCAGGAGGTTGGAAATCGCCAGGGCCTTGGCTCTCAACCCGCGTCTTTTGCTTCTCGACGAACCCATTGCGGGAATGCGGCAGCGGGAGATCGCGGAAATGGAAAGTCTTTTTCGTTCCCTGGTGGAAACCGGGGTTACTATTCTGTTGATCGAGCACAATATGCCTTTCATAATGCGGCTTTGCTCAATGATTACCGTGCTACACTTCGGACAGACGCTCACTACCGGAACGCCTCAAGAAGTGGCCGGGCATCCGGAAGTGATCGAGGCATATCTTGGGGTCCAAGGTTAACGACTGAATCCTATGCTTCAGGTAATCGGTATCAAAGTGGCCTATGGTCCGATTGAGGCCGTAAAGGACGTCTCGTTTTGCATCGGCGAAGGGTCGATCGTTTCGCTCATCGGCCCAAACGGCGCCGGAAAGAGCACGATCCTGAACGCATTGAGCGGCCTGGTGCCGGTGAGATCCGGAAGCATTGTGTTCAATGGGAATGACATTACACGTATGAGCGCCCACAGAAGGGTTGCTGAAGGAATCGTGCAGGTGCCGGAGGGAAGGCAGGTGCTTGCGGGAATGAGTGTGCGGGAGAACCTGGAGCTTGGTGGCTACAGGCAGCCCGGCAGGAACGTCCTTGCCGATATCGGGCGAATGGAGGAGTATTTCCCTGTTTTACGCCAGCGAAGCAGGTCTGTCGCCGGTTCTCTCTCCGGAGGAGAGCAGCAGGTGCTGGCGATTGCGCGGGGTCTTATGGCCCGCCCGAAGCTGTTGCTTTTGGATGAACCATCGCTTGGTCTAGCCCCGTTGATAGTCCGGTTTATCTTCGAATTCATCCGCAAGCTTCGAGATGAAGGGCAAACGATACTTGTGGTCGAGCAGAACGCCCGGCAGGCGCTCGCGGTTTCTTCCTACGCCTACGTCATCGAAAGCGGTCGGGTCGTCCTCCATGGGAACTCCGAGCAGCTTCAGTCCGATCCGGCAATCGCACGGGCCTACCTTGGCCTCTCGGTGAACGGTGAGCAGTGAGCAGAAAAAGAAAAAGAAACTCCTCTTGGTTCTATCGCTCTGCGAGGAGCGCTGAGAAACGAAATTGGAGGTTCGGACGCATTCAGAAGATTCTTTCATCTCCCCATGGTAGCGCCGCCTTCCACGGCGGCGTTCACTACGAAGGAAACGTGAGAGCGGATCGTGAAAGCTCTGGGTAAGCTTCCACCAGAGTCTCTGGAAGGGGTGATCGAGTATGTTGAATTCATCGGCGAACCGGAAACGGTAGAAGCTACGGCCGAGGAATTGGAAGCTATCCGAAGGGGAGACGAGGAATACCGTAAAGGGGAATTCATCCGCTGGCGGGATCTAAAACGTGATGCTCCTTTATGATGTGATTCTCACTAAGACTGCTCAAAAGGCCTATGCTCGCTCTGCAACCGTTTCCAGCAATACCCTCACGGTTTCGGCCAAAACCTCGTTATCCGTAATCAACGGCGGCATCAGGTAAATGGTTGCCCCGAGCGGCCGAATCAGGATGCCCTTTTTGAGCATCTGCCGGCCGACTCGCCTGGCGCGATCCGCCCCGGTTGTACCTTCCTTTTCCGTCAGATCGAACGCGGCAATCATTCCCAGGCAGCGGACATTCACCACACCGGGAACGTCCTTGAAAGCCTTGAAGTGTGCAGCCAGGACATCCCCTGAGCGCGCGGCCTTTTCCACTATTTTTTCTTCCCCGTATACATTCAGGCACTCGATGGCCGCCGCAGCCGCAATGGGGTTCCCGGCAAAAGTGTGGCCGTGGTAAAATGTGTGGTCCTCGGGCTCATCGGTAAAGGTTTCGAAGATTTCCTCTTTCACCACCGCCGCGCTGATTGGAAGATAACCCCCCGAGAGGCTTTTCCCAATACAGACGATATCCGGGTCAATGCCTGCGTGTTCAAAGGCAAACATCCTGCCGGTTCGTCCAAAACCCATGGCGATCTCGTCCACGATAAGCAGCACGCCATTTTCCCTGCAAAGCTCGCCCAGCCTTCGGAGGTAGTCGGCGGGATACATCCTCATTCCGGCGGCCCCCTGGCATAACGGCTCCACAATTACGGCCGCAAGCTCATTTGCATGCTCTTTGACCGTGTGCTCCATGGGAGAAAAGCACTGCAGGCTGCACGTCTGGGGAGTTGCCTCGGCTGGACACCGGGGGCAGTCCGGTGTTTTTACCTTATAGACAGGGAAAAGCAGGGGCCTGTATGCGCCGTGAAAAGAAGGCAGATATCCAACGGCCATGGCTCCGATGGTATCCCCATGATAAGCGTCCTCGAATGCGGCAAACCTGTAATGGCCGCTCTCCCCCTTGTTATGCCGGTACTGAACGGCAATCCTTAGCGCGGCCTCCACTGCGCTGGCCCCATCGCTTGCGAACAGCGTTCTCCTGTGCCTGTCGGGGAAGAGCCCTACGAGTCTGTAAGCCAGTTCGGCTGCGCAAGGGTGCGTAAGGTTGCCTAGGATACTGTGCTGGAGTTTCCCGGCCTGACCGATGATGGCCCGGACGAGCCTCGGGTGGCTGTGGCCCAGGTTGCAGGCCCACCAGGAAGAGATTGCGTCCACGTAACGGTTGCCTGCGCTGTCGAAAAGAAATACTCCTTCGCCCCTCGTTATTACGGGAAAACCGTCCCTGAGCGCCGAATGCCTCGTATATGGGTGCCACAGACTTGCCAGATCAAGTTCGCGATAGTAGTCGGTAATGTTCCTCATGATTTTTCCTGTTTGGTGGGAATGGCTAAACGAAAAGCGTGGGTATCATAAATTAGGGGCATGGTGCACGCGAAGACGCGAAGAAAGAAAAGCAGGAGGATGAATATCTCTTGAAATCTTCAGGACTGATGCCGTTTTCTTCAGCCAATTCGGCAATATACGGAATGCGTCCAAGCACTCGTGCTTTTCCCATCCTCCCGATTGTTTCAACATTGTTTTCCTCGATCTCTCCCCAGCCCGCCCTTGTGGTTTCACAAAAAATTATCCCATGCAGCGTAAGACCGGAACGTTCAATCTCCCTGATCGAAAGCAGCGTGTGGTTTATGGCGCCCAGACCGGGGCGGGCAGCCAGGATAACCGGAAGCTCCAGCATCCCCATCAGATCGATCATCGTTTGATTGCCGGAAACGGGCGCCAGCACGCCTCCCGCGCCTTCAACAACTACTCGCTCGTGCCTTCGGAGCAGGCTGCGAAAGGCTTCAAGAATGCGGTCAAGCGAAATTTCACGGCCCGTTTTGGCCGCCGCGAGATGAGGCGAGCACGCCGGCTCGTAAATGAAAGGGGCCATATCTTGCAACTCCCCCGGGTCTGGCCGCAGTTCAGCCATGCGGAGGCAAAATGTGAGGTCGGGGCTTTGCAGCTCCGGGTCTTGCGCCCTGCTGTCTCTCGGCCCAGGCGCCGTCGAAGACAGCGCCAAATCTGGCTGACGGTCCCGGTTCCCAAGCCCGCCGGTCTGAACCGGTTTCATCGGAACGGCGTCGATCCCGGAGGCGCGCATCGACACCAGCACGGCGGCGGCGGCAATTGTTTTGCCTGCGCCCGTATCGGTGCCCGTAATAAAGACTCCTTTTCCCGGTGGAATCATTTGTCTTTCCTTGCCGTTACGTAAAGAACGCGGTAGGTTGCGAATACCCCGCCGTCAGATGCCGCGAATCTCTGGTCGTAATATCCGGTCAGCTTTCGTAATTCGGTTCGGTTGAGCAGCTTGCATCCGCTGTTCGCCGATCCCGTAACGCCCTGCCGGTTCAGGCTTCGAAGAAATCCGCGCGCCGAGTCATAGCGCTCGCGGAGGACTTCCCGGCGGCTGCGCTCGACCCTCAGCCCTGCCGTCGCAAGTGCTTCCAGGACCTCTTCGGCGCCCGGCAGGCATAAGGGGGCGGTCTTGGTGGGAAACAGGCACGTTCGGGCGGCATGGAGTTCTCCGAGTGTCCCCTTGACCATCAGCGCCGAAACAAGGTTTCCGCCGGGTTCGAGCATGCTGCCGAGCCGTTTGACGGTCTCAGACACCGGGGTCATCCAATGCAGGGCCGAGCTGCTGATAATCAGGGGAAAATCCCTGTCGGGGCGAAACTGCCGGGCATCGGCCGCATGCCAGCGGATTCGGCCGCATTCCCCGATCCGCTCTCTGGCCAGGTCTATCATCGGGCGGGCTACATCTACGGCATAAATCAGAGCGCGGGGGAAATGTCTTCTGAGCAGTTCAGTCAGGAACCCCGTCCCGCACCCAATCTCGAGGATGCTGTCGATTTCCTCCAGGGCAGGCATCCAGGCTGCGAGCTTTTCAGCAACTGTGCGCTGCACGTTGGATTCCTCGTGATAGCTTTGCGCGGCGGCGGCGAAGCGTGCGGAAATTGAAGAGGAGTAAGCGGTTTGGTTCATCTGAGTATTTCCTGAAACTGTAGAATTCGATAAATAAGGTCCTTCCCGCACTGCTCGATGAGCGAATGACCGGCGGAGGGCAGCAACTCGACATCTGAGACCGGGAGCTTTGAAACCAGGAATTGGGCTGCCTGCCGTGGCACGATCCTGTCCTGTCTGCCGTGGATTATGAGGCAGGGAGTGGTTATTGCCGGCAGAGCGTCACGCAGGTCCACACGCGCGAGATACTCAAGCCCGTCTATAAGGGAATTCGTTCCCTGTTCGAGTGCGTTTTTCGTTCTCCGGACCAGTTCGTCTGCCGGGATGCGCACAGGATAAAGCGCCTGTAAGATAAAATCGGCGATTACCGCCTCAGGGTTTTTTTTCAGCCCTCGGATCATTGCGCGCAACACGGCAGGGTCGACGCCTGCGCTATAGTCCGCGTCTGAGCAAAACCGCGCTGTTGCGCTCAAAAGCACCAGGCCGCAGACTTTTTCCGGATAGTTGGCCGCCGCCTCGATCGCCGCAATGCCCCCGGTTGACCATCCAACGATACAGGCAGGCTCGCCTGACTTATCGAGATGGAGGGCAATTGCGCGGGCATATGGGGAAATTGACGCCCCTCCGTCTCCCGGACGCCTCTGGTCCTCGACTTTTCCTTGGATTGTACCCCGCCGCCTGCCTCGGACATCGATCCGGGGTACGCCGGGGTCGGCAACCGAAAGAGAAGTTACCCAATGGGAGTTCGCCATAGCGTCGGCCAGCGGATGCATGGCTTCCGCCCCGTGCGCCCAGCCGGAAATGAGGAGGACCGAAGGCTTTTTCATTTTCCATCCCCGGGGTAAATTTTCATCGCTTGCGCCGCACCGTAGTTCTCCACATCTGTGGGGCCTGAAAATCTTTTCACGCGAAGCTTCCGGCTAAAGCCGGTAAGCGGAATGACCAGATTATGCGAAGACGCGAAGAAAGACAAAGTAGGTGGAGAGTAGGGAAATCGCCTGAAAGCATCTGAGACGATACGGGGTCGATCGACTCCGGATACAATGTGATGGATTGTCAGCAGGCGTCCTTTCTTCGCGTCTTCGCGTCTTCGGGTGCACCAAGCTCCCCGGTCGCCTCGGCGATAATTTCTCCGGCGGCCCGTTCCAGGTCATGATCGCTGTGGTCCAGCGTGACCGACAGCCTCAGGCGTGCAGTTCCTTCGGGCACCGTCGGAGGGCGAATGGCCACCGCGAGTATGCCTTTTGATTTGAGTCGCTGCGCGACTGCGAGTGTCCTGGCGTTTTCACCGATGAGCACCGGAATGATCTGGCTTTCCGAATTCAAGGTGTTAAGGCCGGCTTCCTGCAATCGCTTCCTGAAAGTTGCAGCCCGCCGGAGGAGCTCCGCGCCCGGATTGCCTGCTTTTTGGATAACGGCAAGGGCGCCGAGAGCGCTTCCCACGACCGCCGGTGGAAGTCCGGTCGTATAGATAAACGCTCGGGCGCGATTGACCAGCAGTTCCCGCAAAGCGGACGAGCATGCTATAAACCCGCCGTATCCTCCAAGCGCCTTGCTTAGCGTACCCATTGACACATTGATCCTGTCCTCCAGGCCTTGTTCCCTGATCAAACCGCTTCCACCCGGGCCGAATACACCTGTCGCATGCGCCTCATCGACCATTACCATCGCTCCGTATTCGAGGGCCATCGAGGTTATCTCGGCAAGCGGGGCGATGTCTCCGTCCATGCTGAAGACGGACTCGGTGACAACGAGTTTGCGGCCGCCGGCAGGGCACTGTTTCAGAAGGGCCTTGAGATGGTCCGGATCGTTGTGGTGGAAACGTTTGAGGTTTGCCCGGCTCAGCACGATGCCGTCGATGATGCTGGCGTGAGCCAGTTTGTCGGCAAATACATGATCGCTGCGCCCGGCGAGCGACGTTATGATGCCGGCATTGGCAAGAAATCCGCTGCCGAAGACCAGGGCCCCGGGATATCCCTTCAAAGCGGCAATTACCCGCTCCAGTTCATCATGTGGGTCCAGGGTGCCTGTTATCAGTCTGGAAGCAGTCGCCCCGCACCCATACGATTCGAGGTATTTACGGCTTGTGGAGATTGCTTCCGGGTGGCGTGCAAGCCCAAGGTAATCGTTTGAGGAAAAATTGAGGAACGTCCTGCCCTCGATCTTTATCTTTCCCCCCGTTTCGCTGAAAACCGAAAGACGGCGCTCGAGGCTTTTTTCGCGCAATTGCGCAATCTCTTCATCGATCCACGCCTCAAAACGCATATTCGACCTCGAGGTCCCGAAGCATCTGAAGGTCCCGGTCCACGTCGCCGCCGGCAACCGTTAGAAGCGGCCCTATCATCATTGAATTGGCCCCGGCGTGGAATATCATGGACTGCAAGTCGCCCAGGTGCACGCGCCCGGCGCAAACCTTCACCTCGGCGCGGGGGTTGGTCAGGCGAAACATGCTCACAGTGCGCAATATATCGAGGGGCTTCATGATTTGCATTTTTTCCAGTCTTGTCCCGGCGATGGGAATCAGGAAATTGAGAGGAATGGAATCAATGGCTTCGCGCGCCAGGGTCAAAGCAAACTCGACCCGTTGCTCGAACGACTCCCCAAGACCGAAAATTCCGCCGGAACAGACCTCCAACCCGGCTTTCCTCGCGTTCCTGACCGTTTCCAGGCGCTGCTCCCAGCTATGAGTGGTGCAGATTTGCGGGAAAAAGCTCTGCGCGCTCTCCAGGTTGTGATGAAATCTCTTCAGCCCCGATGCCTTCAAAGCGCACAGTTGATCGTAGTCCAGGCAACCGAGTGAGCCGCACCAACTCACGCGCGGATGTTTCTTCTGCCGCACTGCGCTGCACACGCGCTCGACTCCGTTTTCCGAAAGGGCACAACCGCTGGTGACCACGCCAAAGTGCGTAACGGGAAGCTCGGCGGCTGCATCGAACGCCTCGACCATTCCTTCTTTTGAGCAGAGGGGGGTGGTTTCTATCTCGGTATTATGGCAGGATGCCTGGGCGCAAAATGCGCAATCCTCCGCACAGGCCCCGCTTTGCGCGCTCAAAATCGAACACAGGCGCACGGAGTTGCCGAAATAGCGGTAGCGGACCGTACTTGCGGCAGCAAAAATCCGGGGCAGATCGGCGGCAGGGGAGCCCAAAACATAAAGCGCCAGTTCCCCGGATATCGGCCGATCGTTTTCCGCCGCCTCCCCAATCGATTTCAATTCACGGTTCTCCATCCAATTTCACCTTTCCGGGTATGGTATCTTATGGTTAACCTCGTGACGGCAATGAGGTTAACCATGATTGCACTTTTTATCACATTCCTGAGTAAATGAAAGAAAAATCTTGGCCCGTAGAACTAAAGCGAAAATTGCCTGGCGAAAAAATTCAAAGAAGCGAAAAAAGATCCTCTCCCGACTTCCGAACGGAAACTTAATTCAGTCGCATGCCTATATTTTGGAGATGGAGGTAGCAAGTTGTGAGGGGTCAGCCCTTGAAATTAGAAAATTACAGCAAGTTGTGAGGGTCAGCCCTTGAAATTAGAAAATTACAGTATAATCCCCTTCCACTTCACTATTTTTCTTCCCACGCCTTTTTGATGGCATCATCGACTTTTTTGTCCAGAATCTCCTTCTCCCTTTTTTTGTCGTTTCTTGCCTCTCCTTCCCCTTTTTTCTCCCTGACGGCGCCGGAATCCGGGGTCGATCCAATCGGAACCTTCAATAACGGGAAATTATACCAAGTTGCGTTCAAGAACGTGCTAGAAGTGAGGATACGAAAGTAGTATAGCCCCTTGTGGGCGCTTGGAAGTGTGGACGGGCACAAGGCCCTATGCTATATCAACTTGAACGCAACTTCGTATTAAAGGGGTTGGCTCTGGCAGGGTCCAATTGATCATCGCCCGCACCCGATACAGCAAGGCAGCCAAGAAGAATTGAAAACCAGACAAAAATGATCCATCTCTTCATGTGGACTCCCCCGATTCGGTACCGATAGACACTAATCGATCAGGGTAAACCACCGGCTCTGCCGGTGGACTCCCAAAAGTTTGACATTTGCGGGAGTCGTCATTCCGGCAGTGTTTTTGAGCCGGAATCCAGAGTCTTGAAGCACGCCAAGAC
>JBEKQE010000147.1:0-12468 GCA_049520035.1 Syntrophobacteraceae bacterium | reverse complement strand
GGACATGGCTTGTGGCTCCTCCGTAGTGTTCGATTGGCGTCAAACAACACGGACGCACCTTGCCATGTCCATTTTTTATTTTCAAAGACTACTCAGGTACGCGTTCGCCGGAAGACCCATAAAATTTCGCCTATTTCATTGATAGGCATTGCCTATGTCAGGCAACAAGAAGCTTCCCCTGGTGTGCATCCACGAGCCCCCCTCAAGAGCCCTTTTTTGAAACCGCCATACGGATTCGCTCAGGAATACTCCTGGACCGCCAGTCCGCCCCTATTGCCACCATAGTCGCAGTACCCCTGGCGACAAGCGCCTGCTCTCCCGGGCGGTAAAATCTGAAATCGAAGCTAAGCGATTTTTCCCCGATCCCGGCAAGCGACACCGTCAGGCGCAACTTCTCGCCATACCTGATCGGTTTGAAAAAGTCGCAGGCCGCTGAAACAATCGGCAACCCGAACCCTTCGGCCTGGTTTTTCAAGACTTCGTGAGGAGGCAGTCCGTAGTGGCTAAAGAACTCCTCAATCCCTTGATGGCAGTATCGAAAATAAGATGCGAAGTAAACGACCCCATAGGGGTCGGTATCCCCGAAGCGCACCGTTATCGTGAGGTCGATTCCCGTCTCCGGGGAGTGCTCTTGCATCAGTGGCTCCCGTGAGTTAGCTTGTTGGAAACAATCCAAGGATCTCGTGGCTGCTTAACACGAACCGTGCCAGGCCGGCGATACGACGCAGTTTTGGGTCTGAGGCGAGGATCCTGCGGTGGAGGATTTGGCACGGTTATTGCCCCTCCTTATGCGGTTTGTTTGCAGCATTGTAACTGGTTATTATGTGATTCACTGATCGAAGGAAGGAGTAAGCATGAGTAAAATACCACAAAACTACCTGCCGGGGAAAGAAACCTGGCCGGAATACCTCACACCTGGAGAATTTGCGAGCACCCCTGACAAACTGAATCTGGCCGACTTTCTGCTTGACCGGCACATCAGGGAGGGAGGGGGAGGCAATGCTGCGGTCAAATTCATGGATAAGGAGATTACGTACGCGCAGCTCCAGAAAATGGTCAACCAGTTCGGCAACGCTCTCAAAGACGCTGGAGTGGAGCCTCAGGACAGGGTAGGCATTAGGCTGGTAAACGCCCCTGCGTCCCTGGTCACCATCTTCGCCATTGAAAAAATCGGGGCTATTCCTGTCCCTACATCCCCTTTGTGGTCCCGCGAAGAGGTCGCCTTTGTAGTCAACAATGCCGAAATGAAGTACTTCGTCGTGAATGCTCCGCTAATGGAGCAGGTCGAGGCGGCAAAGCCAAGCTTTCAGCACGGTACTAAAGTTATCGTAATCGGGGGTGCTCCGGAGGAGGTCAAGGCCGCCGGCAACCTGGTCTACGAAGAAATGCTTGCCAAAGGGTCGCCGAATCTGGAAGCCACCATGCTGGGTGCCTACGATATCGGTGTAATACTCTACACATCGGGAACCACGGGAATGCCGAAGGGCTGTATTCATTTCGTCCGTCCCACCGTTATCGAGACCCGGATCGTCAATCGGTACGTGTATCAACTCAAGGCTGGAGACGTGCTGGGGGGAGCGGCGCCCGTATCTTTTGCGGCAGGTTTCGGGACTTTCACTCTCATCCCGTTCGAAGGCGGGGCAGCCATCTCTCTTCTTCCCAGGTTTACCCCACCCGACATGATGGACCTGATCGGCAAGCACAAGATAACAGTGCTGACCGGGCTCCCGACCGCATACCGCGCGCTTCTTAAATTCCCGGGATTCAAGAGCTTTGATGTCAGTTCGGTGCGGCTCTACACCTCGGGGGGCGACGCGCTTGGCGCCGAAACACTTACGGGCTGGACCGAACTTACCGGCAAGCCTATCTGGGAGGGACTCGGAGGAACGGAAATGCTCCATCTGGTCACTTCCAACAGCATGAATCCCCAGCCCGTCCCAAACTCCATCGGAAGAGCCCTTCCCGGCGTTGAAGTTCGGGTAGTCAATGCCTCCGGCGAAAACTGCAAATCAGGTGAAGTGGGCAGCATGATACTCAAAGGCGCTTCAGGAACCCTTTACTGGAAGCCCTACGAGAATAACGAGAAGCTGCTCAAGTCGCAGAAATCGGGTGTGGTTGACGGCTGGAACAAAATGGGCGACGCGGTTTACATGGCCGAGGATAGCAACATCTTCTTCGTCGCTCGCGAAGATGACATGATCAAGAGTTCCGGTTACCGGATCGCCCCATCCGAGATTGAGGAAGCGATGGCGAAGCATCCGGCGATAGCGGATGTAGGCATAGTCGGTATCCCCGACCCTGAGAAAGGGCAAATAGTCAAGGCGGTCGTCGAGTTAAAACCAGGATTTACCGGTTCCGATCAGTTGACCGAGCAAATCAATAACTTTCTCAGGGACCACATAGCCGTTTACAAGCTCCCTCGCATTGTGCAATACATGGATAAGCTGCCGAGGACGCCAACTGGTAAACTTTTGCGCCGCTTACTCAGATAAGTTTGCCAGGTTTGACTCTATCTCCTCCTGATCTTCGTGCGGTCACCTGATCGGTTCTTCTTCAGAATTTGAATCGCCCCGGTTCTTTCTGCTCCTGGCTGGTTCTTCATAGTGCGGTCCGTTTCCTGTTCATCGAAAACGGGCTCCCTCGTTTTGCCTTTGAAGAGGGAGGAGACGCAGGCCCGTTAATCCAGGCCTCCTGCGAAAGCCCCGTCTCTGGTCATGGACAGTGATCATAGACAGGTCAGGAATGGAGAGCGTCGAGAATGGCGGCGGTCGGCCTGCCCGTTACGCGCTCGCACGACGCAAAGTGGTTATTTTTTTATCGAAAACGAAAAGGCGCGCTTTTACAGGTGCGGTTGTTTTGATATGAGGTTTTGTGCGGGGCGTGATGGGGGGAAATCACTTCTCCTGAGGTTTTTTTCCCTGCCCCCTGCCTGCTTTTGCCTTTATCTTCTTATCAATCTTCTGACCGCTCAGAATCAGTCTGACCATGGTCAAAAGTTCCCATTCCCGGTATGGTTCAATTATGCAGCCGTAGGCGCCAAGTTCCATTACGCGCTTGATCATACTGCGGTGAGGCTGGCTGCACAGCAGAATAAGCTTGCACTCTTGGCAGGTTGTTTTGAGTTTGGATATGACCGTTACACCATATGCGATCACACCCTCGCAGTCGATCAGGATTATCGTGTTTGACACTCTTTTCGAGGGATTTATGAGTTCGTCGAGGGATACAATTCCGACGCTAAAATGTTCGTTCTTCCTCAGCAGGTTCACAATGTGGCAGCGAACTTCGTCGTTGAGAACCAGGACGGAAAATCGAACATCTTGAGTTATCATTGGATATTCTTCATCATGCCGAAGACCCATCATTTTGATGTTGCATCCTCATGGATGAAGCTAAAAGGGGTTCTCCATGGGTTATACAAGATTTGTGCCCGCCGGCAATGACAATGAATATCGCGGTACGCGGGCATTATAGTGGGTTGAACCACTCATAAAAAATCATATTTACTCCCCGGTTTTATGGGTGGTAATCAATGAGAGTGTATGAAATACGTCCCTATGAACGTAGAAGAATTTCACCTTATGAACGCAGGAGAATTTCACCTTATGATAACTCCACGCCCTGCGAGGTTTCTGGTCGGATTTTTTGCCCCGGGAGAAAGGGATTTTTCGTCCCCGGATCAAGTCCGGGGCAGGCTCTGGCAAGGAAAGAGCTTGCCCTGAGCCGTCGAAGGGATGTCTTGCGCGGAGGCGTTACCGGGTGTGCCGCCCTAAACGCGGAACTGGACTACTTCTCCAATCCGTGTTACCTCATTGCTGCAAGATTGAAGATGCGCTCTGTGAAGGCGGAATCGAATGTGTAAACTGACTATGAATTAAGCTGACGGGGCGGAAACTCGATTGTCCCTCTCAACTTTATTTACGCTGACGAAAAGGTGAAACCCATGGTTCAGGCAAAGCAAGGAGATATGGTAAGGGTTCATTATCAGGGAACTCTAGAGGATGGGGCGGTGTTTAGCTCCACGTACGAGGAGAAAGAGCCGTTTGAATTTACTATTGGCGAGGGAAGCGTACTTGCAGGATTTGAGCAGGCGGTCATCGGTATGAATGTGGGAGACACCAGGAACATTTCAATTCCTCCGGAAGAGGCTTATGGTCGGCACAGAAAAGAATTTGTGTTCATGATGAGTAGATCCCAGGCTCCGGCCGGCCTGAATCTTGAGTTGGGCAAGAGGCTGCAGGTTCGCACAAACCAGGGGAAAACGACGATTGCGACTATAACGGCCATTACTGAAGACAGCGTGATTCTTGATGCAAATGACCCGCTTGCTGGAAAAACACTCAAATTTGAAATCGAGCTAATTGAGATATTCTAATTTTGAATTGTAAGGGAAAGCCATATATGCAAGGGTCTCAAAGGTTGGTCGCAAAACTCAAGAAGAAGTACCCGCTTTTGAGCTATTTCACGGATCGGCCTTTCGGAATGGAAATCGAGTTCTATGGCCTGGACTACTACATCTTACCGCCGGACAACGGCATAATCAAAACTTACAACATCCATTCGCAAGCCCGGGATGGCAGAAGTTTCCTCCAATTATTAAACGACTACAGACTGAATCTTGGCACAGACAGGCATTCCTGGCATCTTGAAGAAGATGCTTCAATAGTTCACCGAGGCGGCGTGGAACTTATAAGCCCGATACTTCGCGGCTTTGAGGGGTTGATGGAATCGTATCGCTTCTTCCAGTTGCTCGGCGAAATCCGTGGAGCGCAGATAGACGAATCATGTGGATTTCACGTTCATCACGGTGTAGATGCTAAACATTATGAGTGCAAACGCCTGAAAGAGCTCATAAGAATTGTCTGTTCGATGGAGGACTATATTTATCTTCTGATCGCTGGGGGCCGGATTGATAAAGCTACTTGCCGCCCTATGGATCTTGATGTCGATTTATTCCGTAAATTGGGTGATTGTGACGACACATGCAAGAAGAACGGTTGCAAAATCAAAGAGCTATGGTATTCCCAGAAAAATGGGTATGATCCTGCTCGCAAAGTATCTGACAGGTACCACTTGACACGTTACCACGGGCTCAATCTGCATTCGTATTGGTATCGATCCACCATTGAGTTCCGATATCACTCTGCTGTTCTCCATCAAATAGATGAAGCCATGCAGTGGGTTATCTTCACACAGTTTCTGGTCGAACTGAGCGATGGGCATGTACCTATAATCGACTATCACTCAAATGTAAATAAATGGATGAAAACGATATATAAGATGTATCTGGCGTTTGGCCATATGAACCGCATTAACGGATGGGTTGCACACAAGTCTATTATATCATAGGAATTAGAGAAGATGTGCGATATTTTTGCGCTCTCTGCAGGAGTTAATTATACGGCCCAACAGTACTTGCCGATATTTGCTGAAAAGGGCAGGCGAAACATGAACGGTTGGGGTATCGGATTTTATCGTGACAACCAGGCCCTGGTGGAGAAATCAGCAGAGCGAGTCTATAACAGCGAGCAAGTCCACGAGAGCTTTCAGAGGCTGGCAAGGGTTGTAGACAGCCGAATCATTGTCTCGCACATTAGCTGTCCGCTGAGCGGTGGAGGTCATAGTGCTCAGAATCATCCATTTTCTTTATCGTTCCTAAATCATGTATGGCTTTTTGTGCATATCGGATTGATAAAAGGAATTGAGAATTATCAAACAACTAACGAACCAAAGATAGATGTTGATGTTTATCCTGCCAGAGTATTCGAATACTTGAGGGACCAACTGACCTCTTATTTGCGCTACACTCCTTACGAAAGTCTCGCCAGATCGCTTGTAAAAAGCATTAGGAACATGCTTTCAGACTATCCTGGGCATTATTCGTTTTTTCTAGCCAATGAGTCAGTGCTTTTTGCATTTTCTAATTTTCGGACTTTGATGCTGCTCAAGGAATCGGAAAGGTATGGAAATAGCCTTGTCCTCACTTCCATAGGGGAAGGACTGAGTGACAAAGAATGGATTGCCGTCGAGCCGGAAAGGAACTCCTTGGGAAAGCTTTTGGTGGTCGCGGGACCAGACGTATTGTATCTGGGGAATGTGACGCAAGAGGCTTTTGTCTAAAATTCACACTCCAACCGGCGGCATGGCAGGCCCTAATCGTACCCGGAGTCGGACCGCCCGATAAAGGCGATCGATTGAATTCAACCCCGTATAAGAAGACAGGTGAGATCCCGTTATGTGCGACTTATTCGCCCTGTCTGCAGCGACAAATTACTCGGTGCCTAACTCCCTGCCGATTTTTGCTGCCAAAGCGGGTAGGAATATGGACGGCTGGGGTATCGGATTTTTCAGGAAGAACCGAGCTTATGTAGAAAAATCAGGCGCCCGGGCCTATCAGGAAGGAAGGTTCCATGATGGTTTCCAGAGGCTTGCTCGAGTCGTCTCCAGCAAGTTTATCATCGCACATGTACGTTTACGAACCAGCGGTCCCATCGATGAATGTCACGCCCACCCTTTTGTCCTTCAATTCAAAGGTCAAGACTGGATTTTCGCTCACAATGGGAAGGCCCCTGCTATAGAGTCTTATATCAGTCAAAAAGTTCGATTGGATGATGTAGTCAGTGATTCTGCAAGGATCTTTGAGTATCTTCTGGACGGTATCGCGGCCCGTCACGAAAGAAACAGTGATATCCTCGGCCTCTTCACGGCAGTTGCCGACACCTCCAGGCAACTTATTGAGGAATACCCAGGATCCTACAACTATCTTTTGACTAACGGATGCGTATTGTTTGCATTCAGCAATCACAGACAATTTCTCTTGCTTAAGGAAAGCAACAGTATCGAAAGAGGCTTACTCTTGACCACAGTAGAGCACGGCTTAAGTGAAGAAAACTGGACAAGGTTTTCGAGGCGTGCAGAATCAATTGGCTTTCTAATGGCGATTGTGGGAAGTGATATACTGCTGAAAGCAGACGTGTGATAAGGTTGCGTCAATGAACCTCCATGTCCGTGTCGTGACTCATACAATCCCATACGCCTTTTGGATCGCACTCACGGCAATGGTAGTGCTCACCGTAAAGCAGTCTGTGTTCGTAACGAACAGCCTCTTCCAAAGGCAGCCGAGTATCACAGTGTGCACATGCAACATATTGAATAGTTTCTTTTGGGTCTTCAGGCAAATGCGCACCTGTGGTTTGGGTTTTTGCCCGAAACGGCTGCATATAATAGCCCAGGGTAAGCGGAGCGCCACCTTGGGGTTGCGACACCAACAAGAACCGGTTTTACCCTGTAGGGGTTGCAGAGCCGATCCCTTGCCGTTTAGGCGCGCCGTGACTTACTCCTAATTTCAACTCATCCTTCGCGCTGCTTGGGTTTGTGCATCGGCAACCCATACACCGTGTCAATGTAATATGAACAATTTTCAGGACCAAGCTCCTCCACTTCTCGCCTGAACTTCTTACAAATCTCCAACCCCTTCTCGCGCGCGCCCTCGGGAAAACCTTTTTCATCGGACAAATACCGCTTCTCGATTTCGTCGAGTTTTTTCATGTACTCTTCATAACTGATTTCCTCGAGCGCCATTTTACCTCCACACCTTTCCAGGCAGCAACTCATTCGGGTTCTTTGATTTCATTCTCAAAATCGCTAAGGGCGTTTTTAGCATTTGCTATCAAATCAAAAAAAGTCTCTGATTGATAAGTATCAAATCCGCCACAACCCATATCAGCGGACTTGTCGAAAACATACTCTTTATCAATGTAAGTTATCAGGGCTTTTGCAGCATCATAGAATTTCAAGAATTTTTCGTTCATTTTTATCTACCCGCCGAGGAAGTGCATCACTATCCGACCATGGTCAAATCAAAAGACATAAACGCCCAGCAGCCCTATCAGGCTGATGAAAAAGGGAGTACTGGTGGGAAAAATCTGAAAAGTGGCTCATACTTTCGTCATTCCAGCGGATGCCGGAATCCAGGGCTCTATTTTAACTTATTGATATCAAAACAAAAGACACTGGGCCCCGGCTTTCGCCGGGGTGACGATTCTGTGGATTTTTCTCTACTTATGGGAAATTTATCCCTTTTTCATCACCCTGCTATGCGTCATGAATCATCTGATTTGGGTCCTTGCCGCCCTTTGTCAAACTGGCTCCTGAATCTTGCGTCAAACTCGGATTTGAAGGCCTCGATTGCCATAGCCTCCTCGGACCTGCCCAAAAAATACAATGCCATACCTTTAAACACCTGAGCTTCCCTGATCTGCGGGTCCTTCGCCAGGGCCTCATCAAAATAAGGCAGGCTGTCGGCGTATCTGGTTAGACCCAGCAGGGCCTGACCCTTGGCTGTCAAAGCGTAGGCATTGCGGTGCCGGCTTGCCAGAATCAGGTCCAAGACTTCAATGGCCTCATCACACCGGCCCATATCGTTCAACGCAAGGGCCTTCAACTGCATTGCTTCCATATTTTGCGGTCTAAGGGTCAATTCTTTATCACAGCAAAATACAACCTCTGCCAGAAGTCCCTTCTCAGCCAGCCGCTTCGCCCCTTCCATCCAGGTCATCTTGTCTTCGGGGCCCGCCTCTAAGATTTTCATCATCACGCCTTCGTAAGTTTCATCGACGGTGCGCCTGCCGGTGACCGCTACGGGCACGCCATGGCCGGGAAGTACATGAACGATCTGCTTTTTCATCAACTGCCTGAGCCCGTACAAATAATGGTCCAAGCTGCCTCCGGCAGTTTTATCTGCATCAGCCATTGCATCGGGCAGTACGCAGTCGCCGGAAATAACCGTCCCGGTCGGTTCATGATACAGGCATATGCCGTCAATGGTGTGGCCCGGCGTGTGGATCACTTCCCATTCAAAACCGCTCAGTTCGAGGGTTTCCCCGCCCACCAGTTCGGTCGGGGGGAATCCGGCCTCGGTGATCAAATTCTTGAACTCCTTAGGACCTCCCGCATGCATGATTATTTCGACCTGTTTGTTTTCCATAATCGGGGGAAATCTCAACATCTCGAATATGCCCATGCAGTGGTCGCGGTGCCCGTGAGTGACCACCACCTTCCTTATATCCAAAAGATTATACCCCAGCTTCTCCAGTTCACCAAAAATAGTGTAATCATTTCCAGGGTCCACCAGGGTCAGGTAATCGCCTGCAAGCAGATACACATTGCTGGAATGATGATAGCCGATAAGAAACCTGCTGTTTTCAAAGACAGGATGAGCGACTTTCAAAATCTCGCCGATTGCCAGCCAGCCGGGGTGGGCCGGTTCTTCCTCCGGCAGTTCTTCATCCTCTATGAGCGGCTTTACTTCCTGGTTTGATTCCTGCCTGTCGTCCGTCGCTTTATTTGCCATTTCCTTCCCTCAATGAACGCTAGTACTTTTCGTTGATGGTATTTTTCATCATAAAATATAGTGTAAAAAGATTTAAAAAACAACGTGAGCCACAATGGCGCCACATCCCACCATGGGGCTGATGGGGTCAGGTCATAAAAAAACCCCCTCTCCTGGCAATGGAAAAGGGAGTCTGTGGATTGGATTTCCACTTTCCCCCGGCCACGGGGGAAAGTGGAAATCATCTTGTGAGAGTCGTTGCAGGCTATCCGATGTAATCGAGTGCATAGCCCAATTTCAGCTTGTCATCCGGCCACCACTTCTTGCTTATCTTATCCTGGCCTGGATAGACGTCTTTGCCGTCAATTTTGTCTATCATCAACTCGAGGAAATGAAATTCCGTGAGCTTGTGGTTCTTGATGACATCAGCGGGGAGCAAGACTGCAAGGCCGGACTCCCTTGCGCACTCCCATTCAAACGCTTCATTGGGGGCCGAGGTCTCTTGACCGGTTTTACCCGAATAAACTTTAAGAAGCTTCCCTTGAACCTTCATCCTCGGCTGCATCTTGAACTCATCGTATAGCTCGTCGGATACGTGCCACCAGCAGGCTCTTGCGTTGGCGGCCACATATGCTTTTACGAGCATAGGGTCAAAGCCGCATACCACCACACGGCATTTCTCTGGCATACTAAACCTCCTTCTAGCTTTCGTCGGTTTCCGCTTTGCTCAACTGCAGGCGAAGTTCCTCAACCTGGCTGAAGCAATAATGCATGAACTCTTTGACCTCGATTTCACTGAGGTAATTTGTCTCAAACAATCTCCTCACATAGGGATAGACGTGCAACTGGATCTCCTCGGTGAATTCCAGGAGCACATGATCGTTATCCCCTTCGGGGGATGCCCAACTCAGAAAACCTGTTTTCCAGTTGTCCAGCATGCCCTTGAGGACATCGAGTTCTTCACGGACGTTTTCCTCCATGCTACGCCTTCTTCCTGGCGTCATAGGCATAGCACTTCTTCACCACGTTGAAGTCCGCCACGCACCAGTAATGAGGCCAGTGGATTTTCTTGCACCAGCCGATAATGTCTGCGGGCGGGAACTTGGAGCCCTTGAGAACCGGCTTCAAGTATTTGCACTGCCAGCATATATGGTCACTCTGCCTTTCCGGGATCAGAATAGTGTCCAGGAAATCTTCAGGCGTCAACTGTTGTGACATGCAGCACTCCTTTCTCTAGTTACCAGTCCTTGACTTCGCCTTTGGCCAGCTTCTTCTGATATTCCTCCCAGACCTCGGGCGACAGTTTCTGAATATCCCAGCTGAAGCCCTGGCTTCCGGCCAAACCTGCAGAGGGCGGCTGCGGACGCCATCCACGCACCGGACGGCCCCGGACGCTGAACTTGACCATGTCGGCGACCCCCAGCAATTTTGCTCTGGGGATACACTGGAAAGGTCTGGTCCGGCCCTCCACACCCGGTCTGTAGTTGGAATAACCGTCATAAGGCTTGTCAGCGTAAAGGGGCGAGGTGTCCGGCTTCTCTCCGGCCCTTTCTTCAGGTCCCTTATACATAAAGCCCTGGATCATGTGGATGTAATAGACCGTGCCGCACTCGGCGCAGTTGATCGTTCCTTCCCAGTTCCAGAAGCAGTAGGGGTCAAGGTAGTTGATCGTGTCACACGGTTTTCCACCCTTGTCCTTCTTGCACCAAATGATATCACACACGGGCGCCTCCTCTTAGATGTATGCTTTTTTATACCATTCTTCGATCTTGGTCAGCGGAACACCGAGCAAATCACGGTAGACCTTCTTGTTGTCCGCACCCAGCGGACGCCAGTGCCAGTTAGTCCTCCTGGGGGACTTTTCCATCAACCCTGTGCTGTAGCCGCCATGGACCACTAAATCACCGAATAGAGGATCGTCCATCCACCTGACCGTGCCTCTTTCCCTGTAGTGCGGACTCTCGTAAACTTCGCGGTCGTTGCGCACGGGTTCGGCCAAAAGACCTGCATCGGAGAGTATCTTGGCGACCTGGGACCGGGATTTGTCCGCGGCCCATCTTTCCAGGGCGGTGTAGATTTCGACCTGAGCTTCGCCTTCGACCCGGTCCTTGTGAGCCGTGTACTTTTCGTAGAGCTCCTTCAGGCCGGTAATGGCGCACAGCTCCTTGAAGTCCTGGTCCTGGAAGGCGCTGACCATGACATATCTGGCATCGAACTTGTCCTGCGGATTTTCGGCATCCGGGAAATCGGACTTGCCGCACAAAATGATGCCGTGCGCCGCCAGTTGGGTGTCCCAGTTGCCCCATCGCTGGCGCACGATGCCGAACTTGCCGTACATCGTCGTGGTATGGCCCAGCATCCTGGTCGGGACCTGCACTTGAGAGAATTCTATCATGGTGCCCAGCCCGGTCTTTCTGCGATGGTGGATGGCCGCCATGATGGAGCAGCTTATAAGGTTGCCCGATTGCCAGTCAATGACCCAGTTGGTACATTTGGAACAATGCCCGCCCATGTACTCGTGCATGCCGGTTATCGAGGCGAGTCCGGCATGGGCCTGGCCCAGGATGTCGTATGAACCGCCGAAAACCTTTGGACCGTAGCCGAAACCGCCGCCCCAGACGTAAATGAACCTGGGGTTGATTTCACTCAGGTACCGATAGCTCATTTTCCATTTGTCCAGGGTGCCCGGCCGGTAGAGCTCGGTGAGCCCGTCGGATTTTTTCACCAGGCTGTAGAACACCTCTCTCATCTCGGGGATGTGGTAGTCCATTGTCACAAAATACTTGTTGGGGTTGGCGTTCGTGTAACCAAGGCCTGTGCCGGTCATGGGGCGCATATCGTGAAACGGATAGAGATAGACCTCGTTGAAGGGTGATGTGTGCCGCATGGGTTCACCCATCCTGGGTATCTCAAGCTTTATGACTTCGGCCCCCAACTCGGCCAGGTTGGCCACGGCGTGCGGCGTGAAGATATACATGGTGCAGCTCAGCCACCGAATCCCGTTAAGAGGCTTGGGCTTGGTGTGTTCATTGCCAACATCGAAGAGTTTCTTGCAGTACTCCTCGTAGGGCATCTTGAACTCGTCCATTTCACCTTTGCTCTTGGGGCCTGGCAGGTCTTCCATACGTGTTACTCTT
>JBEKQE010000146.1:0-12513 GCA_049520035.1 Syntrophobacteraceae bacterium | reverse complement strand
CGATCTCCAGGCCCGGTTTCCGTGTAGCTCCTGATCACTTTGCCATCCGTGATTCTATACGTAATCGAATACCCTCGCGAAAGAACGGAAAGTGGACTAAGCACCCCAAGACGCGAGACGTTATGCTCATACCTGAGCCTGTATCCGTCTAAAATCCGGTGATGATGGAGCATTAGCTCTTTGCTTAGGCGGTTTAGCTCCGCTCGGCCTCCCTGGATGCGGGCCTCGGGATTCAGATACAGCAGCCTGCCGCCCAGATGGCTACACCAAACGCGCATCCTCTCAAGACGTCTGTCGATGGCAAGACTGAGGCGTTCCAGACGATCGTCGAGAGTAAGCCTCAGATTCTCGAGGCGCCTTTTGGGATGCGTTATCCGGCTCTCAAGGTATTTTAGCCTTAAGCCCAGATTCTCGAGTCTTGCCTTTATAACCTGGACCAACCGATCCCTGCCGCCATGCAGGTCACGGTGGAACTGCTCGAGCCTCTTTACCACCCACTCGGCTGCACCGGTCGGTGTTGGCATTCGGAGGTCCGCAACCATATCTGCTATTGTAAAATCAATTTCATGGCCGACCGCTGAAATTACCGGAATCGAAGACCCCGAAATCGCCCGCGCGACAACCTCCTCGTTAAATGCCCACAGGTCTTCCATGCTTCCACCTCCGCGCCCGACAATCACAACATCAAACTCATGGCGCCAGGTGAGCATGTTGGCCGATCCAATAGCTTCGGCAATTTCAAGCCGAGCATCGGGTCCCTGGACCGCCACCGGAAAAAGTGTGACCGAGACAGGATAAGGGCTTCTCTGGAGCACCTTGAGGATATCCCTGATTGCAGCGCCGCTCTTTGAAGTAATCAGGCAGACATTCTGCGGGCAAAGCGGGAGGACTTTCTTTCGGGCCCGGTCGAACAGACCTTCGGCCTCAAGCTTCCTCTTCAGGGCCTCGAAAGCGAGCTGCAGGTCGCCAACCCCGATGGGCTCCATGACCTCCACGATTAACTGGTATTCGCCCCTGGGTTCATAGACGCTCAGACGGGCCTGGCAAATGACCTGCATTCCCGATTCGGGAAGAAACCTCAGAAAGCGGTTCTGCGCTCGGAAAAAGACCGCATTGATCTGGCTCTGCGCATCCTTGAGCGTAAAATAAAAATGTCCCGAAGCCGGGACCCGAAAATTAGAGATCTCACCTTTAACCCAGACAAACGGGAACCTCTCCTCCAGCAGTGCCTTTACCTGCTGGTTAAGCCTGCTAACGGTAAGTATCCCGCTATCGTCTCCAATGTGCAACTGGAGCATACTCGCTCTTCTGTGAATTCAACCACTCATCCGATCGGGGCTTTTATTTCCACCCTCCGATATCCCGCTTCGGCTATTCCGTTACCGGAACAGTTTCGGGTCCATGGCGTCCCGAAGTCCTTCACCGACCAGGTTGTAGGCGGTGATGCTCATGAATATCGCAAACCCGGGAAAGACTGTCAGCCACCATGCAAATTCAATATAGTCACGGCTCTGGGAAAGAATCTCGCCCCAGCTTGGAGTCGGCGGCTGCACGCCGAACCCGAGAAAACTCAAGCTCGACTCCGTAAGGATGGCGCCCGCAATGCCAAAGACCGCTGACACCAGGACCGGGGCCATCGCATTCGGCAGCATGTGTAGAAAGATTATACGCCTGTGTGATGCGCCAAGAGCGCGCAGCGCCGTTATGAAGTCGAGCTGTTTGAGCTTGAGGAATTCGGCGCGAACGAACCGGGCAACGCCCATCCACCCGGTCAGACCGATTACCACCATGATGTTGTATATGCTCGACCCCTCCTTAATCGCAATTATAGCGATAATCAGGAAAAATGTGGGTATCGTGAGCATGATCTCGATTGCCCGGCTGATCACTATATCTGTCCATCCACCAAAATAACCCGCCAGTGCTCCCAGGAAGATCCCGATGATCAGCGCTATTCCTACGGCAACAAAACCCACTGAAAGTGAAATGCGCGCGCCGTAGATCATTCTGCTCAAAACGTCCCGGCCGCTGTCATCGGTACCGAACCAGTGCCTGGAGTCGGGGGGAGCCAGGTACTCCAGCAGGTTGTATTCAGTCGGTGAATATTTTACCAGGGGCCATATGACTATCGCCGCATCTTTTCCGCCAACGTGCTGGTAGATGAGAGGATTTGTTTTCCTAAGGTCTTTCCAGACAAAGGAGCCGATCTTGTCAGCGCCGGAAAAAGCAGGAAAGTAGACGTTGCCCTGGTGATAGAATAAGATGGGTTTATCGCTCGCGAGCAAATTTGCAAAAATGGCGATAAAAAACAGAAATATTGTTATCCAAAGCCCGAAGACGGCCAGCTTCCTCTTCTTGAAATGATAGCTGACCATTTTCCAGTAGGTATTGGGGGTCTCGCCTTTTAACTCCGATTGTGTTTCCAGAATTTGGAAATCCAGAGTTTTTGCCGGATCAGTCATTGTTCACCAGTTCTACGTCATTTATTCCAGCTTGATGCGCGGATCGAGCGCTGCATACAGGATATCGGAAATCAACAGTCCTATCAGTGTGAGCAGCGCCGAGATCGCGGTTATAGCCATTATAACGGGGTAGTCGCGGCTCAGGACCGCCTCGAACCCAAGCTGCCCCATTCCTGGGACCGAGAAGATGGTTTCTATGATCACGCTTCCGCCGAACATGGCAGGTAAAAGAAAGGCAAGAAGCGTTATAAGCGGGAGCAGAGCATTGCGGAAGGCGTGTTTAAAGATTACCACACGTTCGCTCAGACCTTTTGCCCTGGCCGTCCTTACGTAGTCTTCCCGGATGACCTCGAGCATGCCCGCCCGCGTCAGTCTCGAAAGGTAAGCCAGCCCGCCGTAGGTAAGACAGACTACCGGAAGCGCCAGGTGCCACATCCGGTCGAGCAGCCAGGGCAACAGCCTCATCGTTTCGCTTCCTATGGACGATATGCCGTAGACCGGGAAAATGTCCCAGAAATCCCCCCCTCCGAAGAGCATTATGAGCAGCATAGCGACCCAAAAATTCGGAAGTGAGTACAGGAAAAAGAATCCGAGGGTCAAAATCTTGTCCGCAAACGACCCCTCATGAGTCGAGGAATAGATGCCGCAGGGTATCGCGATCAGATAGACCAGAAAGATCGAGATTATATTGAGTTGAATGGTTATCGGCAGCCGTTCGGAAATCTTTTCCCACACTTTCCGGTGGTCTTTATACGAAAACCCGAAATCCATGGTAAAGATGCGTTTTACCCACAGGATGTACTGGACGGGCAAGGGCTTGTCCAACCCATAGAGTTCTTTTGTCTGCTTGATTATCTGCTCGGAAATAGTCTTCTCGCCAAGCGCCCCCTCCCCTTTGCCCATCTGCAGTTTGAGCATCGCGGGATTTCCGGGCGCCAGATGGATAATGACAAAGGTAATAACAGTTATCCCGAAAAGGGTCGGAATGATCTGGAGCAGCCTCTTGATCAGATAGGCTTTCATCTAGGGCAACGTCATCCTTATCTAGTCTTCTTTTCTAATCACAAATCCCCGGCCCGCAAAGTCACGCAAACAGAACGGGCCTTCGGCGTCAAACCAGTCCTCGATCAGCCGATAGGAAATCGAAATCGGCGTGGAGAGCTTTACTGCGCCGTTTTCAACGGCTTCACGCAGTTCGCCGCGTCCAAACCAGCGCGCGTCCTCCAGTTCTTCATCTCCAAGCCTTATCCGCTGATCCTGGGCTTCAGCCGTAAATCCCAGCATCAGCGAGCAGGGAAACGGCCACGGCTGCGAGGAATGATACCGGATGTTCTTGACGCAAAGCCCCACCTCCTCAAAAACCTCGCGCGCCACGGCGCCTTCGGCGCTCTCGCCAGGCTCCACGAATCCCGCCACAACGGAGTACATACGCTCAGGCCAAATGTGCTGCCTTCCGAGCAGGCACTTTTCACCAGACTTTATCAGAACGATTATGGCCGGGTCAGTGCGCGGGAAATGCACCACCCCGCACTGCGGATTCACGCAGGCGCGGCAGTGCCCGCCTTCTCTGATTTCGTTTCGGGCTCCGCAGGCGCCGCAAAAATGATTACGCTCATGCCAGTACGCCAGGGTTTTGGCGTAAGCGAGAAGCGCTCCGTCATCTCGCGAAAGCAAAGGCGCAACGGCTCGCAGGTCCCGAAACCGCCCCACATGGCCAAAAGCGCCGGGGGCTTTTTCATCTAAGTCAACAGCAAAATAAGAGTGGCCGTTGTCCTCGCCAAGGAAAAAAGTGCAATCTCCTTCAACGCGCCCCTCCAAATGTTTCCACTCCAGCAGAACAGGCCTGGGGGCCTCGCCTTCGGCAACGAGCACCCTCGATTGCCACACAGCAAGGAAAAACGATCCCGGGTCGCGCATCCGCCGGGCAATCCAGTCCGGGTCTTTGCGCCGATTGTGAGCGCGGTCCAGACCCTGCGCCACGAACATGTTTTTCGAAGACTTTTGGAAATCATCCATCAGAAGCTCGCATGCATCGATCCTTCTTTTTCTTAGTCCCTGTATTTCCGGGCCTCTTTCGGCACCCACCAGTACAGAGGTGCAAGCCCCATCGGGTAAACCTCGAGGTTTTGGAACCTCCTGGAGACAGTAACCAGATCCTCGTTCGTAAAAAGGAATGTGTAAGGCTGCTCGTCATGGATTATCTCCTGGAGACGATAATACATCAGGCGCCTTTTTTCCGGATCGAATTCTTTGCGCGCCTCCTCCATCAATTTGTCCGCTTCCGAATCCTTGAATCCCACGAAATTTGAGCCTTTCTCAACCGCCATGGAAGAATGCCAAATCTGATAAGGATCGGTCTCCCATCCGAGCGACCAGCCCAACGAACAGGCGTCGAAATTGTGCTCCTCGATCCTCTGAATGAAAACTGCCCATTCGAGCCTTTGGATCGACATTCTGATGCCGATCTCTTTCAGGTTCTCCTGGAGCATGGTCGAAAGTTGCTCTGCAAACTTTCGCCCTGCGGGGATCAGGATTTCGAATTCGAACGGTTTTCCGTCATTTTGCAGCACACCCCCGCCCGGAGGGTAATCCCATCCCGCAGACTTGAGCAGCGCCAGGGCGCCTTTCGGGTCATATGGATAAGGCTTGATATCCTTGTCGTATTCCGGACTGTTTACATAAAAAGGGCCGTTAACGATAGTTGCAAGCCCGAAGAGGATTTTCTTCAGAATCGTTTCCCGGTCAACAAGCATCGTCATCGCCCGCCGGACCCTTTTGTCCGAGAAAATCGGCCGCCGGCAGTTCCACCCGATATAGTTGAAGCTCGGCTGGTAATAGGCAAACTTTCGGAAATTTTCCGCAAATCGTTTGGTCTGGGTCTGCTTCTCCCATTGTATCGGCCTAAGGCCCATCTCGTCCAGGCCGCCCTGCTTCAGCACTTGAAGGGCGACAGTTTCATTCGTGATAATTTTGTAAACAATCCGGTTAATCGCGGGTTTTTCACCCCAGTAATCCTCGTTTCTAACCAGGACGACTTCTTTTCCCGTCTCCCAGTGAAGCAGCTTGTACGGACCCGTGCCGACAGGATTGCGCCCGATCGGGTGCTGATTGAAATTTTCCCCTTCTTTAAAAAGATGCGCCGGTACAATCGGCATGCCTCCACAGAACTCAAGCGCCCGGAAATAAGGTATCCTGTAATGGAAGCGGACTGTGTAGTCGCCCAGCATTTCAACTTTTTCAATGTCCTGGTAGTAGTTCCGCAGGTGGGCGGCATCGACCTTCGGATCGCGTATCCTATCGAATGAATAAAGAATGTCTTTTGCCGTAAACGGATACCCGTCAGTCCACTTTATGTTCTTTTTCAGGTGAAATGTATACATGAGATGGTTCGACGAGATCTCCCATTTCTCGGCAAGAACGGGAACGTTTTCCAGGGACTTTTCGTCTCTTTTGAGAAGCGACTCATAGATGTAGCCGTCGATGGCTCCCGCAGGCACGTCGGTCGCCGTAATCGGATTCAGGGTTGGAGGTTCTGCGCTAAGCTGTGTGACCCTCCAGTCGCCAAAGACCCTGTCCGCCGGCTGTTTCAACTCCTCGGAAGCCTGTATGGGAGGGACCATGAAGTTAAAGATAAAGAGCAGGCTGACAAGATGAACTGCAAAAGATTTGAGGGCCTTCATTTTCATCACGCAAACTTCCTCTAAAACCGGTCGATCTTCAGGTTTCAGTGGCCTGAAGCCTTCTTTTATATCCAAAGTACTCACTGTTATCAATTGCGACCGTGGAAATCAACCCGATATTAACCCCGCCGCTCGGCGCCGATACTCAGTTGATACACAACAGGCAAGCGCAGGGCACAAAAAACCCCCTTTCACAAAGATGGAATGCAAAAGGGGATTTCCGAAGGCCTGCCGAACCAGGGCAGTTGGCTCTCCTGGCGAGAACAGAATCCCTTACAGCGATTTAACGTCGATATTTCGAATGAATTCCTTTACGTTTTTCATCAAGAGATCGAGCTTTTCATCCCGTTGCTTTTGAGCTGCTTCCTGCGGTTCCCCGGCCTGGGCCGCAGTTTGAGTCCGCTCGGCCGCAAAGGGCTCAACCGGCTTATCGGAGGCCTCAACATTCACCTCAAAAGGCCTTGCCCCTGAGTTATCAAGAGTACTTCCCACATCATTCATCGTCTCTGCCTCCCAAAGTCGCACTCGCCGGTACGACAATTTTCCGGAAAAAAATAACCATCGTTGTTTAATATGTAAACTACAACTTATCACTATCTATTTGAATACTGGGTCGATTGTCCCACGGGCCACATTATCATTTTACTTTGCCCGGCAGCCAAATAGTTGTATCCTACCCTACAGAGCTCAGCAGTAAATTCGGTCGATAGTCATTTTCTCTAAACTGGAGTTTTCATGAGCCTCGTCGACGGCCAGATGTATCGGCTCCCAAACGGCGAGAAGGTTACCGCCAGGTTGATCGAGCAAAGATTCATCCTGGAATTCAAGAGACAGTACAGAGCGCCCCTTTCAGTCGGCGCTGACGGCACTCTTTTTTTGCGGGGCGAGCCGGCTGGTTTGACGGTCAACTCTCTTTCGGTGGTCGAACCTGAACGGGAGTCCGATAACGCGGACTGATTCGACAGGCCACCGGTTTAGCCGTCTGCGATTCGTTTTCGATCTCGGAGTTGCGCCCGGTTCCGGGGGACATGATTGACACTGTTTCAAGATACGGTTAATCTCTGCAAAATCTGTTTTGGCAGTGCCGGTTTTAACGCTCGAATGGCGTTTCACCAAAACCCACAAGGGAGTGGAAACCCTATGTTTCGTACAAACAGAAACTATGGTCAGGAAAAACGCATCTGGTCCCGAAAAGGATTCACCCTTATAGAGCTGTTGGTGGTTATGGTTATTCTCAGCCTGCTTGCCGCATTCGTTGGAACTGACTTTTTCAAACATATCGGCACTTCCAAACAGAAGGCCGCAAAAACCCAGATTGAAATGTTCGGCACGGCATTGGATTCATTCAGGCTCAGCGTGGGAAGGTACCCGACAACAGCCGAAGGCATGCAAGCCCTTCGTGTAAATCCGGGTATCGATCTCTGGGACGGCCCCTACCTCCGAAAAGATGTCCCCATGGACCCGTGGGGAAGGCCCTATGTTTACAACTGCCCCGGACAACACGGTGATTACGATCTCATTTCCTATGGGGCCGACGGGCAGGAAGGCGGGGAAGGAGAAAACGCCGACGTTGTAAGTTGGAAATAGTCACGGTAAGTTGATGTGCAGTAGTCCTCATGAGCCGTAACGCACCTGCTCCTGCGCGAAGGAGATGCCGTTCTGGAGCATCTGGAGGTGATGGTAAAGGCCGGCCTTCTCCATCAGGTCTTCGTGGGTCCCCTGTTCAACTATGCGCCCCTTGTCGATGATAATGATCTGGTTTGCCCGTCTGATCGTGGATAGCCGATGTGCGATTATGATGCTCGTCCGGTTTGCCATGACCGCCCTGATTGCCTGCTCGATCAGCATCTCCGTTTCTGTATCCACATTTGAGGTTGCCTCATCCAGGATAAGGATTTTAGGGTCACGAGCCAGAACTCGCGCAAACGCCAGCAGTTGTTTCTGACCTGCCGAGAGATCCATGCCGCCCTCCCCTATTCTTGTGTCCAGTCCCCGTGGAAGGCTTTGCACCAGGCTTTCCAATTGCGAGAGATCCACGATCCGGCCAATCTCGGATCCAGACAGCCCGCGGTCAAGCAGTATATTTTCTCTGATCGATCCCGGCACTATGAAAATATCCTGCATCACAAGCCCAATGTGCTCCCGCAACCAGTGCGGCTCGAACCTGCGGAGATCCACGCCGTCCAACAGTATCCTCCCCTGCTGCGGGTCGTAAAACCTTTCCAGCAAATTTATGATAGTGGTCTTTCCCGATCCGGTGGCCCCGATAATGGCAAGAGTATGGCCCGGCTTCACTTCGAAGGAGATGTTTCTCAGGACCGGCCGGCCTGTCTCATAGGAGAACACCACATCGCGAAATTCGATGTGCCCACTGATTCCGTCCATCCTTACCGGATCGATTAGCGGCGGGATGTAATCCTTTTCTTCGAGCAGTTGAAAAATCCTCTCTGCCGAGGTCATCGCGGATTGCACTATGGTGTATTTTTGAGAAAACTCCCGAATGGGCTGGGAAAAGAGCCGCATGTAGGAAATGAAGGCGGTGAGGACCCCTATCGTCATGTAGTTTCTCAGGATCCGGCCCCCGCCGTACCATATTATCAGTGCGAGCGCAACCGAACCCATGACTTCGATCAACGGCACAAAAATACCGAATACCCGAATCTGGAACATCGCGGCTTCAAAATATTTTCCGTTCAACCGGGAGAAACGCTCCCGCACGTCTTTTTCGCGCAGAAAAATCTGAACAACCGACACCCCAGAGACCGCTTCCTGTAAAAACGCGTTAATTCCAGCAAGGTGAGAGCGTATTCTGCGGTAAGCCCTCCGGCTCAGTTTGCCGAAAGTCACCGTTATAAGGATCATCGGCGGAAAAGTGAGAGCAAGGAGCAGCGAAAGTCTCCAATCCATCCAGAACAGGACCACAAGAATGCCGACAAGCCTGACTCCTTCGTTGAAAAGAGTAATGATGACCGATGTGAACATCTCATACATGTTCTGGATATCGTTCGTGTGCCGGGTAACCAGCCTGCCTACCCTCTGGGCGCTGAAAAATGAGAGGTTCAGGCGGATGACATGGTTGAACAGACGCTGGCGCAAAGAGTGCATGATTCTTTGGCCGGTCCATTCGAGGGCGATAACCTGGAAAAAATTCGCCACAAACCCGACTGCGATAACAGCCACGAAAAGCAAAGCTATCCGGGTCACCCCGTTCATCCTCTCGTCGACGGGCAGGGAATTGTTGAGGATATACTTATCGATGGCCACTTGGACGAGTCTCGGCCATATAAGACTTGCGCCGGTAATGATAAAGGCGAGACCAACGGCCGTAAGGGCCCACTTCCACTGGGGAACTATGAATTTGAGCAGTCGCCCCCACAGTTTAAAGTCGCCAAGATAGCGTCCTTGCTCGTCGTCCAGAATTTCCTGATCGTGATTCATTGTTCACCGCCGGTGACACTGTCCTCAGCATACCCACTCAAAGTTTGGTGCCTGTAGATGCTCGAATAGAAGGCGTTTCGCTCGACTAACTCATTGTGCGGCCCCTGGTCCACAACCTGCCCTTTTTCCATTACCACGATTTCGTTGGCGTCTGCCAGAGGCGCTATTCGGTGGGACACGACTATGCAGGTGCGCCCTTCGAGGTAGGAAGCAATAGAACGAATTATCGCGTGCTCGGTTTCCATGTCCACTGCTGAAAGACCATCGTCAATCATAATTACCGGCCGGTTTAAAAGCAGTGCCCGTGCTATCGCAATTCTCTGCCGCTGGCCGCCGGAAAGTTTTATTCCTTTCTCCCCTATTCTCGTTTCATATCCTTGTGGCATGGCGGCTATCTCGTCATGAATGGCGGCGGCCCTGGCCACTTTTTCGATCTCCCCGATGGAAGCTTCCGGCGTACCGAAAGCGATATTGAAAGCTATGGTATCGGAAAAGAGAACCACATCCTGAGGCACGTATGCGATTGCGCTTCTCACCGAATTAATCGAAATGGAATTTACATCGAAACCATCGAAAAAGAGGCTCCCGTCCGGGACCGCAAAAAGCCGCGCCAGCAGATTGCATAATGTGGTTTTCCCTGCCCCGGTTCTGCCCACAATCCCGAGGAACATCCCCCTGGGAATATGGAGGTCTATTCCCTCGAGACTCGGCCCGTCTTGACCGTGGTACCTGAAGGAGAGATCCCTCACCCGGATCTCGCCTCGGCCGATCGACACGGAAGGCGCCGCGTCGCGTTCGCAAAGAGAAGGTTTAACGCTCATAACCTCCTCGATCCGGGAAAGCGACGTAACTCCGCGTTGAAACAGGTCCGCCACCCAGCCCATAGCCATCATCGGCCAGGTCATTATAAAAAGATAACTTATGAAGGCGACTAAATCCCCCGCCGTAATAGTCCCGGATATCGTCAGGCGTCCCCCGAAAACAAGCACCAGCAGCATGCAGAAGTTCCCAATGAAGCCGGATATCGGGAAAAGCGTTCCGTAGACAAACGCCAGCTTGAGATTATTTCTCACATAAGTTTCACCCATTTGGGCAAAGCGCAGGGTTTGATGCTCCTCCTGGTTGTATGCTTTTACCAGACGAATGGAAGAGAGCGTCGAGCGGACAAATTCGGTCAGGACCGAAAACTGTTCCTGGACTTTCTTGAACCTTCCGTGCAGGCGGGATGACAGTGTCCTTGTCAAAAAAGCGAGCACAGGCATCGGCCCAATGGCTATAACGGTCAGAAGCGGGTTAATGTAGAGCATGAAACCAAACGCTGCCAGCCCCATGAAAACCGCATCCACAAAAGCGACGACCCCCATCCCGGTTGCAAGCTGCACGGAGGCAAGATCGTTGGTTGCAAGGGCCATCACCTCACCCGTTGTGGTTTTCTGGAAGAAAGCCTTATCGAGGGTAAGCAGATGGGAGAACATCCGGTTTCTCAGGTCTATTTCAACAATGCGTGAAAACCCAAGGATAAGCTGACGCCAAATAAATCGAAAGCCTGCAATCCCAATCGCGAGCAAAACGATATACAGGCCATACTTCGAGAGGCCACTCGGGGTCGCAACGCCCTTTTGAAGCGAATCCACCGCATACTTGACAACTCGGGGAATAAAAAGCTGAAGCAGGTCAACCAGCACAAGGGCCAAAAAACCCCCCGCAAGCCTCCAAAGATGATCTCTGAAGTAAGGCTTGAGCAGTCTGATCGAGCGCCACGAACCCCCTTCATCAGAATCTTTCGAGACCGTGCTCAGACTTCTTTTTAAGAAACCGCCTCTCACCGAATATTTTTCCCGCCCGGATTGGTTTCAAATCATAAGTGACGCAACGCCCAGACGCGACACCAAATTCTTTATTATAACTCTAATTTAATTATATTGCCGCAGATCTGTTCATTGCCCTCTCTCGCCTCGCCCCGCCCCTTTGCGTAGTCCTGCATCTGAATTAGCTTTAGAACGTTAGGAAGGGCTGCTCTGATGAACTCGGACGACGGCATCTACGATCTCATTATACCTGGTGGAGGGCCTGGAGCGCTTACCGCCGGACTTTACGCCATGAGTGCCTTGGGTAAAGAGCATGAAAGCGGAGCCTGCCAATCTGCACTGTCTCGCTTTGAGAACAACATCCCGGCAACGAGTGCTGGTCTCAAAGCTCTTGAAGAAAGCCTCAGCCGTTCCGCTGGAACCCTGCTTCGGCGCAGAAACAGACGACGGCTCATAATCGATGTAGATTCCAGATCATTCTGGAAGTTTCTGAGAAGAAGGCAAACGCCGCTGCCGCCATTTTACGGGAGACCATGATCGAAGCAGGCAAATCTTATCTTTCTAAAGTTCCGGTTGAAGTGGAAGTTACGATTGGTGAGACATGGGCAGAGAAGTAGGCAAAGCCGGCCTCAGCTTCATGACGGCGTCGGTTGTAAAAAGTGGTCGTTTCGATTCGATCTTACGCGCTTCACACCCCAGTTTCCGATCTCATCGCATATGTTGCCGGTTCAGGGAAATTCACACATTAAGATCATAAGGCGTAATGCGTGGTCCGTTCTGTGGATTCAATGGATTGGCAGGACACCCCAACTTTTTCATGGTGCGGGCTGCTTGATCAAAGTTCTCAATGGTCCACTTAACCGATCCTATCTCGTGACCCTCAGTTGGATGTTGGATTTCACCATTTTCCACCCACGAATATGCACTTTCTCCGAGTATCAGTAGCTGTGTAATAACATACTCTTTACCGATCCATGGCTTAACCACTGCATCCTCCTTTCCAGCCCGAAGCTTTATAGAAATCGGGATTGCAATGAAACCGGCAGCCGGAACTCGCCCGGGCATTGCGTACCTTTACAGCTTGGATACAGTACCGTTACCTCAATTTGCCACCCAGGTGTTTGC
>JBEKQE010000145.1:0-12881 GCA_049520035.1 Syntrophobacteraceae bacterium | reverse complement strand
TCCTGGGCTTCTCTTTTGTCCAGCTTACGAAAGTTTTTATGATTCCAGCTATGATTCCCGATTTCGAAAAGAGGCTCGGCCATGAGTTGCATGGTCTTTTCAGGGTGCGAGCGCATCCACTTGCCGCCGGCAAAAAAGGTGGCTTTGATCTTGTTGGCCCTCAAATAGTTCACTATGCCAGGATCATAACCGCTGATCTCTTTTGCCCCTTCACAAAGATCGAATGTCAGCGCGATAAGTTTGACGTTTTCAGGCAGTTTAACGGAGCGTATCGAATTCGCCATCTCAGACGAGAGCCCCGGGAGGGTTTCGCCGGGCCGAGTCCTTGCCGGAGGAATATTTCTCAAACCGGCAGGAGCAGGAGCCGTACTTTTGTCAGCAGCGCTTCCCTCGAGTTCGGCCTGCGACCAGCAAAGCCGGGAATCGGCCCCCGGCCGGCTTACGGTTGCCGATTGCTCCGCCCCGGCGGGAGGATCATTGGGCAAATCGGCCACCAGCCACGTAAAGACAGCCTGAAGAAAAAAGAAAACCGTCATAAAGTGTTTGAAAGAATTCACCCTGACCCATCCGGCCCCTTGCTCTTCGATCCACAGTGCAATTATTGGTCTGCAATCGCCCATTGCACCCTGACGAAGGTCCCGCCGCCCTCAGCGGACCCACTCTCAAATGAGCCCCCTGAGAGTTCCGCCCTCCTTTTCATGCTTATCAGCCCCAGCGCGCAATCCGGGCACGTGTAAGACATGGCGTGAGATACGTCCAACCCGGCCCCATTGTCCCCGATTTCGAGCTTGACGTATCCGTTTTCTTCGACCAGCGAAACTTCGGTGCGACCATCTTTGCTGTGGGCCGCCACACTGTCGAAAGCGTTCTGAACGATTCGAAAAATCACCAGCCTCAAATCCGCAGATATCTCTTCTTCTCTGACCTTGAATTCCGATTCCACCCAGATATTGGGGTGGTCTTTTTGAAATTCTCTGCAAAACCAGCTCAGTGTCGCCAGAATGCCCAGGTCGTCCAGAACTGTGGGCATCAGTTGCGTGTACATGTTGCGGACTTGCTCAACAGTGAGCTGAATATTAGGTATAATAGCGTTGAGGTCCCGGGTGCAGCTTTCGTCGGGGTCCATTCGCACCAGAACGCTTTCGATCTTAAACTTGATGGCCGTCAGGAGCTGGCCAAGGTTATCATGCAACTCGGCAGCCACCATTCTTCGCTCATTTTCCTGCACTCTGAGCAACGCGGATGAGAGGTACTTAAGCTGTCTTTCCGACTCCAGCAGGGCGTCTTTGGACTTCTTTCGATCCATCGAGTAACGGATCGCTCTTTCGAGCAGGAGTCCACTCATCTGGTCCTTGACCAGATAATCTGCCGCGCCGTATTTCATCGCTTTGACATCAACGAGGTAATCTCCATGGCCTGTCAGGATGATTATCGGCGGCGTCGCCGGGGATTCCTCCACCTTGCTGAGAATCTCCAGCCCACTCTTTGATCCCAGGTGGTAATCGAGAAGGCATACGTCGTATGTTCCCTTCTCGAGTTCCTTCAGGCCTTCCTCACAGGTCTGGATCCAGGTAAGCTTATATCGCGCTGAAGATATTTCGGCCAGCAGACGGGCAACCAGGAAGTAGTCGTCCTCATCGTCTTCGATTAGAAGCACTCCAATAGACCGATGGGAACAAATCAATTCCGCCAAGACGTGCCCGCCTTCCGTTTGCGGCCTATTCAGGCCACAAAAAAATTTCAGTCTTTATAGCACATTCAGGAACATTCCACCTAATGTTTCCCACCCCAAAAAACGTAAAGGCGAATGGCTGAAGCATGACAGCAGAAGCCGGCGCTATCGGTGGATCGGCTGATCGACCCGGCAGCTAAAGGGGCTTGATGACACAAAAGGCTTATGCGGGTTGGGCGGAGTAGTTTGAACGAATGCGCCGGCTGCTGCCGGCACAAGGGCGGGATCACTCTTCGCCAATCCTTTTCAGGTACATACGTATGGATTCAAACGAACCTTCCGGGGCTGCTATAACGTGCTCCTCTATGCGCTGTCCGCCCAGATAGTCGCTCAGGTGAAACTCCCGGCCATCCATGCGGTGTATCTTGCCCCCGGCAGCCATCAGGATAATTTGGGCCGCCGCCAGATCGCGATACGATACATTTGCCAGAAGCGCCCCTTCGGCTCGCCCCCTGGCCACGTAAATTATGTGCGCGGAGGTCGAGCCCAGGTTCCGGATCTTGCCCGGAAAAGTGGACTGGTATTGATTATGGAACCGGGAGTAGGTCAGCAACACGCTTTCGTTGCTGATCTCGCCCGAGTCAGGAATTCTTATTTCCCGTTCGCCCCAGTAAGCTTTCTGCCCGACGACGGCGTAGAAGAGGTCACCGGTTACGGGCATGAAGGTAACCCCGAAGACCGGCCAGAAATTTTCGAGAAGCGCAAGCGATATGCCCCATATTGGAATTCCCGCCTGAAAGTTGGCCACTCCGTCAAGCGGATCGTATATCCAGAGATACCTTTTTTCCCCGTGAACGTAGTCTTCAGCAGGAAGCGGGTCCCCGAAGACCCCGTGTCCGGGGAAGATTGAATTGAGACGATCCCTGAAGAAGTTCACCAGCGCAACCTCGGCTGAGGTTACAAGCTCTTCATCGAACTTGACCTCTGGATTGCCCTTCCCGTATAGCTCCAGCGCTTTATCGCCCGCGATCGAAACCGCATCTTTGGCAAAACTGAGCAACTCTTCGATCCCGGGATTTTCTTCCCGAAACGCCATTTGCGCCTCCTTGTCACAATATAGGTATGGGTATCAGCAGTGCACGAGCAAACAAGTGTGACTTCTCCGACTATTCTCCTTGATGTCAGCGAGTTAGTCAGGCGATCGAGGGCCATTCACAGACCGTTCAAACTGGGAAAATAACACAAATATGGGAGAGGAGCTATGCTCATGTGCGGAAAGTGTCTTAAAGGACCGTTTCATAATGTGACAGGAGCGCCAGGCGACGCGATGCCGCTCATCGGTGCGTTATTCCTCAAGCAGTTGCATGATCGGAGGGAGCGAATGGGATTGTTTTACATCCGGTTCATGGCCGGCATTCTCGTATGATAGACATATACAGCACCCTGCCGAAAAAAAATAACCACTGTGCGTCATGCGAGCGCGTAGCGGGCAGGCCTACCGCCGCCATTCTCGACGCTCTCCCTGACCTGTCCATGACCAGAGACGGGGCGTTCGCGGGAGGCCTGGTGCTCAGCCCCACCCGCGGGCGGTTGAGAAAAGCAGTGAAGGCCGTCAATCAGGCGCCAGGGCCCCTGAGGCTTGAGAAACAGCGGGAGAAGGCCTTCATCCGCAGGATAGAAAAGGGATTTGATTTTCTCGGATATCACTTAAGCCTCGAAGGGCCTGACTGCGGCCGGGGAGACCCTGAAGCGGTTCGTTTCACGTGCAACCCGGCCTTATGGGCAAGAGCCGGGAGAGCCTTTCGACTCCTCCCGGCCTGGGTTGTACGTTAAACGTTGGCTTCGGCGGCTATGGGCGGATCTAAGAGATCTAAAGACCTTCTCAAGCAGCCGACTGGTACATTGTCAACCAGGTTGTAAAGAGTACAGACGCACAAACCGTCATTCCGGCACAGGTCCATGGCCGTCAACTCAAGAGTTGGCAGGCAGAACATTCGTCTGACGCACCCTTTCTTCGTGTCCTTCACCCCTTTTCTGATAACGATGGCATCAGTCAATCACGAAGAACACAAAGGAGGAACGTCTGTTTATGAGGTGTCACCCGATGAAAAGATTCCTGTTCCCTGGTTTTCTCTTCTTTACGCTGCTCATGGTCGCCACTTCGGGGTTGAGCGCTTCGGTCCAAGATAGACTTGTTGTGCTTCCTGTTCTTTTCATTCCTGAAACATTGGACCAAGGGCTTGCAGCCCAGCCTGACTCTGAAAAGCTCTTCAGGATCTGTCGGTAGTAAAGCTTATGCCTTGTTCCGGCTAGAAAGGAGAGAATTGCAATGGTCAGATTTCAAAAGTTCGGACGAGCGAAAAGTCGAGATTATGCCCTTTTGGGGGTTTTAAGTTTTATAATTTATACGTGAGGTGTTAGGGTATATGGTGAAGTTATTGGCATTTAGGGGAAAGGTTTTTGGACAGCCCCGCATCAAATGTTTCATCAGCAAAAAAGGGAAGAGAGGCACTATGAGTTGGAAAAGTATTTTACAGTTTAAATGTGTAGGCGTGGTTCCGGCTCTGGTGCTGATGCTGGCGATACCGATGGGTTACGTCGCCGATGGAGAAATGGATTCCCTTTCCGATCAGGTCGTCGTTTCCACCAACAAAGGCCCTGTCGTGGGTCTGCGGACTGAGACGATGAACAAGTTCCTCGGAATCCCGTACGCGGCCCCGCCCGTCGGTGCGCTGCGTTGGAAGCCGCCGCAACCTAGGGCGGCCTGGCATGGGCAGCTCGATGCGACGCAATTCGCCAACCACTGTCCGCAGTTAGCCAGCTTTTTCGGTTTGGCGACCACTACGGAAGATTGCCTGTACCTGAATGTGTATACTCCATCAAACCCGCCAAACTATGCAAAGGAGGACCTCCCGGTAATGGTGTGGATCCATGGCGGCGGGCTCGTGGAGGGAGAGAGCGACGATTACGATCCGACCATGCTGGTCGCTGAAGATGTCGTTGTCGTCACCTTAAACTATCGCCTGGGCGTTTTGGGATACCTGGCGCATCCGGCGTTGAGCAACGGAGGTCCGCACGGCGCATCAGGCAATTATGGGTTCATGGACCAGCAGGCTGCGATCGCTTGGGTGCGCAGCAACATCAGGAATTTCGGCGGAAATCCGAATAACGTGACAATCTTCGGTGAATCCGCGGGCGGCCTAAGCGTGCATGTGCAATTGGCCTCGCCGCGCGCCAATGGGCTGTTCCAGCGCGCCATTATCGAGAGCGGTGCGTATCTGTTGTTAAGCATCAACCTCGCAGCGGATACCGCCACGCTCGCAACGGCCGAAACATGGGGCACCGCGCTCGCCTCAAGCGTCGGCTGCGCCGATCAGACGGCCGCTGAGACGGCCGCGTGCCTGCGTGACGTTTCGGTCGCCACGCTCCTCGCCTATCCCGGCGCCGGCCAGATCGCTGCGCCGAACGTTGACGGCTATGTCCTGACTCAAACAATCGGAGAGGCGCTTGAGAGCGGGAAGTTCAACCATGTGCCGGTGATGGAAGGCTCGAATCATGACGAGTGGCGCCTCTTCGTCGCGGCTGACTACGATCTTGCCGGTTTTCCGGTCACCAACTCGAGCTATGAGACTTGCACCGCGGATTCGTTCGAACTGCCGGTGTCGGACCCGCTGGCAGGGCTTATTGTCCACAAGTATCCGCTGACCAATTATTCAACCCCAAGCATCGCACTGGGTGCGTCCGGCACCGACGGAATCTTCGCGTGCAACTCGCGCACGTCGATCCGCCTCATCGCGAAGCACGTGCCAACCTACGCATACGAGTTCAACGATCCGAACGCGCCGGAGCTGTTCCTGCCGGCAGACAGCTCCTTCCCGGATGGGTATGGCGCGGCCCATGCGTCTGAACTCCAGTACATTTTTAACCTCCCAACCGCCCCAGAGAAGATCCCGCTCACCACGGCCCAGGAAGGGCTGTCACACAACATGGTCACCTATTGGACCCAGTTCGCCCGCAACGGCAATCCTAACTCGTCCCGAGTGCCGTTGTGGCCTAAATACGTTCATACGGCTGATCAGTTCCAGCTACTCAGTCCTCCGACGCCAACGACCGAATCGGGATTTGCCGCCGGTCACAATTGCTCGTTCTGGGCTCCCGGCAGTTGAGCGTTTCGCTGAAAAATAAAATCTACAGGTTTTTAAGTAATTCATTGCCCTGCTCCGGCAGGGCGACGTTGTTTTTAACTCGCTGCCACTCGTCCCTGCCTGGCTCCTCCGAAACAGGATTTGGAGAACGAAGATTTTCGGTGCTGCCATTGTGCAGTTCACTCGCGGCAAACATGATGAACTGCTCGCGCGCCTGGTTCCGATGACAGATCGAATGCCGCTGGCAACCGTCTGTGTTCCCCGCACCGAGGCTTCCTGGGCTTCCGAAGCATGGATGAAGCTTACAACAAAACTCCGCGAGCATTGTGGTCCGGTGGTTTTACGAATATCGTTCTAAAACCTATCTGGGAGCCTGGCAGCCTCGAGATGACGGCGCGCCTGTTATCGCTCGAAGGCCTCCCGCTTGCCCTTAGAGAACTGATTACGGGCAAGGCGGAAGACGGACCGGATCAGGGGTGAAAGCTGGGCGCGTCAGTTATAGGTAAGATCGCTTGTCGCGATGAGCCCGCCTAGGTGGGACAAAGCTGAAGCACAAATGGCTGAGGGCCTTCGTCTTTTTGAACTGGGTGAAGCCCGCCTTTTTGCTGCCCGCCTACGGATGTACTGGGGACCATCTGTTGCGATCGAGGCAATACGGATGCCCGTGAGCATTTTTAAAAAGCCGCTGCCCAGTGGGCAGCCAGCAATATTCCGTGGGAACTGGAGAGGGGGAACAAACTCATTGCGGAGTTACCGACATAGGCAGGATAGAGCGGTGCTTCGACTTCCCCGGCCGTCACGGCAGCTCGAAAGGCATGACTGCGGCCAAGTAGACCCTGAAGCGGTTCGTTTCACGTGCGGCCCGGCTTTCCGAGCAAAAGCCGGGGGAGCCTCACGACTCCTCCCGGCTTGGGTTGTACGTCAAGGGCGCCTTGACCGGCCCTTAACCCATACTGACGGTCACGCGCCAGGCAAGCAGCAGCGTATACCCGGATCGCGCGGGGACACTGGCCGTACATCCAACAACTATTTTGGACATTTTATAACTTTAAGAGTGCCTGCCTGAAACGACGGCCCCCACCCGCTCATCGGCGCTGAGCTGGAGGTAGACCCAAACAAAAGAGCCCACCACGTGCCGGTTGACCAGTGCGGTGTCGGGGTGTAATTGAAAGTGATCTGGACCTGGTTGATCAACCAACCAGACTCGCCAAACACGGTCCCTGTACCGTTGAACACCCACACGGCGCCGTTCAGTTGCCCGGCCCCCGTTGCGTAGAAAGGCGCACCGCCGAAGCCCGGGATGTCGGTACTAACTCCAATGAGAGGAAAAGCCTGGATTCCGGCTTCCGCCGGAATGACGAAATCATGTACCCGTTCCCCGCAGAGGCGGGGCATAGTCCGGTCATGGAGAGAATGAGGTGAGAACCAAAATTAAGCAAGATCAGCAGGATTCTCAGGACTTGGACATAACCATTTCTGTTAATAAGGTTAATTTCAC
Source organism: Syntrophobacteraceae bacterium (assembly GCA_049520035.1). Classification (GTDB taxonomy): domain Bacteria; phylum Desulfobacterota; class Syntrophobacteria; order Syntrophobacterales; family Syntrophobacteraceae; genus SbD1. Next base: position 5,566 of record JBEKQE010000145.1, on the reverse strand, counting down.
TTGCGTTCCCTGCAGAGCCTGTCTCAGAAAGCTTTCCTCCGCGTCCTGTCCTTGACCGGACTATGCCCCATAATCCGGTCGATCCGCCTACCGGCTTTAGCCGGAAGCTCTGCGGTGAACGCTTACGTGATGTGGTTGTGCATGGGAATGATTTTAATGCGCAAGAATTCATTTCACACGACCATGAAACTGTCAAGAGCTAAAGTGGGTGATATTGAGTACAATATATACAATATTCCAGTTATCATTTTAATTTTGATTACATATGAATTATTAGGCTCTCATTCCCATTTTATCGCTTATTCAAACTACAAAATCGATCCTTTGGGGACCCATGCCTACACAGTTGCCGGTCGGCATTCGACCAGCCCAGGATGCACAACAACCCACGATCTCCGCGCAACCCATGTAAACCTTGTCATTTGTGCCTTGCACCTTGATTCACAATACAAAAATATTCTTGCTAAACCGGAATGTGACTGTAATATGATTGCATGGCCAAGGTCACCTGCTTTGCCCCCTCCCATTGATGCACGATTCCTTGGGTTCATCAATAGTTGGGAACTGGAACGGGTGAACAAACTCATTGCGGAGCTGCCGAAGGCCGGAGTTAAACTGATTTGAGCTCACAGATAATCACCCTGCTGACCGATTTTGGGCTCCAGGACGGATATGTCGCCGGCATGAAAGGGGTCATCCTCCAGATCTGTCCTGATGCGAAGCTGGTGGACATATCTCATCTCATCGCCCCTCAAAGTGTTCGCTCCGGGGCCTTTGTCCTGTGCTCCTGTTATGAGTATTTCCCGCATGGGACCATTCATCTGGCAGTTGTGGACCCCGGGGTGGGGACCGAGCGCGGCGCCGTAGCCATTCGGACCGGGTCATGTTTTTTTGTGGGGCCCGATAACGGCCTTTTCTCGCTTATACTGAGAAAAGAGACCGGTTGGGAGGCAAGAAGGCTGGAGAACCGGCAATTTCGGCGAAGCCCGCTCAGCAGCACTTTTCATGGCCGCGACCTTTTCGCGCCCGCCGCAGCTCATATAGCTTGCGGTGTCCAATTCGACACTCTCGGGCCTGCCTGCGATCCGGTCTCCCCACACTGGGACGAACCGATCATCGGCAGAGGCGAAGTTAAGGGCGAGGTGATCCATATCGACCGCTTCGGAAACGCGATTACCAATGTGCTGAGTGAGACATTGGAAAAACAGGGACCGATGGGAAAATGGATGATCACAGCCGGGAAATCGGTAATCAATTCAATCGAGCAGACCTATGGCCGGGTCAGAACGGGGGAACAGCTCGCTTTGACCGGAAGCACGGGTTTTATTGAAATAGCCGTTAACCAGGGCAATGCGGCATCCGAACTTGAGCTGGGTGTGGGAGCCAGAGTCACCTTCCGGCTCTCGAATGCCCTAAACTCATTCTATTGATGAATTCTTTGATAGAGAAAGCATTTACTTAAAATAATTCAATTTTGCCGGATCAGGCCCCATTTTTCGACCGAAGTTCGGGTTTATTTCTTCCGGAATGCTGTTAACTTATTGGGAACTATAAGTCTATCATACGAGGAGAAACTAAATGGCTACTCGCATCGCGCTAAATGGTTTCGGACGCATCGGGCGCACCATTTTCAAAGTCATAAAGGACCGGAAACTGCCGCTGGAAGTTGTCGTCTTGAACGACCTGACAACGCCCTCGGAACTGGCCTACCTTCTGAAATACGACTCTATTCATGGCGTCTGGCCTCACGAGGTCCAGGGGTCTGAAGATGAATTAATTGTAGACGGCAGGCCGGTTAAATGCCTCAAGATAACGGACCCCGCCCAGATGCCCTGGCGCGAGCTCAAAATTGAGGTGGTTCTGGAAGGCACAGGCCGTTTCACCAGCCGCGAGGGAGCCGAGAAGCACCTCAACGCCGGCGCGCGAAAAGTGATCATAACAGCCCCCGGCAAGGGTATGGACGCAACCTTCGTAATCGGGGTCAACGATGGGACTTATGACCCGCGCACCCACAATATCATCTCAAACGCCTCATGCACTACAAACTGCCTGGCCCCGATCGCCGCATTGCTCCACGACAGGTTCATAATAGAGCACGGGCTTATGACCACCATTCACGCCTACACAATGGACCAGCGCCTGCTCGATGCGACGCACAGCGACCGCCGAAGGTCCAGGGCGGCCGCGCTCTCGATGGTTCCGACCACGACCGGCGCCGCTCGAGCCGTAGCCGAGGTAATTCCGGACCTCAAGGGAAAGCTGGACGGCTTGTCCATTCGGGTCCCCACTCCGAACGTTTCGCTCGTTGACCTGGTGTGCAGGGTTGGCAGGGATGTAACGAAAGAGGAAGTGAACAATGTTCTGGAGGAGGCCGCAAACGGACCGCTCAAAGGGGTCCTCCGGTATGTGACCGAGGAACTGGTATCGGTTGATTTCAATCACACCAATTACTCATCAAATGTGGATTCGAGGCTGACTAATGTCATAGCCGGCCGCATGGTTAAAGTATTCAGTTGGTACGACAATGAGTATGGCTATTCGAGCAGGGTGGCCGAGTTAGCCGTTATGGTAGGCGAGGCGCTGGATTAGCGCCCTTTCCACCATGCGCTGTCTCCAGAGTTCACAGGGTACCAGTATACGAGGAGCATCTCGATCGTGAAGACCCTTGACGATCTCGATCTTAAAGGAAAGCGCGTCTTCATGCGAGTCGATTTCAACGTGCCCCTGGATAAGGAGAGGCACGTAAGAGACGATCTTCGCATCCGCGCTGTTCTACCGAGCCTGCACAAGGTGCTCGATTCGGGGGGCAGGCTTATTCTGGCTTCACATCTCGGAAGACCGAAAGGCAAAGCGGCCTCTGAGTTTTCACTAAGACCGGTAGCGGAGCACCTCTCAGAACTGCTGGCAAAATCCGTGCCCCTTGTCTCGGATTGCGTGGGTCCCGTGGTGGAGAAACAAGTTTCGCTCCTAAATGACGGTGAAGCGCTCCTTTTGGAAAACCTGCGCTTTCATCCGGAGGAGGAAAAAAACGACCCGGGGTTTTCCAGGCGTTTGGCCGAACTGGCTGATATTTACGTAAACGAGGCTTTTGCCGCTTCTCATCGCGCTCACGCCTCCGTTGAAGGTATAACCCGCTTCGTGCCCGTGTGCGCCGCCGGATATCAGCTCCAAAAGGAGATTCAGTATTTCAAAAAGGTCATGGACAACCCTCAACGGCCGCTGGCAATTATTGTCGGAGGCGCGAAAGTATCGACCAAGCTGGGGCTGCTCGAAAATCTCATCTCGAAAATCGATTGCCTGATTATCGGCGGCGCAATGGCCAATACGTTTGTCAAGGCACAGGGGAAGGAAGTCGGCAAATCGCTGGTTGAAGATGATTATATCGAAACGGCCGCAAGGCTGCTCGAGTCGGCAGGCAAAGGAGGAGTCAAGGTGTTCCTGCCGGTTGATGCGGTTGTTTCCTCTGACGCGGAGGGCCGGGGAGACGTACGGCAGGTCTCAATTGACGAGGTCCCCAAAGATAGCATGATTCTGGACATTGGCGCACAGTCTGTTCAGGTCTTTGAGTCGGTCCTTCAAAGCTGCAAGACAATCATCTGGAATGGCCCGATGGGTGTTTTCGAGACGCCCCCGTTTAACAAAGGCACTTTCGCTCTAGCCCAATTCATGGGGTCGCTCGGCGCGCTAACAGTTATTGGCGGCGGTGATTCGGCCGCCGCGATCAGGCAGGCCAACGCTGAAGACAAGGTAAGTTATGTCTCGACAGGGGGCGGCGCTTTTCTGGAGCTGCTGGAGGGGAAAGACCTGCCTGGGGTCTCGGCCCTGGAGAGATGCTGAACTAAAGACGGAGAGCACCGCCAAAGGGGCACGGAACATGAGGGAAAAATACGGTATCAAAACGGAGATCAAACTTTGCCTCACACGGGGAGCCACCAAATGAACCCGAACAGAAAACCTCTCGTCGCCGCCAACTGGAAAATGTACAAGACCGTGGCCGAAGCCATCTCTTTCGTTAGATCGGTCCAGGAGGAAACCGGCCCCTGTGCCGACTGCGAAGTAGTAATCGCGCCTGCTTTCACCGCGCTGAAAGAAGTCCGGGGCATCCTGAAACAACAGGGCTACAGCCTGGCGGCGCAGAATTGCCACTGGGAGGAAAAGGGCGCCTTCACCGGCGAAATCTCACCGATTATGCTAAAAGACCTTGGATGCGAATACGTGATTGTCGGCCACTCGGAGCGGCGTCAGCTATTCGGCGAAACCGACGAAACGGTGCGCCTGAAAGTGGGGGCCGTCTTCAAGGCCGGGATGGCGCCTGTTATCTGTGTCGGAGAAGTCCTCGACGAGCGCGAGCAGGGAAAGACATTCGAAGTCATTACCAGGCAGATCGAAGGGGCGCTCAACGGCTTGATCCCGGCGCAGGCGGAGCGGCTGGTTATCGCATATGAACCGGTTTGGGCGATCGGGACCGGCAGGACCGCCACACCAGGGCAGGCGCAGGAGGTTCACGCTTTAATTCGCGAGAGAATCGCATCGATTTTCAACAAAGGGGTTGAAAAAAAGACCAGGATACTATATGGTGGATCGGTTAAACCGTCTAACATAGATGAGCTTATGGCCGAGCCGGACATAGACGGAGCGCTGGTTGGAGGGGCAAGTCTCGAAGTCGGCTCGTTCAAACGCCTCGTTCAGTTCAAATCTTGAGAGAAAAGTTTTAAACTAATGGGTATCCTGATTATCCTTTTTCACTTGATGGCCTGTATCGCGCTGATTGCGATAGTTCTGCTCCAAACCGGCAAGGGCGCTGAAATGGGAGCGGCATTTGGCGGCGCATCGCAAACCCTTTTCGGCGGATCAGGCGGCAGCTCTTTCATGAGCAAGCTGACAACGGGCGCTGCTGTCGTATTCATGATAACATGCCTGCTCCTGTCTTTTATGTACAGGCCGGGGGTCCACGGGGGCCGGTCGGTAATGACCGATATGCCCGTGGAACAGCCCCAGGCGCCGCCGCCTGTGCAGCCGCAGCCGGTAATTCCTGAAGCCCGCCCTGTACAGCCCGAGTCCCCCGGCCCCGCATCGCAGGCCCCCGAGGCTGCGCAAAAAGCCGCTGAAACGCCTCAGGCTGAGACCAAAGCCAAACCTCCCGCTAAAGAACAGCCTCAGCAGGGACAAAAAAAGCAGGAGAAGGCCCCTGCCAAAAAACAGTAAGGTCCCCGATCGGCATTCGCTGTAGCCGGATAGCGGCGCGACCGTTTTCCGGCTTTTTCTATTGAAGAAGATCTTGCCCCCTGTATTTAACGCCGTCTTAACAGCTATCCCATCCATTTTTCTGCAGCCAGTTTCTGCTGGATGTTGAGTTCAGGTTGAACGGGCAGCACACACGATTCGCCTTCAATCGCGATAATGACCTTATCGCCCCAAATGTCCTGCACACGCTCCTTGATCTGGAGGAGTTCAATCCACCGCCTGAAGGTACCGACGATGACGATCACCATCATGACCATAACAGCGGTGGCTAGTGTGGCCAGGAGATAGAGCTGTCGCGGCAGATAGACAGCCGTGATGTTTA
>JBEKQE010000144.1:0-12942 GCA_049520035.1 Syntrophobacteraceae bacterium | reverse complement strand
GGCCGCGGCTACCATATTCATAGCCTTGGTAATCTGCGAGGTCTTCCTGACGGCTTCTATCTTTCTCTTTATATCTCTTAGAGTTGCCATGTCTCATCTGTCCTCTGGTTTATTCCGAGGCCATTAGGCCTGGAAAACCCCCGCAAATTCCTTCAGGGCTGCAGCCATTTTCTCGTCGAGAGAATCGCTGATGATGTTCTTCTCTTTTATTTCGGCCAAAATCTCCGGGTGTTTCCGCTCTATGAAAGCCAACATCTGCTGCTCGTACTGGCCGACTTTCTCAACGGGAATCGAATCAAGGAAACCCCTTGTGCCCGAATAGAGCGACATGACCTCTTTTTCCGCCGGCATTGGCTGATACTGGGGCTGCTTGAGCAGTTCGACGAGGCGAATACCCCTGTTCAACTGGGCCTGGGTCGATTTATCGAGGTCGCTTCCGAACTTCGCGAAAGCCTCGAGTTCGCGGTACTGGGCCAGCTCAAGGCGCAGCTTTCCGGCTACTTGCTTCATTGCTTTTGTCTGAGCGGCGCCGCCGACGCGTGAGACCGAGAGGCCGACGTTAATGGCTGGACGCACACCGGCGAAGAAAAGGTTGGGTTCTAGATAAATCTGGCCATCGGTAATCGAAATAACATTTGTGGGGATGTAGGCTGAAACGTCGCCGGCCTGGGTCTCGATGATAGGCAAGCCCGTGAGCGAACCGCCTCCGAGTTCCTTATTGAGCTTGGAGGACCGCTCCAGAAGTCTGGAGTGGTTGTAGAAAATATCGCCGGGATAAGCTTCGCGGGCAGGCGGACGGCGCAGAAGCAGTGAAACCTGCCGGTAAGCGGTAGCCTGCTTTGAGAGGTCATCGTAGATGATGAGGGCATGTCCACCTTTGTCTCGATAGTACTCACCCATAGACGTTCCGGCATAGGGTGCTACGAACTGGAGCGCGGCAGGGTCGCTGGCAGTGGCGGCCACAACGATCGTGTAATCCATCGCGCCGTGCTTGCGAAGCGTTTCGACGACCTGTGCAACGGTGGATCTTTTCTGGCCGACCGCGACGTAAATACAGATTATGCCGCTGTCTTTCTGATTGATTATAGTGTCGACTGCGATAGCAGTCTTGCCGATCTGGCGGTCACCGATGATGAGTTCGCGCTGCCCTCGGCCAACCGGAGTCATTGCGTCGATTGCCTTGAGACCGGTGTACATCGGCTCGTTAACGGACTGCCTTGCAATAACGCCCGGAGCTATGACCTCGATTCTGCGGAATTCGGTCGCCGCGATGGGGCCCTTGCCATCGAGCGGGTTTCCAACCGAGTCTATAACCCGGCCGAGAACCGCATCACCAACCGGAACCTCGGCGATACGGCCGGTCCGTCTCACCTCGTCGCCCTCTTTGATGTTGAAGTCTTCGCCCATGATGGCGACACCCACATTGTCCTCTTCGAGGTTGAGGGCCAGTCCGTAGATGATTCCATGCGGCGTGGGGAACTCAAGCAATTCCATTGACATGCACTTTTCGACTCCGTAAACGTGGGCAATACCGTCGCCTACGGAGAGCACCCGTCCGGTTTCGCTGAGATCGACCTTCTTCTCGTAATCCTTGATCTGTTCTCTGATGATCTGGCTGATTTCTTCTGCTCTGATTTCCATTTATCCTACCGCACCCCTCTTCAAAGATTCTCTAAAATTGAGCAACTGACGCTTTACGCTGCCATCTAGGACAAAATCGCCGATCTGAGCAAAAACTCCCCCAAGCAGAGAAGTATCCTGCTCAAATTCGACGACAATCTTCTTTCCAATTTTTTTCTCCAAAGCTGCAGCGATCTCCTCGATCTCGGCAGTCTCTAACTTAAAGGCCGCTTTGACCTTTGCCCTCGCGATATTGGAATATTCGTCTATTAACCTGTGAAAGTAGTCAACAATTTCGGGCAGGTGCTGTATACGTTTTTTCTCGACCAGAAGATTGAGAAAGCTGTTCATGATCGGCGAGAGTTCCAACTGGGCGGCCACTTTCTGAAAAAGATCCTTTTTTACGGCTTCCGGGTAAAGAGGATTCCGCAGAGCGTTTCCTAGATCGGGGAGATCTTTGAGGACCCCATTGAAGCCGTCCAACTCCGTTCCATACTGTTCGATCGCCTTTTTCTCCTGGGCGAGACTGAACAGGGCCTTTGAATACCGTTTCGCAATGACTTGATTTTTCACTTCGCCTCCACCACCTTTGTCATAAATTCACGGACCAGACGTTGCTGGTCCTCAGCCCTCATTTTCTTTTCGATAATATCCTGGGCGGCGTCTACGGACAGGTCGGCCACTTCGTCCTTGAGACTGTCGCGGGCAGCCTGAATCTCTTGCTGAATGGCGATCTGAGCCTGCTGCTTTATATAGTCCGCCTCCCGGTGGGCAGCCTCAATGATTTTTCCCCTTTCGGCTTCGCCTTCAGCAATCAGTTCATCAACAATTTTTCTCGTATCCTCTTCCAGGGAGGCGAGCCTGACCTGCACCCGTGAAAATTCGGACCTGGCTTCAGAGGTCTTGGCCTCCAGTTCGGCAAGCAAACGTTGAATCTCAACCCTGCGCGAGTTGAGGAAGTTGGCAATAGGCTTTCTGAGAAGTTTTACCAGGATAACAGCCACAATAACAACGGCGACCGTACGATATGCAAAGTCAATCCAATTCAAGTGGTGGCCCCCTTCGGCCTCCGAGGCAAAAGCGGTGCTCAGCCAGGCGAAATAGAGCACTATCCCCCAAAGGGGCGCAAATTGCTTGGATCTCATCATCTTTCCCTTAAGACTCGCATGCATTTAAATCTTCCTCCCCAGAATCTTCTGCGCCAGGTCAACAGAAAAGGACTTCACCTGCTGCTTGAGATCCTTTCGAGCGACCGCGATATCCTTCTGAATCTTTTCGTGCAATTGCTGAACCGTTGCGGCCGTCTGCTCCGAAGACTGGCGCAGCAGTTCCTTCTCCTGCTCATATCCTGCGGCCTTGAGCTCCTGAATTCTCTGAGCCCCCGTTCTCCTGGCATCCTGAAGACCCCGGTCGTATTGTAGGAGTGCGGCTTGCGCCTGTGCTTCCAGGCTTTGGATACCTTCCTCTTTTTCCGAAATCAGTTTCTTTCTCTGCGCCACTATCCGCCGGATCGGACGGTACAAAATGAAGTTCATCAGGAAGAGAAAAATCAGGAAATTGGCCATCTGGATAAAAAGCGAGACATTAATTTCAATCATCTTACCCTATCCTCCACGTTGACTGCCGGCAAATACAAAACATCACAAGCACATTTGGGCACGCCTGCCCGGCTACCCAAATAAAACGGGCAAAACTGACATTTCAAACTAAAAACGGACCCTTAGCATGAGCGAGGTTACTAGCACAGGTCAACAGTGTTGGCAAGCGAAAAGCGAGAACAATCGCAATCTTAATAAGAAGAAGGGATTGTGATATTTTTAACATTGTTCGAGGCCTTTAGTGCGTTTGGAACACGTAGCGTCGCATGCTCACATTTTCTATCAACCCGATTGCCAGACAGAGGGTAATGAGCGAGGAGCCGCCGTAACTTACGAAAGGAAGTGTAATTCCCACTACCGGGAGCACTCCGATCACCATGCCAATATTGATGAATGCCTGCCAAAGAATGAGTGCGCTCATCCCAACCACAACCAGGGAACCAAACCTGTCCCGCGATCTTGTCGCAACCCTTAGTGTAAGAAAAATAAGCAGGCAGAACAATAGAATGAGAGCGGCACACCCTACAAAACCCCATTCTTCGGCCCAAACTGAAAAGATGAAATCCGTATGTTTCTCCGGCAAAAAATGAAGTTTATTTTGGGTCCCGTTCAGGAAGCCTTTTCCCCAGAGCATTCCTGAACCAATAGCAATCTTTGACTGCCTGATATGGTACCCGGCGCCAAGGGGATCGAGGTCGGGACTAAGAAGTATCAGGATGCGGCGCTTCTGATAAGGTTTAAGGACGTGTTCCCACACTGGCACGATGAGCGGAATGACGGTCAAAATCAAAACGGCTAGGTATTTCCATCGGACGCCCACAAAAAAAATCATCGTGGTTGCAATGGCCATCAGCGAGATTGCCGTGCCAAGATCGGGTTCGGCAAGAACCATCAACACCGGGAAAACAACGAAGCTCACAGGAAGGATCAGTTTCTTTATGGCCGGGAAGCTGGTTATCTCCAGCGATGAAAAATAGCCGGCCAACTGAATCACAATAACCACCTTCATAAATTCAGAGGGCTGAAACTGAAAGCCGCCGATTTCCAACCACCGTTTCGAACCGTGTACCTCCTTTCCGACCACGAGGACGACTACAAGAAGAAGAAGAACCAAACCATAGAGCCACGGGCTGAGGATCCTGAGCCGCTGATAATTGATAAAAAGCGACCCGGCCAGAACGGCAAAACCAATGGCGAGCCATATAATCTGTTTTATAAACAAATTGTTGGTCGGTCGGGCTTGAATCTGGGGATAGAGAGCGCTGTAAATGCTGAGCAGTCCGATGCAGATAATCGCCAGCAAAACCCAGATTATGGGCCAGTCAAAATTTTCGATCAGGCGCCTGTCCATCATAACGAATAACTGCCTTCTGAAGTCCGGCAAAATAGCCTGGTTCTCCGTCCGGAAGGGTTTTTCAGGTTTTCCGCCGGGCGGTGTCAATGGTCAGGATTACCTTGCAGAGCAAGGAGAATAGTACAAACAAAATGAGGTGTTACCAGTGTCTCATCGGGTGCTTGCGGATGGAAACCAGCCTAGTGAAGCCAATAGACCAATTTCTACTGTCCGGCCCGTTTCTCCGTGTTTTTCAAATAGGCCATAATGACATTCTGGACCAGCGGGGCTGCAGCCGAATCCCCGTGGCCGCCATGTTCAATCAATGCGGCGACGCATATCCTGGCGTCCGAAGCCGGCGCGTAGCCCACGAACCATGCGTGATCCCTGTCTTTGAACTTGGTCAGCTTTTCGAGCAGTTTTCTATTCGCCCTCTGGGCCGCATGCATGACCTGCGCGGTACCGGTCTTGCCCGCAATAGCAACGACCGGGTTCCGTATCAGATGCCCCGTTCCCGCCGGGTCTTCAACAGCACTCGACAAAGCCTTCTTCACAAGATCGAACCAGCGTTGATCGATTGGGATATTGCGCTTCAACCTGGGTTTGTTTTCATCTATTTCATTTGCGGAGCCGCCCTCGATTCTCTTCACAACATAGGGCTGCCAGAGTTTGCCGTTGTTGGCGATTGCAGCGTATCCCAAAGCCATCTGGAGTGGTGTGGCCAAGTCAAATCCCTGCCCTATGGATATGGAGATAGTTTCACCCTTCTGCCATGGAATGCCGGTCGCCTGTTTTTTCCACCACGAGGTGGGGATGAGCCCTGGGTGCTCGCCCTGAAGTCCTATGCCCGTTCTTTCCCCAAGCCCGAACATTGTCACATACTGAGCCAATCTATCAACGCCCAGTTTGAGGCCCGTTTGGTAGAAGAAAACGTCGCAGCTCTCGATTATGGCCCTTTCCACTGCCAGGGAGCCGTGACCGTGCTCTTTCCAGCAACGGTACTCGCGATCAGCGAATTGAAGGTAACCGGGACAGGTGAAGGTGGATGTCGCGGTAATCACCCCTTCCTTGAGTGCCGCAAGAGCTACGAAAGGCTTGTAGGTGGACCCGGGAGGATAAGCAGCCCCGCTGACGCGGTTCAGGAGAGGATGACGCGGATCTTTGCTCAGCGCAAGCCATTCATCCTTGCTCAGTCCACGAATGAATTTTTCCTGATCGAAAGAAGGGCTGCAGGCGAAAGCCAGGACCGCTCCGTCAGTGGGATCTACAGCCACGATTGCGCCGGTCTTGTCCTCGAGCAGGGACTCGACGGTTTTCTGAAGGTCCATATCGAGAGTGAGCCACAGGTTGCGGCCCGCAATGGGCAGATGTTCTTCGAGCAAGCGGAGCCTTCTGCCAGCGGCGTCAACCTCGAGCTGCCGCCCTCCCCTGCTCCCGTGAAGGTACTTTTCGAATGCGCTTTCGATTCCGACTTTGCCAATGTCCTCACCGGGATAATACCCGCGATATTTCTCGCTCTTAAGCTCTGCTTCTGTAATCTCGCTCAAATACCCGATGAGGTGCGCTGCCGATGCATTCCATTTGTACTCGCGCTTGGGCTCGAGATGAATCACCACGCCCGGGAGCCTGATGCGCTGGGCCTCAATCCGGGCAAGGCAATCCCTGTCCAGGTCAGAAGCCAAGCGTAGGGGAACGAACTTGGGGGTCGCTTTGTTGGCTTCGATAATTGAGAAAAACTCATCAGGACTGCGTTCGCACAGGCGGGCAAGTTCTTTTACCGTCCCTTCCAGATCACTGATGTCCTCCCTTATGATCACGAGGTTGTAAGCCGGACGGTTCTCGACAATGGGCACTCCATTCCTGTCGAAAATTATTCCGCGCGGCGCGGCGATCTCCTCGATCCTGATCCTGTTATTCTCGGATTGGAAGCGGTAGGATTCACCCTGGAGCACCTGAAGATGCCAAAGCCGAACCATATAGATCATCATCAGCAGCAGCATAATGGCGCAGATCAGGATGTATTGCTTCTGAAAAGAAACCGACTCGCTGCTTTCCCAGTTTATGAGCTTGAGTCCGTCGAGCTTTTTGCCTTTGCTTTTCATCTCTGTTCGAATCCGACCTGCTCGGCCGCTAAATGGTATTTCGGGGGTTCAATATCGGATAGATCAAAAAGGGCGCGATTGTAACTGAGAGAAGTGTTCGAATGCCAAGGCCGATCCATATTGAAGTGAGTTCAGGAACATCCATAGGGACAAAGGATAAAAACAACCCGAGCGCAATGGACTGGCCAAGAGCGCACAGCCCGACCAAACCCATCTGATAGGCCGGACTGCACCAGTCGAACCTATCAGATGCCATGTTCACCAGGCAGACGGTTACCATATAGGAGCCGACATGCAGGCCCCAGAACCCCCCTGAAAAATTATCCACAACGAAGCCCCAAAAGCCGGCCCACAGCACACCCACCAGCGGGGGCCATTCAAGAGCGATTGCAAACATGAGCGGAAGGAGCAGGTCAACCCGCAGAGCCTGGTAGGGAAGCCGTGGAATCAGATGAGCCTGGAGCGCCAGTACAAAGAAGCTGTAAAGTGTGATCTTGATCATCCTTCCCACAGTAGCACCCTGGGTAAGAGAGCTGGAAGCAATCATCTTGGATCCACATTCGGCTTGGGCTTCGCCTTGCCCTGAGGCTCAGTTTGCGATTTCTCTCGCGGCCTGTTCGGTTGCTTAGTCTGCCCTTGAGACCTGAATTTGGGGTTCGTCTGAGTTTGAGGCTTGAGCTGGGGCTTAGCCTTGGAAGTTGTCTGAGCCGGAGGCTTTGCCACAGCTTTGTCCACAGCCTTCGTTGCAGGCTCGGCCCGAGGCTGTGCCGCAGCCGGCCTTGTCTCCTCTTCAACACCCAGCCCAGCCCCACCGCGCTTAATTATGAGCACCTCCTCAAGTGCGCTCAAGCGCACCATCGGTTTGACATCGATTTTTTGAAAAAGATCGACTGGGTCCTTATAGACGGCCAGCACGACGCCCAACCGCAGCCCCTTGGGATAAATACCGTCTTTGCCGGAACTGATCACAAGGTCACCTTCTTTTATATCGAGGTTACCACGAATGTATTTTAAAAGGCATCCGTTTGCGTCTTTGCCACAGAGAATACCCCGTACGCGATTTCGCTGGTCAATGGCGTCCACAGCGCTACCCTGATCGGTAATAAGCAAAACCCGGCTATACCGGTCCGAAACGTCCAGAACGCGGCCAATCACCCCTTCGTCATTGACGACGGGCATATCAGGAGCTGTTCCATCTTGAAATCCTTTATCGACCATCAATGTCTGAAACCAGCCGGTCAGATCGTGCACTATGACCCGAGCAGGGATCGTTTCAGCCATGGAAGAGGTCTTGAAATCCAGCAGCCGTCTCAGCCGCTGGTTTTCGACATAAGCCTCCTGGTAAGACGTTACCTTGTTTTGCAGCTCGGCAATTTCGCTTTTCAGCGATTCATTCTCACCGCGTAGATTCTTGAGCCAGATATAATCCTTAAAGAACTGTTCGAGGGCGGAAAATAGTCTGCCGAACAGCCGGATCGGAGGGCTCACCGTTTCCGTCACGGAGCGCTGCAAAACGTCCATTTTGTTGGGAGTTCGGAAATTGAGGGAAAAAATATACAAAAAGACACTGATAAACACGAGGATCAGGAGTGCGCCACGCAACCGGCGAAGCCAAACGCCCGTATAGAAAAATTTCATATCCGGCACTTCGATTTTGAAAACTGAGAGCCTGCCAAGCTGCTAACCTGCCCGGATGAGGCATCGAATATGGACATAATGATAGAAGCAGTGAATCCAGTTCCGGCCACAGGCCGTACGGCGCCCCTCGAACAGCAGGGCCGGCCAGGGGTTCCAGACCGAAAAAGCTCGTAGGCTCCGGCCCGGGCTCCGCCTCTCAGGATAGTACGTCCTTTAAGACTGCAATCTCGTCCAAAGCCTTACCGGAACCAAGCACCACAGTAGACAGGGGGTCCTCAGTCAGCATTATCGGCAATCCCGTCTTAAGTCTCAGGAAGTGATCGAGATTCTTGAGAAGCGCTCCTCCACCGGTCAGAACGATCCCGCGGTCTACGATGTCGCCGGCCAATTCCGGAGGCGTCTGCTCGAGGGCAACTTTTATGGTTTCCAGGATGGAATCGATTTGTTCCTGGATCGATTCGCGGATTTCATTCGAATTGACCTCAAGGGTTTTGGGAATCCCCGTTACGAGATCGCGGCCCTTTATCATCATAGTTTCAGTTTCACCCAGAGGATAAGCATTTCCGATAGTGGTCTTTATAAGTTCCGCCGTTCTTTCACCTATCAGCAGATTGTACTTGCGTTTAATGTGCTGGAGAATGTCCTGGTCCATTTTGTCACCGCCAACGCGCACAGACCTGCTGTATACAATCCCTGCAAGTGAGATGATAGCGACTTCGGTTGTTCCCCCGCCTATGTCCACGACCATGTTGCAAACCGGCTCGGTTATGGGAAGTCCAGCCCCGATTGCGGCCGCCATAGGCTCTTCTATCAGGTATACCTCATGGGCGCCGGCCGATTCAGCGGACTCCCTAACGGCCCTTTTTTCAACCTGCGTCACCCCGGAGGGAATACAGATTATTACTCTTGGCCTGATAAGGGCGCGCCGGTTGTGCACTTTGCGTATGAAGTATCTCAGCATTGCCTCGGCTACTTCAAAATCCGCAATCACGCCATCTTTCATAGGCCTGATCGCAATGATATTGCCGGGAGTCTTGCCGAGCATCATCTTTGCGTCATGGCCCACAGCCACAACCCTGTTGGCGCCACGCTCATCCTTGCGAACCGCGACAACCGACGGCTCGGTCAGCACAATTCCCTTACCCCGCACGTAAACGAGCGTATTGGCGGTCCCAAGGTCTATCGCAAGATCATTTGAGAAAAGCCCGAGTATCCTGTTGAGGAACATCCGTTAGAATTCTCCTTTCGATCCATTTTTAAGCTTCCCTTTCATAGCATGTGAATTGCCTATGCGCAATGCCTAAGAGAAAAGAATACACAGCACGCGTATAATTTGCCCAAACCGGAAGCATAAGGCTCAAAATCCTCAAATCCCAGTTCTTACGCCTTTTCCGGAGCCACAGAATCGGGGCGATCCTGGGGAGATGGTTTTTTGAATGCTTTTTTGCATACTTGACAAACAATGGAGATTTGGATTAAAAGAAAAGTTTCGTGCATGCCGGGTCGTTTCAGAAAGCTTTGGGCACGCTCCCCGGTGCTTGATCCGGAGCAGCAAAATATACCTTAAAAGGAAGTTTAATGTCTAAGAGAACATTTCAACCAAGCAATCTGAAAAGAAAACGCACTCACGGCTTCCTTGAGCGAATGTCGACCAAGGCCGGCCGTAGCGTACTGAAGCGGCGGCGCGCAAAGGGCAGAAAACGGCTTTCGGTTTGAGACGAGATGGGACCCTGGAATCTTCGGTTGAGGAATCTTTGAGGGGCAAGTTCAGTTTCCGGCCTCATGAAAGAATTCGTTGCTTCGCCGATTTCCAGCGCGTCAAAAAAGCGGGAAAACGTGCGAAAACCTCCCATTTCGGTCTGAATTTCATTCTAAACGATCTTGCATATCATCGATTGGGCCTTATTGTGCAAAAGCGGTTCTGGCCTGCGGTAAGGCGCAACCGCATCAAGAGGGTCATTCGAGAATGGTTCAGGCTGAACAAGGGCCGAATTCCACAGCCGGGGAAAGACATCGTCGTAATTGCCCGCCCTGGAGCGGAAAAACTCTCACCGGGAGACCTCCTTAGGGAGTTCTCAACGGTTTTTCATAAACAGGAAAAATAACTGATGATCCGGTCGATATTTCTGGGTCTGATTCGATCATACCAATATTTCATCTCACCGATGCTTCCCCAGACCTGCCGCTTTTCGCCCAGTTGTTCGCATTATACCCACGATGCAATCAGGACGCATGGCATTTCCAAGGGAATTTACCTGGGGTTGAGACGAATTGTGCGCTGTCACCCCTTCAACCAAGGCGGCTATGACCCCGTGCCGCGACCTGCGCCTTGGAGTGACAAAGATTAATGGAGATTTCCTGAATGGATTCAAAGGCCCTTTTGGCAATAGTATTATCATTCCTGCTTTTTCTGGCTTGGCATTTTTATTTCGCTCCCACACAGACTCCCCTACCCCAGCAAAAAGAGGCCGCTACCACTACGACTCAGCCCCAAACGCTGCCGCCCCCGGCCGCACTTTCACCGGTGCTCCCGCCGAAGGTGGATTTTTCAACCCAGAAGATGTGGTCGATCGGGGATTCGCTTTACAAGATGAAGATCATTGCCCAGGGAGCGCGCGAGAGCTCTTTCGAACTCCTCAGGTTCAAGGAAGAACTCAAACCCGATTCCCCTCCGATGCAAATGATTCGTGACACCGCATACCTTCCACTGGACGTCGAACTCCTTTTTCATAAGGATTGGGACCTCTATAGGAGGTCTTTTACGAGCGATGTGCCCACGGAGATCAAGATTGCTCCGGGAGAGCCTCCCATAAGCATTCCCTTCCAAACCGAGATCCCCGGCAAAGTCCGCCTGACAAAGATTTTCACGGTGCAGGCCGATTCCTACGCTATGGATCTGGAAATTCAGATTCAGAACCTTTCGGCAGAAAAACTTTCCGACCAGATGGGGCTCAGCTTTTATTTCAAGCCCTATTCGGAATCTGCGCATCAGACCTACAACCAATCGCGGCTGACATTCTCAACGAACGGGTCGAATCATGATCTGGGGCCCAAGGATTTTTCAAAACCGGAGGCAACCTCCAAACTCCCTTACGACTGGGTGGCATATCAGGATAACTTTTTCATCCAGGCGATCATTCCGCTGACACAGGGCAATTATCAGATAATTCCCAGCATAGTGAACGATGAGACTCAGCATAATCAAATCACCAGGCTGGTTTTCCTGACGGATAAGTTCGATCTCGATCCGAACGAGTCCAGCTCGTTCAAGCTCAGGCTTTACAACGGCCCCAAGGAAATAAACACTCTGCAAGAGGCCGGCCATAACCTCTCTGCCGCAGTTGACTACGGCTGGTTTACCTTCCTGGCAAAACCGCTCCTGGTAGGGCTCAAGTGGTTTTATTCCTTCACCCATAATTACGGGATTGCAATCATTCTGCTAACAATCATCATCAAAATAGTTTTCTGGCCTCTGACCCAGAAAAGTTACACATCCATGCAGAAAATGAAAAAGATTCAGCCCAAGATTCAGCAAATCCGGGAAAAATACAAGGATGATAAGGAGAAGCTGAACCAGGAGCTGATGCAGGTCTACAAGACCTATAAAGTGAATCCGATGGGCGGATGCCTGCCGATGGCGCTTCAAATACCGGTCTTTTTCGCTCTCTATCGCATGTTGAACTCAGCGGTCGAACTCCGCCACCAACCGTTTGCGCTCTGGATACACGATCTTACCGCTCCTGACCGCCTGAACCTTGGGTTTTCAATCGATCTTCCGATGATTGGCCATTTAGACGGGCTGCCGGTTTTGACAATCCTGATGGGCGCAACAATGTTCCTGCAGCAAAAAATGACGCCGTCCTCAGGAGATCCTCGCCAGGAAAAGATAATGCTCATAATGCCGGTCATGTTTACTTTTTTCTTTATCAACTTCCCGGCAGGTCTTGTGCTATACTGGTTTGTAAACAATATTCTATCGATTGCCCAGCAATACTGGATCAATCGTCATGCCGGCGCTTAGCGGTTGTCTCTCCGCAAACCATCTTATCTTTTTGCCGTGAATTACGGAGGAGAGCATGTCCACTCTTGAATTCGAAGAAAAATCAGTCGAGGAGGCAATAGAGCTTGCGTGCAGGCAATTGAAGCTTCCACGCGAGAAGCTCGATATCGAGATCATTTCGAAGGGATCTTCGGGGATTTTCGGGATTGTGGGGACGAGGAAGGCAAAGATACGCGTAACCACAAAAGTACCTCCCATCGGACTTGCGGCCGACAGGGCTAAGGAAGTTTTAGACGAGATACTCAAGCACATTGATTTGCCGATGGCGGTCGAATGCGAGGCAAGAGAAGGCTACTACTACCTGAACATAATCAGCAACGGTTCAGGGTTGCTTATCGGCAAACGGGGCAAGACGTTAAGTGCGCTCCAGTTCCTCGTATCCAAGATAGTGAGCAGACAGGCGGGAGAAAATGTTTCCGTCATAGTCGACACCGAACAGTACCGTTCCAAGCGGGAGCTAAGTCTGAATGAACTGGCGCGCCAACTGAGCGAAAAGGTCAAGAAATCCCACCGCTCCCTTACAACCGGCCCGATGAGCGCTCAGGACCGCCGTGTCATTCACCTGGCGCTAAAGGAGGACCACGAAGTCAG
>JBEKQE010000143.1:0-12962 GCA_049520035.1 Syntrophobacteraceae bacterium | reverse complement strand
CTCGGGGAAGGCGCCACCGTGGAAGTGGCCGTCATATCGAGCGGCTCTTTGTCGCTGGATATCGCGCTGGGGATTGGCGGCGTCGCACGCGGCCGCATTATCGAGATATTCGGTCCCGAGTCAACCGGAAAGACCACTTTGGCGCTGCACATTATCGCCGAGGCGCAGAAGCTCGGGGGCCTGGCAGCCTTTGTAGACGCAGAACACGCCCTGGACATTGGATATGCCCGAAAACTGGGGGTCGTAGTGGAAGACCTCCTGGTCAGTCAGCCCGACTACGGCGAACAGGCCCTGGAGATCGCCGAAGTGCTCGTCCGAAGCAACGCCATCGACGTCATAGTGATCGATTCGGTTGCGGCGCTCGTCCCGAAAGCCGAAATCGAAGGCGAGATGGGTGACCCGCACGTGGGACTCCAGGCGCGGCTCATGAGCCAGGCGCTCCGCAAACTCGTATCCGCTATCAGCAAGTCGAAGACCTGCGTCATTTTCACCAACCAGATCCGAATGAAAATAGGGGTTATGTACGGCTCGCCCGAGACCACGACGGGAGGAAACGCGCTCAAGTTCTACGCCACCATGAGGCTCGACATCCGCCGGGTCGGCCCGATCAAGGAAGGTCAGGAAGTTGTCGGTAACAGGACCAAGGTAAAAGTAGTAAAGAACAAGATCGCGCCCCCGTTCAAGGAGGTCGAATTCGATATCATTTACGGACGCGGCATATCCAAGGAGGGCGAAATTCTGGACCTGGGAGTGGAGTCAAACCTTATAGAGAAGTCCGGCACATGGTATTCGTATAATGGAGAAAGACTGGGACAGGGAAGGGAAAACGCGAAGAATTTTCTGAGAGATCATCCCGAACTGATCTCCGACATCGAGGGGAAAATTCGCCAGGCTTGCAATCTCAAACCGGTTGCCGGCGCTGCATTAGTGGCGGCTGACTGACGGAAGTCGGAGAGCAGAGGACAGAGAACGGAGGACGGAGAACAGAGGACAGAGAACGGAGGACGGAGAACAGAGGACGGAAAAAACTGGTCAATTATACTTCCGGCATCCGTCTTCCGCCATCCGTTTTCCGTCTTCCGGCATCCGTCTTCCGGCATCCGTCTTCCGCCATCCGTTTTCCGTCTTCCGTTTTCCGTCTTCCGGCATCCGTAAGGGCCTTCCCTCCTTTGGTATAATTAAAGATACCTTAGAAAGTCAGGAGATTGCATTGATGAAAGCCAGCGAGATACGAAAGGCCTTCCTCAAGTTTTTCAATGAGCGTGGACATGCGATTGTTAAAAGCTCTTCGGTAATTCCTCACGACGACCCAAGCCTTCTTTTTACCAACGCGGGCATGGTGCAGTTCAAGAGGACTTTCCTGGGCGAGGAAAAGCGGCCATATTCTCGTGCAACTACCAGCCAGAAATGCATGCGCGCGGGCGGCAAGCACAACGACCTCGAAAACGTCGGCCGCACGGCGCGGCACCATACCTTTTTCGAAATGCTCGGGAATTTTTCCTTCGGCGATTATTTCAAAGAGGATGCGGTAAGATTCGCATGGGAGTTTCTGACCGTGGATATGGGCCTGCCCAAGGATAAGCTCTATGCCACGATCCACGAAGGCGACCTGGAAATGAACCTCGGAGCGGACGAAGAAGCCCGCAGGTTCTGGGCGCGATATCTTCCAGAGGAACGAATTCTCGCATTTCCGACAAAGGATAATTTCTGGGCCATGGGCGATACCGGTCCCTGCGGGCCATGCTCGGAGATCATCATCGACCAGGGGCCGGGCATAGGATGCGGGAGGGCGGACTGCAAGCCGGGATGTGACTGCGACCGGTACCTGGAATTGTGGAACCTTGTGTTCATGCAGTTTAACCGCTTTGAGGACGGCGCCCTCGAACCTCTCCCCAGACCCAGCATTGACACCGGTATGGGACTTGAGAGAATAGCCGCCGTAATCCAGAAGGTCCCGTCAAATTACGACACGGACCTGTTTGCCCCAATGATGGCGAAGATCGAGCAACTTACCGGATACAAATATGGGTCCTCGACGGAAAAGGACGTCTCAGTCAAGGTCATCGCCGATCACGGCCGCGCAGCGGCCTTTCTGATCGGAGACGGTGCTTTGCCAAGCAACGAAGGGCGCGGCTATGTGTTAAGGCGCGTAATTCGGCGCGCTTTGAGGCATGGGCGATTTCTCGGGATCGACAGGCCGTTTATGTCCGAGGTCGCCGTATCGGTCATTGAATCCATGCAGGACGCATATCCCCAATTGCTGGAAAGCCGCAGCTTCATAACCCGTGTCATCCAGAGCGAAGAAGAACGATTCAATGAAACCCTGGATAACGGACTGAGGCTTTTGCAGACCGAAATAAGGCGCCTGAGCGACGAAAAAGCCCAAACGATCCCCGGAGCGCTCATCTTTAAGCTCTACGATACATACGGTTTCCCTATCGACATTGTTACCGACATGTCCAGGGAACTCGGTTTTCAAGTGGACGAGGCCGGTTTCCACAGTCTCATGGAAAAGCAGCGTGAGATGTCCAGAGCGGCCTGGAAAGGGAGCGGCGAGCGCCAGATCCCTGAAGTCTACCGGCAGATTTGCACAAGAGGCGTCACCACCACGTTTCTGGGTTATGAAACTACGCAGGCGGATTCCGAGATTATTGCGATGATCAGCGGCAGCGAAGAAATCGGCTCGGCCTCCGAAGAAATGGCTGTGGAGCTGGTCACTTCCAGCACCCCCTTTTATGGGGCCACAGGCGGGCAGGTGGGCGACACGGGGGTGATTACCGGATCGTCGGGAAAAATCGTCGTCTCCGATACCGCAAAGCTACCCGGAAACCTGATCGTTCATGCGGGCAAGGTCGAATCCGGATCTTTCCACGTCGGCGATACGGTTCATCTGGCAGTTGACGCCCAGTTGCGCAAGGACACCGAAATCCACCACACAGCCACACATATCCTGCACGCGGTCCTGCGCAATGTACTCGGCGATCACGCAAAGCAGGCCGGATCGCTTGTCGCGCCGGACCGCCTCCGGTTCGATTTCACCCATTTCACCGCAGTGACCCCGGAAGAACAGGTTCAGATCGAGCGGCTGGTAAATGATGAAATCCGTCGAAACCAGCAGCTCAACGTTCGGGTAATGGGACTGGAGGAAGCCCTGCAAACCGGGGCTATGGCGCTTTTTGAAGAAAAATACGGTGACCGCGTCCGGCTGGTTGAAATTCCGGGCTTCAGTCGCGAGCTTTGCGGCGGTACGCACACGCACTGGACAGGTGAACTCGGGGTTTTCTTAATCATCCAGGAAACCAGCATTGCAGCCGGAGTCCGCAGAATCGAGGCCCTTGCCGGCCGTCACGCGCTCGAATACATAAACCGGCACAGGCAAGTCCTGAATCACGCCGCAGAAGCGCTCAAGGCAGCCCCTTCCGAAGTGGCCGAACGCATTGAAAAGATACTTGCCCAACAGCGGCAAATGGAAAAAGAACTCGAAGCTTTTAAGGCCTCCGTTGCCGGCAGGCGCTCGGCTGATCTTTTCGATCAGACCGAAGAAATATACGGTGTGAGAGTCCTGGTTACTCAAATCCAAGCTGATAATCCAAAGGTCCTTCGAGAGATCAATGATAAATTCAAGGAGAAGTTTACTAAAGGGATAGCCGTTCTCGGAGCTGCCTCAGGGGGAAAGGTCTTCCTGCTGGCCGGGGTGACCCAGGAATTGACAGCCAGGTTGCACGCCGGAAATCTCTTAAAAGAGATCGTCAAGGAAGTGGGCGGCTCCGGCGGTGGACGGCCCGATATGGCTCAGGCTGGAGGCAACAGACCCGATAAGCTCAAGGATGCTCTCAATCTTGCCGGAAAACTGATCCGCGACAAACTTGGAGAGTTTTGAGTTTCCAGTTTTTAGTTTTGAGTTAATTACAATCCCACGACTGCTGAGTTTTTAGTCTTTTACTAAAAACTAAAAACTCAGAACTCAAAACTGCTCAGAGCCGGTCCACTCTGCAAAATGAGAGAGCTTTTTCCAGTTCGTCCGTGAGTTCCTCACGATAATCCAGTATGTTATATATTGCGCCGCATTCACGGCAGCGCAGGTAAGCCGTGCGTCAGGCTTTTACCAGTTCGAGCTCTTTGTTGCACTTTTTGCAAAGCAATTTCGGTTCTCCTTACAGGGAAAGGGACATGCCAGCCAATCTGCCTCCCCCTTATTTTGAAGCAGAAAAGCGCTACAGGGAAGGAAAAACTGCGGAGGAGAAAATAGAAGCCCTGGAAGAGATGCTTACGATCATGCCCAAGCACAAGGGCACCGATAAGCTCAGGGCCGATCTGCGCAAACGCATAGCAAAGCATAAATCCGATGCGCAGCAGAAGAAAGGTTCGGCAAAAGGGGCCTCGGCCTACGGCATCGAAAGGGAGGGGGCAGCCCAGGTCATCATTGTGGGGGTCGCCAATGTTGGAAAATCCTCTATTGTAGCCGCGTTGACAAACGCCAAACCCGAGGTGGCGGACTTTCCCCATACCACCTGGAAGCCCACTCCGGGAATGGCCAACTTTGAAAATATTCAGTTCCAGCTCATCGATACCCCGCCTGTTCCCAGCGAATTCATCGACCCGGGACTGGCAGACCTGCTCAGGCGCACAGACATAATAGTGGTGGTGGTTGATATTCGGGGCGATCCGCTGCAGCAGACGGCAGACGCCATGGCTTTTCTGAACGGCCTGAGAATATATCCGCCCGGAACTCCCATTGCGGCGGACTTGAAGAAGGCCCCGTTCATAAAGAAGGTCCTGCTGTTGGTAAACAAGGTCGATAACGAATTGGACGAAGAGGATTACCGCGTATTTCTAGAGCTTTGCGAACTTCGGCTGCCATCGATCCCCATCTCGATCCTGGCCGGATACAATCTGTCGGGGTTTCTCGGCAAGATCTATGAAATGGCCGCTGTTATCCGCGTCTATACCAAATCACCCGGCAAGGAGCCCGATCTAACGTCTCCCTTCGTACTCCCTGAAGACAGCACGATTGAAGAGCTTGCCGAACAAATCCACAAGGATTTCGTAGCCAGGCTCAAGTTCGCAAAGGTGTGGGGCAACTCAGTATTCGGCGGGCAAATGGTCCAGCGGGATTATGTGCTGCAGGATGGCGATATTGTTGAAATACATCTTTAGCCTGACGATTTTTTCAATCAGGATTTACATCTCTTGGGGACCATGACGTCCCACCTTTAAGCACCAACTACTAAGTATTGACTAAACACTCAAAATATCTTAACTTGTTTAATATTGAAGTCATCCGTGCAGTGGTGTACTCTCGCAATGCCGGATGATTGCCGTGTTGCTGGGGCGGCGGCAGATGCCAGCAGTTCGTAACACGGCTGCCGCAAAGGAGAACAACATGAAAGCTTATGGTGGCTCTGAAAAGTGCCTGCCTTTTGATTATTACTTTAAAAAACCGGCTTCGGAGGACGATTTTGAAAGTCTGCTCGAGGCGCAAGTCATAGAGGGCAGGTTTAACGGCCCTGATTTGGATCTGGAGCAGATCGACCGCGTCGGTTCCGACGAAGAGGCCGGTATTCCTGCGCTCTCCGAAGTGGAACCCGAAGAAGAAGGGCCGGTCGAGGCTGAAGCTACTGCGGCCGTCATAGAAGATTTTGAAGAAGACCACATCACATGTTATCTCAAGGAAGTGTCCAGCTATCCTTTGCTCACCCAGGAGCGCGAAACCGAGCTTGCTCAGGTAATCAGGGAAGGACAGAACGAACTGGTGCAGATCGTTTGGGAACATGTGCCCGATGACGGGATAATGGCTGAGCTTAACGAAAAAGTCAAAAAACTCCTGGAGCACGAGAAAACCTTCCCCGGCGTGAGGGATAAGGTACTTAAGGTCGTTGTGCGCACGCTGGAGCGAGCCGCCAACGAGCACCCGGAAAATCCGCTCTTCTCGATCTCGCTGACCAGGGTTCATGCAATCATGAGGGCTGTGGACACGGCCAAACAGGAGATGGTCAGGGCTAACCTCAGACTGGTCCTGAGCATAGCCAAGCGCTATAGGGGCCGGGGCATGACTTTCGATGACCTGATTCAGGAGGGAAACCTCGGTCTGCTGAAAGCGGTCGGCCGGTTCGACCACACCAAGGGAAACCGGTTCAGCACGTATGCGACATGGTGGGTCCGGCAGAGCATCATTCGCGGAATCTACGACAAAACGAGAACAATCCGCTTGCCGGTGCATTTCATCGAGTTGAAGAACCTTTTCTTCAAGGTCTACTACGAACTGCTCAAGGAACTGGGGCGCGAACCGATGCCTGGCGAAATTGCGCAACGTTCGAAGCTGCCGGTCGAAAAGGTTCAGATGGTCCTGACGTTGGCCGCTCAGCCTATCTCGCTTGAGACTCCCATAGGGGAGGACGAACAGAGGCTGGGAGACTTTATCGAAGACGAAAGGGCGCTGTCCCCGGTCGAAGAGTGCTCGGACAGGGAGTTGGCCGGGATCACGCGTACCCTGCTCTCGACCCTGCAGCCAAGAGAGGAAAAAATCCTGCGGCTGAGGTTCGGCCTCGACGGCCATCCGGCTGAGACCCTGGAGAAAATAGGCAAACTTTTCAATGTCTCCAAAGAAAGGATCCGACAGATCGAGAAAAAGGCCCTTCGCAAGCTGAAAAACCCGAACAGGCAGGCATGCCTCAAGACTTTTATTGAATAATCCCTTCCAGGTCATAATCATGCGCGGCAGTGATCTGTACCCGGCAGATTTCTCCCGCTTCCGCATAACCCGCTGTGACTATGACGCCCCCGTCCACCTCCGGCGCCTGGGTGGGCAGACGTCCCGCAAGGAGCAGATCGGTTTCGGGGTGCGGGCCTTCAATCAGGACCGGCAGATTTCGTCCAATCAGCAGCCTAAGTTTTCGCCTGGAAATCTCCCTTTGGACTTCGAGCAGGGCGGCGCGCCTGCTTTCGACTCTCTTTTTGCCGGGCCTGCCGGGGAGGCGCGCGGCCCTTGTCCCGGCTTCGGGCGAATAGATAAAAACTCCCGCATGGTCGAACTCGACTCGTTCCATGAAAGCCAGCAGCGACTTGAACTCCGCTCTCGTCTCACCCGGGAAGCCCACTATGATCGAAGTGCGCAATGCAACCCCCGGGAGGGCGGAGCGGATTTTATCGATAACCCTTTCCGGACTGTCGGGCGGACGTCCCATTGCCTTGAGGATTGCCGGCGCGCAATGCTGGATGGGGATGTCCAGGTAAGGCACGACCTTGCGTGAATTCGCCATGGCATTGAGCAGCCGGCCGGTAATGCGGTCGGGATATGAGTAGAGCAGCCGTATCCATTCCGGGCCCGGCATCTCATCGAGCTTTTCCAAAAGCCTCGGCAGGGCTTCAGTGTCGTTTCGGTCAAGCCCGAATGCCGTGGTATCCTGGGCAATCAGGTTGATTTCTTTTGTACCGGCAGACGCGAGCCGGACCGCTTCAGCAAGAATATCCGCTTCCTTCCTGCTCCTGAGCGGCCCCCGCAGATTGGGGATAATGCAGAAAGAACACGAATTGCCGCAGCCCTCGGCAATTCTCAGGTACGCCGAATGAGAACCGGTCGATATTGCCCAGCCGGCTTCGCTGCCGGGGACCTGCGCCGGCCTTGCGATCCAGAGCCGCTTCGGGTTTCCGGCGAGCTTCGATTCCACAGCGGCTTCCAGCGCGAGGTAATGGGAGGCCCCCAAAAAGAGGTCAACTTCCGGCAGTTCTCTCAGAAGCTTTTTCCCATACCTCTGGACCATGCATCCGGCGGCGATCAGCATGCGGCACTTTCCGGATATCTTGTGTTGCGCCGCCTGAAGGATCGCCTCTATTGCCTCCTGTACGGCACTCTCCAAAAATCCGCACGTGTTGACTACGATGAGTTCGGCCTCGGGAAGAACCCGGGTCATCTGCCAGCCCATCTCGAGCAGTTGCCTGGCCATGTTCTCGCTGTCAACGAGGTTTTTAGCGCATCCGAGGCTGACGAGAGCGGCAAGTTTCATTTACAAAATCCCAGTAGAGATTAACGAAAGTCGTATTGTAGCAAAAGACGAAAAACAATTCACCGCAGCAACTCATGTCCCGTTGGGACACCCGGAGACGCAGGAAAAGGACTTTTCGAAGCAGAGGACGCAAAGCAGCCCTGGGCCGCAACCAAAGGGCCAAAAGCATTTCACCGCAGAGGCGGGGCATAGTCCAGTCAAGGATAGGGCGCGGAGGAGAGCGAGGGCCGTCATAGGGAAGAGGTGCGGCTGACCCGTGGCGTAAGGACCGCTCAAGCTGTCAAAGCTCCAAGTGTTTCAGGCACATATAATGGTGCGATCACTCGCGTATTCTGATCCTGTGTGCTTCCACCAGGAACAGCTTCCCTTTGTAATGGCTTATCTCCAGATGGGATGAGAGGTAGATGATCAGCCTGTCGACAATCTCCAGGATTGCTTGCGGATGGTTCCGCACCTGGAGGGCGATGATGCCATTGTAGCCACGTGGCGGATACGTCACGATATCGACAAAGTCGCCGTTCAAGGAAATCAGAATGGCATCCAACTCGTCAGCTTTCGAAATCACGGCTGGGTCGGAGGAATCCTGAGGGATATGCTCTTTGAGCCGCAAGACTTCGTGTCCGGCGTCACGCATTGATTGGATCACGGAGGCAGGAACACAATGGTCTGCAAAGAATTTCAGCCCCATCAGACCGCCACCTCGAATTCTGCCAACTCACGGGCGTAGTCGAGGCACGCCATGATGTGTTCGCTTGTAAGATCTGGGAATTCCCTGATGATCTCTTCATGGGAAGCACCTGCCGCGAGGTAACCCAACACCAGACTCACCGGAATCCTCGTTCCATTAATGCGCGGCTTTCCTCTGAGTACGTCGGAAGTACTCACGATATGATCTTTCCATTTCACGTTCATCTTGTCCTCCTTCTATCAAAGAATCGCGCATCTTTCGAAAAATGGGCTGAATGAATGAAAATGGAAGGAAACGATGGCTCCTTATCAAGCATAGCGCGCCTCTTTCTCTATACGTTCCTTGAGAAAAGGATTCATTTTTTCGCGCACACGGATGATATCGACATGTTTATGAACTCGTCTTTCAATAGCCTGCTTGACGTGCACCAGCGCGAACGGATTGGGTGTCTTCGTCTTGACGAGGATGTCCACGTCGCTTTCCTCCCGGGCCTCGTCCCGTGCAGTCGAGCCGAATATCCCGATCTCGAGGATGCCGTATTCTTCCGCGTGATCTCGCATGAATTCGCGTAAGACTGCGAGAATGTCGTCTCTTTTCATGATCGACCCTTTAAATTGATGCAGATAATGCAAACATCCTTAGCTGCCTTCTTCAACCAAAGAGGGATTCCATTCAAATTATCATAGCATGGAGGCCAAATCTAAACAAAGGTGCTTTTGTGATAAGCGGACGCCGCAGAGACCCTTCGACAGGCGCGAGGACTGAGGACTGAGGGCTGAGGACTGAGGGCTGAGGACTGAGGACGGAGGACGGAAGAGAGACTTCCTGCTTCTTGCTTCCCGAACAACCCCTCGACGGGATCGGAACCTCTGGGGACGATAAGAATCTTTTCGCCTTCTTCCCGGAACCCGACCACCGTTCCAGGCTTCAAGCGATAACGCTTGCGCAGGGCGGCGGGAATGACAACCCAGCCTTTCGTGGACACCTTCGAATGCATAACAATAGGCTTATCTCTTCGGGATTCCGGTTAATCGCATTCGACCCGGCTCAACCACCGCATAAGATCCTATGAGTTTGCTCCCAGCTTGCTTCACGAATCCAACGATGGTTTCAGGGAGCATAGATCGTGTTTGCATGGGAAACCTTATGAAGATGACGCTTGCACTGCCGCCTGTTCCGGCAAAAACCAGCCAACCGAAATCCTTGTCCTCTGTGAGCAGAACACGCCTCTCCTGGGCGCCAATACGCATGACTTCCTCATCGGGGATTCCGGGGCAGACTTCCACAATTGCTTTGACGTCATGGCCGGCGGCTCGCAGTGCACGAACTACCGCAAAATCGCAGCTCTCATCTGCCAGGAATCGAATCGCCTGCTTCGACATTTGATGCACCGGTTTGATGGAGGATCACTTCTTCGTGAGCGAGGCTGTCCGCAGCATAAGCGAGGGCGGCCCGAATATCCTCCACACTGAGGTGGGGATAGGCATTAATAAGATCTTCTTCCTTTGCTCCCTCGCTGAGCTTCCGTACAATGAGCTCAACGGTGATGCGAGTCCCACGAATCACTGGTTTTCCCAACATGATTTTGGGGTTGATTTCGACCCGATCATTAATGGTCATTTCAGTACCTCCACGGCAATCGGCATCTGATGGACGAAATTCATCAGGCAGCTAAATGCAAACATCCTTAGCCGCCTCCTTCAACCAAAGAGCGATTCCATCCAAACCATCATAGCACGGAGGCTAAATCTAAACAAAGGTGCTTTCGTGATAATCGGACACCTCAGAGACCCTTCGACAGGCGTGAGGACTGAGGAATCTGGCTTCTGCCTGCTTCCTGCTTCCTGCTTCCCGCTTCCCGCTCCCTGCTCCCCGCTCCCTGCTTCTTGCTTCCCGCTTCTTGCTTCCCGCTTCTCCCTCACGGGCGCACACCGATAAAATTGAAATCCTGGAAAGATATGACG
Source organism: Syntrophobacteraceae bacterium (assembly GCA_049520035.1). Taxonomy (GTDB): domain Bacteria; phylum Desulfobacterota; class Syntrophobacteria; order Syntrophobacterales; family Syntrophobacteraceae; genus SbD1. The sequence goes on along the minus strand of JBEKQE010000143.1, from coordinate 2,307 downwards.
GTGAAGCGGTCTATTCCCGCGAAAACGAGGAGGTCGAAGAGCACTATCAAGACGGCCACGGCCGCATATATGCCGAGTGCCCGGACCGGGGGGTATTTCTCCCTGATTTTGGAGATCAGAAGGAAAAAGGCAGTGGTCATTGTATAGCATTCGACGGCAAAGGGCGGAAACCCCAGGAACCCGAGCAAAGGCATTTCAAAAATTTTCAAGGACCCGAAGTGGGGTAGGGTGTATATCCATTTCGACCCTGCCCGGAAGTTCCATAACTCCCACAAAAGCCCGCATACGGCCCCGGCCAGAAGCAGAAGATAGAAGTTCCTCAGCGACCCCTTTTCCCATTCCCGCAGCAGGGAAGGAGCGCCGGCCTTGTGATTTAGCGGTTCCAGCAGGAATATGAAAGCGCCCCAGACCAGGGGGAAAAAGTACTTCGGCCAAACGAGAGGCAAAAGCAGAGAGAGCACACCTATGAGAATGAAAGGCTTATAGGCGGTGCGACCGCCAGCCAACTTGGCCACTGCCTTCGGCGGTGGCACACCACGTAGCCTTTGAGGGTCGTCGATGGGGGCCGCCTTGGAATTTTTTAGAACTCCCATGAATTCCAGCAGCGCCGTTGTCGAAAAAATTCCCGGCAAAACCGTCGAATAGGCAACGAGGTATCCCGTCCATCTAACAACCGTGTCAGAGGGTATATTGAGGTAATGCCAGTCCGAGAGCCGGAAATTCAATGCTTCGAAGACAAGCCACACGGTGGCGGACAGGGGAAGAAGAAGAAGGAATTTCCAGGGATTTTCAAACAGGAGCGATTTTGCTCCCCGGCAATAGAGGAAAGACTCGATAAAGATAATGTAGCTCCACCAGGCAAATGAATAGTAGCCGGAATAAAAAGGTTCGAATCCGGACAGCATGGCCAGGGTCGATATCCCGAAGATCAGGCAGGCAGCCGGCATCAGAAAATGGGCCAGGCTCCGTTTTTTTTCCTGTTTCATTTCGGGACCTTCCTCGTATGATAGACTTATATAGCACCCTACCGAAAAGAAATAACCACCCTGCGACGTGCGAGCGCGTAGCGGGCAGGCCGACCGCGCGACATGTCTATCTGGCGCGCTGGGCGTTCGCGGGAGGCCTGTGGAGCCCGCTTCGGAACGGTGAAAGTTTTCGAATTTTTCGGCGAGAGACAGTAAACATTTGATTCCTGGTGACCTATTTTTTAGATTAAAAGGCTTTAAGCTGGTCACATTCTGAACATAGAAGATTATAATGGGTTTACCGAAGAATAGTTAAGCACGCGCTGGGGATTTAGTTTTTTTTTACGCCGAGCCGCTTCGGGCCGGAGGGTAATCAGGAGTTTGTACACATGGCGAAGGAAAAAGGTTCTCGAGGACAGCTCGTTCAACCCGAGAGAGTGGATAAGGACGCTCCCTATCCCATGATGTGCAAGGAGGGCAAGGGAGTACGCAATTTCGCCTGCCCGCATTACGACGGATGCCTGGATAAGGCTGCCAAAGGGATGTGGAGCGGATTTACCTGTAGAGAATGCTGTTCTTACGTCCAAAAAGAAAAAGAAGAAGACAATCAGGGCTGAGGGTTTTCAGACCACCGATAAACACGGAATGAACCGCGGATGAACACAGATGGACACTGATAATTCAGCATCTGTCCTCCGTGGGATGAACTGAATGCTCAAGGGCTTTCAATTCCACGACTACCTCTTTACCCAAAAGCATTTTTGCGTTTATCAGCTTTTATCCCCCGCGCTGCGCTCCTTCATCCGTGGTTCTGTTATTTTCAGCTCGTGGAGCTTTCCTTCTTTGCCGGAGCGGCTTGGGCCTTCTTTTTGGATTTTTTGCCCTTCTTTTTGGCCTTTTCACCGCCCTCGGTTATCAGCTCCAGCATGCACATGGGAGAGGCGTCACCCCGCCTGAATCCCACTTTCACGATCCGCGTATAGCCGCCGGCCCGATCCTGGTATCTTTTGGCAAGCTCCTCAAATACCTTGTACACAACATTTTTTTCTCGAATAACCGAAAGCGCCTGCCTTCGGGAATGCAGGCCGCCATGTTTACCCAGGGTGATCATCCATTCGGCCCAGCGGCGCATTTCCTTGGCCTTGGGCACCGTTGTGTAAATGCGTTCGTGATTGAGAAGCGAGGTAACCATATTCCGGAACATGGCGAGACGGTGGCTCGTCGTCCGGTTCAGTTTTCTGCCGGAAACTCCGTGGCGCATGGATTATTCCTGCTCCTTTCTTCTCTGTTCGATTTCATCGCGTCTGGGAAAGTTGTCGATCTTCATTCCCAGAGAGAGTCC
>JBEKQE010000142.1:0-13031 GCA_049520035.1 Syntrophobacteraceae bacterium | reverse complement strand
AATGGTGCCATCGAGGCTGCGGGATCTCTGGGTGAAAACGCCGTCGGTGCCGTGCGTGGGATTTTGATGGGCGTTGTTTCCGGTGTTAAGGATGTCGCTGGAGCGGCCCTGCCGAGTCGGCGTGAGCCCCGGAGCTAGCACATTATTGTGATAAAGGCTCGGATTTTAATTGAGTGGCCTGGAAGCACCCATAGGAGTAGTTTGTCCTCAAATTCGGGTGAAGGCCCTCTTTTAAGACCTGCGCGAGCAAGACAGCGCGCCTGAAGACTAATTTGCGAAAACCGCCCATTATTCCCCCGCAACACAATGGAACACCCTGATGATTCTTTTCATCACTTCTCAAAAAAATCGGCATGTAAACGCCGTTGACACCATCCACCACGGGTGCTTATTTTTCCAAACCAGCAAAAAGCGATTTCGTATCACCTCACTCCCATGGCTGACTGAGGCAGAGCCGCGGGCATTCCCACAGCGCAAGGGGCGGCGCATGAGTCACTTGGGGCTAACGAAAAGGAGGATGGGAAATGGGAACAATTTTACTTATCGTTATACTGATCCTGTTGTTCGGCGGCGGCGGCGGCTATTATGGCTATAGCCATTATGGCGGGACCGGGCTTGGCGGCGTTCTTGTTCTAGTGCTAATCATTATCGTCGTGCTGGCGGTTCTCCGAGGTCGTTAACCGCGCCTAATCTGTCCGCCGTCAGCTTAAAGCGTTCGTTTTCTTTCAATTGAGGTAGTGTGGCCATGTTGAAGAATCTTATTACAGTAGGAGGGTCGGCCATGATTATGAAGGAAATAGCTGACCGAGTACGACAGGCAAGAATCGATCGCGAGAAAGCCCTACGCCTAAAAAAGACCCGGATTCTGGTGCTCGGCGTTACCATTGGCAGCACCGTGGGTGCGCTAGCAGGCGTTCTTTTCGCTCCCAAGGCCGGGAAAGAAACGCGTGAGGATTTAATCCGGCGGGGTTGCGAGGCATGGGGGAAAATACAAGAAAATGCTTCCCACGCCGGGCACCGGTTAACAAGTGCGGTAGAGGAAAAAAGCTCTCGTGTGCGCACGGCGGCCGGGAAGAACTCCGATGCGGCCAAAGGAGCGCTTAAAGAATCACCCAAGGAGGACGAAGGAGCGGATAAGAAAAATTAAGAACCACCTCCTTAGGAAAGGAATTTCTTGTGGAAGGATACATCACCTTCAGTCAACTGGGACAGCTCGTTATTTTTCTGGTGATAGTGGTGGCCGGCGGCTATGCTGCTATTACACTCAGAAACGTGAACGCCGCAGTTAAGGATATTGGGGCAATCCTGAAAAAAAATAAGGAAGCCCTCAACCAGGTTATTCCCAATATCGCCACGGCATCGGAAAATGTGGTTGATATCACCAACGACTTACGGACAGGTCTTGGTGAAACGAGCAAAGCCATTGAAACCGCCGACCATATTGCAACGTACGCCATGGTCATCGGCGAGACAGCCAAAGCTCTCGCAAACCTCTTTACGGCCACTAGAAAACTTTAGCCGCTCCTGTTTCATGGTCCCAGCATTCCGGATACCGATTATCACCTGATTCTGGCACGGAGATCAGATGAAGCCGGCCAAACGGACGACGAAAGTGGTCGTCGTCACATCGGTGATGCTCTCGTTCATTTCCTTCTGGCGCGCTGCCGCCATTGTCCTCAACGACCTCGGCTCATCGGCTTTCTACGTCGGCGGCATCGCCGAGCAAGCGGTTGGACATGCGGCCCCATGGTTCATCTTCGGCGTGATGCTCTTCTCTTACGCCGTTCGGGCTGTCTATATCGAATCGTGCGGGATTTGTTATCTTTGCCTACTCCTTACTGTTAACCTCGCTGGTTTCTTTTTTCGCCTATGCAATAATCCCCGACAGTGTTCGGCCGCAGTATTTCGATAATCTGATCAGCGGCATAGCGGTATATGTGATCGGCCCGCCGTCATTAACACTCTTGTTCCAGTTTTCGATCTCGTTCGACATGTTGCCGGTTCAGGGGAATTCAAATATTAAGATCATAACGCGTTATGCGTGGTCCGTTCTTTGGATTTCCTGGATTGGCAAGGAATGTGTTAATTAACTCTCAGTGCCGAAAACCGCATTCGCTAGGAGCCTGACGGAGTATTAATTAGTTCCAGCTAACTTCCCACTTTCCAGCCGTTACAAGCGGCCAAGTAGTACATCATTGGTCAAACTACAGGTCGTTTGGATGCACTGGTTTCCACTTTTCTAGAATATTTTTTGGAAAATGCTTATTCTCCATCACGCTCCTAGAGAACGGCGCGGCAGGGTCTGGACGGTAGCGGGGTAGCAAGTATCAAACGGGTTCTTCCCTTTACTCGGCCCGATGTGTATGCTTCATAATCCTTTCAACGACGTCTTCCAGAGGAAAAGATTACCGGAAATGAAAATCGCCATACTGACCAACGAATATCCTCCGAACATCTACGGGGGAGCTGGTGTTCACGTTGAAAACCTCACGCGTGAACTTGCAGCCGCTGATAATGGGGCGCACTCTGTAGAGGTCCTTTGTTTTGGCTCCCAGTGTTTGAATGCGCCAGGCCTGAAGGTGACCGGAATAGACCCGGCCTTTAATTTCGGATTTCGGGAAACACGTCTGGAGAAGCTCGCAGGGGTCCTCCTCCGCGATATCCAGATGGCCGGTGTCCTGGACAGAGCGGACATTATACACTGCCATACCTGGTACACACATTTGGCAGGCTGCCTGCTAAAGCAGTTGACCGGTTCGCCCCTGGTCCTTACCACGCATTCCTTGGAACCACAGCGGCCCTGGAAGGAAGAGCAACTCGGACCCGGCTACAAAGTGAGCGGCTGGATCGAAAGGACCGCGTTTCAGAGTGCGGAAGGTGTAATAGCCGTCTCCGGCGCAATGAAAACCGACGTGCAGGACCTGTATGGAGTTTCCCCCGATAAGGTGCGCGTAATCTACAATGGGATAGATCCGGAGCGGTATGCGCCGGACCCGGACAAATCGGTCCTTGCCGCACACGGCATTGACCCTGAAAAGCCTTTCGTGCTCTTCGTAGGCAGGATAACAAGGCAAAAAGGAATCATTCACCTGGTCAACGCCGTCAGGCATATCAGGTCAGGCGTCGGGATAGTCCTGTGCGCCGGAACGCCCGACACACCCGAGATCGGCCGCGAGATGGAGCGAAGGGTCGAAGAGGCACGGAAGAAGAGCGACAGACAGATTGTATGGATACCTGAATTCCTGTCGATAAGCGAAGTCATAAAGCTTTATTCACTTGCCTCCGTTTTCATCTGTCCCTCTGTTTACGAGCCCTTCGGACTGATCAACATCGAGGCGATGGCGTGCGGGACTTCCGTGGTTGGCGCAGCGGTTGGAGGAATCCCGGAAATCGTCATTGAGGGTGAAACCGGCTTGCTGGTCCGGTTTGAGCCGCAAAGCGAAACAGATCCCGAGCCAAGAGACCCGGAGGCATATTCAAAAAGTCTGGCCGAGTCGATCAATCGGCTCCTCGATGCCCCTGACCTTGCCCGGGAAATGGGGAAACGCGGCCGCAGGCGAACGGAAGAAATATTCAGTTGGAAAAGCGTGGCCAGACAGACCATCGAATTCTACAAGGATCTGATCGAAGAGAGGCAGCGCAGCGTCTAAAATTAAGCGATGTATTCCTGAACGCAGCTTCGTATCTGGTCGCGGCGAAGGCCCCACTTTTGCCTACCCGCCAGATTGACAGCCTGGACCTGAATTTCCTGCGCCTGTTCCGAGGGAACATTCGTCGACGTGTCTAACCCTTACAGCCTCTTGTTTCGGTTTTTGCCTTCTTCACCCCAGCGTGTTTCGTGTTTTCCAAAATTTAATAGGTGCGCATCTGGCTTTCATCTACTTCAATTTTAGGCAGGTCCCTGATCTTGATCTTCTCACCTGTATCACCTCTTTATCCTCGCTTGATTCTGCTCCACTTCAATATGCCCAAAAACGGGATGCAAACGCAGGCCTTTTGGTATCGTTTAATTATGGCTGCTTGATCAATTGAACTTGGACTGGAAGCCTGACTATAAAAGTTGCTCCACTCTCCTGTAATTCAACATCCCTTTGTTTGATAGTGCACTTTCTTCCAACTTCAAACACCGATTTTTGCTGTTTCGTTTTGTCTCAAGTTTACCCCTAATTGATGAAAATTGTTCCTTGATGCCGCAAAATATAAGTTTTCCCGGGTCAGGCGGCGCAGGCAAATGTGACCTAGCCCTTTCATTGCACATAAGGGAAAAGGTATTAATTTATAATTGATCCAAATAGATCCGGGGCCAAGTCATTCCGGCGAAACTGAGTCGAAGAGAGAGTTTTGATGACAGAGCCATCTCCAGCACGAGTTGTGATTGAGAACATACGGCCCATTGTGGAGTGCGGCAGGTTTTCGGCAAAGCGTGTTAGGGGCGATCGGGTCGTTGTTACGGCGAACGTGTTTGCCGAAGGGCAAAATGTGGTTGCGGCCCGACTCCTTTATCGTACTCCGGACTCCCCCGACTGGACCGCCGCCCCAATGGAGTTTCTGGTAAACGATTCATGGCAGGGCGAATTTACCGTTCATATGCTCGGGACTTACCGGTTTGCGGTCGAAGGCTGGATCGATCATTTCAAGACGTGGCAGGAAGGGCTTAAGAAAAAAGTTGCCGCTGGCCAGGACGTGTCGATCGACATGCTGATCGGCGCCGGAATGATCGAGGACGCGGCCGCGAGAACGGGAGGGAACGTCGGAGCCAAAATGGCAGCCTTTGCAGAAGCGCTCAGGAACAAAAATAGCTCGGAAATGGCCGTTTTGCAGGCGCTTGGGCAGGATTCGACCGTTATGGGTCTGAACCCCGACCTGGAACCAGCCCTCAGATCGGAGGAACTTGAAATCCTGGTGGAAAGGCCAAAGGCGCGCTTCAGCAGTTGGTACGAGTGGTTTCCCAGGTCCGCATCGGCCGATCCTTCCAGGCCCGGCACACTCCGGGACCTTGAAGCCCTGCTGCCGGAAATCGCCCGAATGGGCTTCGATGTGCTCTATCTTCCGCCGATTCACCCGATTGGTAAGACAAACCGTAAAGGGAAAAACAATTCGATAAACCCGTCCACAGAAGACCCGGGAAGCCCGTGGGCCATAGGTTCCGAAGAGGGCGGCCATAAGTCCATCGACGCACGGCTGGGGACCTTGGAGGATTTCAAGAGCCTCGTTGAAAGCTGCTCCAGACAGGGGACGGAAATAGCTCTTGATCTGGCCTTCCAGTGCTCGCCGGACCACCCGTACGTGAGAGAACACCCCGAGTGGTTCAAACATCGGCCCGACGGAAGCATTCAATATGCAGAAAATCCTCCAAAGAAGTACGAGGACATTGTCCCGCTCAATTTTGAATCTGAGAATTGGAGAGCTCTCTGGGAAGAGTTGAAGAGTATCGTGCTTTTCTGGATAGAAAAGGGAGTGCGGATCTTTCGGGTCGACAACCCTCACACGAAGCCATTTGCGTTCTGGAAATGGCTCATGGCGGAGGTCAGGCGGGAGTATCCCGATGCGCTTTTTCTCGCCGAAGCCTTCACGCGACCCAATGTAATGGCCCAGCTTGCAAAAGTCGGATTCTCACAATCATACACATATTTTACATGGCGGAACTCAAAGCGGGAAATCACAGAGTATCTCGAAGAACTGACCGGCGCCGTGATGAAGGAGTACTTCCGGCCGAACTTTTGGCCCAACACGCCCGACATCCTTCCCGAATACCTCCAGTACGGGGGCAGGCCGGCATTTATTATCAAGCTAATTCTGGCCGCCACTCTCTCGTCCAACTATGGCATTTACGGTCCGGCATTCGAGCTTTTGGAAAACCAGGCACTGCCGGGGCGCGAGGAATACCTCGATTCGGAAAAATTCGAAGTCCGCCACTGGGACTGGGACATGCCGGGCAACCTCAAGGACTTCATCGCCAGGATCAACGCCATTCGCAGAGAAAATAGGGCGCTCCAGGAAACCACAAACCTGCGCTTCTGCGAGGTCGATAACGATCAACTGCTCTTTTACATGAAATCTGGTCCTGCCGACTCAGATTCAATCCTGGTGGTGGTAAATCTTGACCCGGCCCACACACAGTCGGGCTGGATCCGGATACCCCTTTCGGAGTTCGGCATTGCACCCGGGCGGCCCTATCTTGGGCATGACCTTTTGAGCGACGAAAAGTATATCTGGTACGGAGAACGTAATTTCGTCAAATTGAATCCGCAGGTCGCACCGGCACATATATTCAGGCTGCGGACCCGGGTGCGTCGCGAGACCGATTTCGACTATTTCATGTAGGCCCCAGGAGAAACAATGCCGCAAACAACCGAGCTAAATAACGATCCTCTATGGTTCAAAGACGCCATAATCTACGAAGTCCACGTCAAGGCATTTTTTGACAGTGATAACGATGGGATCGGGGACTTCAGGGGACTTCGCCAAAAGCTCGATTATATCAAAGACCTTGGTGTTACAGCAGTCTGGCTCCTGCCGTTTAATCCGTCCCCGCTGCGCGACGGCGGGTACGATATCGCCGATTTTTTCAACATTCACCCCTATTACGGGACCCTGGCTGATTTCCGCGAATTTCTGAGAGAGGCCCACAAAAGAGACATACGGGTGATAACCGAGTTGGTGCTCAACCACACATCCGACCAGCACCCCTGGTTCCAGAGAGCCAGGCGCTCAAAGCCAGGCTCGGTTTACCGGGATTTTTACGTATGGTCTGATACTCCCCAGAAGTATTTGGACGCCCGAATAATCTTCACGGATTTCGAGACCTCTAACTGGACCTGGGACCCGGTCGCCAAGGCTTATTACTGGCACAGGTTCTATTCCCATCAGCCCGACCTGAATTACGACAGCCCGCACGTGCGCAAGGCGATGTTCCGGGTGATAGACTTTTGGCTGAAAATGGGCGTAGATGGCATGCGGCTCGATGCCGTACCATATCTTTTCGAGCGAGAGGGCACCAACTGCGAAAACCAGCCCGAGACCTACGAATTCCTCCGGCAGCTCCGGGCGCACGTGAATGCAAAATTTAAAGACCGCATGCTGCTGGCCGAGGCCAACCAATGGCCCGAGGACGCGGTGGCCTATTTCGGAAACGGCGACATTTGCCATATGGTGTTTCATTTCCCGCTTATGCCCCGGATGTTCATGGCGATTCAAATGGAGGACAGCTTCCCGATTCAGGACATTCTGGACCAAACCCCACAAATACCCGAAAATTGCCAATGGGCGCTCTTCCTGCGCAACCACGACGAGCTTACCCTCGAGATGGTCACAGACGAGGAGCGCGATTATATGTACCGCATGTACGCAAGAGACCCCCGGGCCAGGATCAATCTGGGTATCAGAAGACGGCTGGCTCCCCTGCTCGGAAACGACCTGCAAAAGATAAGGCTCCTGTATGCTCTCCTCTTCTGTCTCCCCGGAAGCCCCATAGTCTATTACGGAAGCGAAATCCTTATGGGGGACAACTATTACCTGGGCGACAGGGATGGAGTGCGCACGCCTATGCAGTGGAGCCCCGACAGAAACGCCGGGTTCTCGAAAGCCGACCCGCAGCAGCTCTATTTGCCGGTGGTGATAGATCCCGAATACCACTTTCAGACCAGAAACGCCGAAACCGAGGAGAAAACCCCCTCATCATTTCTCTGGTTCATGCGCCATTTAATCTCCAACAGAAAGCGCTTCAGGTCATTCGGCAGAGGAAGCATGCAGATTGTGCACTCGTCCAATAAGAAGGTTTTTTCATTTATACGAGCCTACGGGGATGAAAAAATCCTGGTTGCGGTAAATCTTTCCCGTTATCCCCAGGAAAGTGCCCTGGACATGCGGGAATATGCCGGAGTGCTGCCTCACGAACTGGTGAGCCGAAAAGGGTTTCGCCAAATCGAGCAGTCGCCGTATGTCCTTACTTTCGGTCCCTACGGCGGGTACCTCTTTCTTCTCGAAGAGGGTGCGGCGGGCGAGGCCCGTGTCATTCCTGCCGCCGGCGAAGGACTCGAGATCGGCCAAAACTGGCTGGATGTACTACGGGGGAAACCGTGTGAAATCCTGGAAGATGAAATCCTTCCGGGGTATATTAGTGGGCGCCGCTGGTTTGGCGGGAAGGCGCGCAACGTTCAGCAGATCCGAATTTCGGAGGCTATACCCATCCTTAAAGATTCCGCTGAATTCCGGATAGCTCTCCTCAATGTAGAATATACCGAGGGATTGCCCGAAATTTATGTAATCCCGATCGGCTCCAAATCGGGCGAGGAAGCACATAGGATATCGTCGGAATTTCCTGCGGCGGTTATTTCCCGGCTGAAACTGGACAGCGTGCCGGGCATTCTCTACGACGCCATCTACAGTGAGCGGTTCTGCACCCAACTGCTCGATATGATTGCCAGGCGCCGCGGGATCAAGTTACATTCCGGCGAAATCTCGGCCTATCGCGGGAAGAGCTTTAGCAACAAGGTCCTACAAGACCCGGAGAGCATAAGGCCGAAGGTGCTCAAGGCAGATCAAAGCAACACTTCGGTAGTTTTCGGGCAGGAATACTTCTTGAAGGTCTACCGGCACCCGGGCGAGGGAACAAATCCCGACCTGGAAATATCGAGGTTTCTTACCGAGGTTGCCGATTTTCCATATATTCCGGCCTTTGCCGGAGCGATCGAACTGAAGCGGAAGAACGGGGTCCGCTTGACCATTGGCATTTTGCTCAAATATGTCCAAAACCAGACTGATGCGTTCAACTATTTTATGTCCGGAATCCACAGGTACTTCGAGGAAGTGCTGAGCAGGAGGACCGAACTTCCGAGTCCGCCAATCATCCAGGTCCAGTTCCTCAATCCCGATGGACCCAAAATACCGTCCATCGGGGGTCTCGAGTCGGAAATGCCTTTCGAGATGATTTCGCTTCTCGGCGCCCGGACGGCACAGATGCACCTTGCACTGGCTTCCGGCGCCTCAGACCCGAACTTCGAACCAGAGAATTTCACACTCCTTTGGCAGAGGTCGCTTTTTCAGTCCATGCAGAGCCTGCAAAAGAGGGTTTTCGAACTCTTGTCCTCGAATCTCCCCCGGCTTTCCCCAGAAACGGCGGCCGATGCTTCGGGAGTGCTCTCTTCCAGCGACCGGATCATTTCTATTTACCGTTCCATTCTCAAGAAAAAAATCTCCGCGAAGCGAATAAGGGTCCATGGGGATTACCACCTTGGACAGGTGCTGTTTACTGGAAAAGATTACGTCATCATCGATTTCGAAGGAGAACCGGCCCGTCCGATCGGCGAACGGCGCAACAAGGCCTCACCCCTGAAGGATGTGGCTGGAATGGTCCGCTCCTTTCAGTATACGGTCTACATTGCACTCTTGAAAGAATCTCACGTGCGTGTCGAAGACGTAGCCACGCTGGAGCCCTGGGCCGAATTTTGGTACAGGAGCAGTTCCGCCGTGTTTTTGCACTCTTACTTCGATACCGTGAAAGGAAGCGGCCTCATTCCGGATAATGATGAGGAATTAAAGACGCTGCTCGATTGTTTTCTGCTCGACAAGGCAATTTATGAAATCGGCTATGAACTCAACAACCGTCCGGATTGGGTGATGATCCCATTGAAGGGCCTCCGGCTTCTTTTTGAAAATGGGAGTTGATGTCCAGCCCAACTGATGACTGATCACAATGAGGTTTTTCAGTCCGCGGCAATGGGATCTTAGGGCCTTACGCCTTGCCGCCGCAATATGGGAAAGACGGATTCTGCAAAGGAGGAAGATGAGCGATCCGCCTGTGAAATTTAATTTTAGCCTGATTACCGATCAAGACACATACCTCTTTAAGGAGGGCAACCATTTCAGGTTGTACGAGAAGCTGGGGTCCCACATAGCCAACGTCGACGGGGAGGAGGGCGTCTATTTCGCTGTATGGGCGCCCAACGCCGAACAGGTACTTGTGATGGGCGACTTCAACAACTGGAATCGCGAGTCGCACCCGCTCGCAGTGCGCAGTGACGGGTCGGGGATATTCGAGGGTTTTATCCCGGGGCTTGCAAACGGCACGGCCTACAAGTACCACGTCGTCTCGAAGGTAAACGGCTACAGAGTGGACAAGGGGGACCCCTTCGCCTTGCACTGGGAAACTCCGCCCGGGACCGCATCGATCGTGTGGGATATAAAATACGACTGGGGCGACCAGGGATGGATGTCGCGCCGCGCGGCCGCAAATTCGTTGAAAGCCCCCTTTTCCATCTACGAATTGCATTTCGGGTCCTGGAGAAGGGTGGTCGAAGACAAAGATAGATGGCTTACATATAGTGAAATGGCCGATTATCTGCCGGACTACATAGAGGAGATGGGTTTTACCCACGTCGAGTTCCTGCCCATCATGGAACATCCCTTCTACGGCTCCTGGGGATATCAGACGCTTGGTTATTTCGCTCCCACATCCCGCTACGGTGCCCCGCAGGATTTCATGCATCTTATCGAAGTTCTGCACAACAGGGGGATCGGAGTCATACTCGATTGGGTGCCTTCCCAATTCCCGAGCGACGAATTCGGCCTCACATTCTTTGACGGCACTCACCTGTTCGAGCACCAGGACCCAAAGAAGGGCTACCAGCCAGAGTGGAACAGCTATATTTTCAATCACGGCCGATACGAAATAAGGGCCTTCCTCATAAGCAGCGCCCTTTTCTGGCTTGACAAGTACCACGCGGACGGCCTGCGTGTTGACGCGGTGGCTTCGATGCTCTACCTGGATTACTCGCGTCAGGAAGGCGAATGGATCCCGAACATGTACGGCGGGAAGGAAAATATCGACGCCATCTTTTTACTGAGAAGATTCAACGAGGTGGTCTACACCGAGTATCCCGACGTCCAGACCATAGCCGAGGAATCAACTTCCTGGCCCATGGTGTCGAGGCCCGCCTACGCAGGAGGACTGGGCTTCGGTATGAAGTGGAACATGGGCTGGATGCACGACACTCTTGAGTACTTTTCAAAAGAGCCCATTTACCGCAAATTCAGCCAAAATCTTCTCACCTTCAATATCTGGTATGCATTTTTCGAAAATTTCATCCTGGCGCTTTCTCATGACGAGGTGGTCTATGGAAAAGGCTCACTTTTGCATAAAATGCCGGGGGACGACTGGCAGAAGTTCGCGAACCTGCGGCTTCTTTTGGGCTATATGTTCGGAGAGCCCGGGAAGAAGCTCCTTTTCATGGGAGCCGAATTCGGACAGCGCGATGAGTGGTATCACGAAAAAAGCCTCGATTGGCACCTGCTCCAATATCAGCTCCATCAGGGGGTGCAAAGGTGGGTCCGGGACCTTAACAGGTTTTATCGCACAGAACGTGCGGTGCACGAACTCGATTTCAGCAGTGTGGGGTTTGAATGGGTGGACTTCCATGACGCCGATTCAAGCGTGCTTGCTTTCCTTAGAAAGGCGGAATCGACCGACGATATCATAATGGTTGCGGCGAACTTTACGCCTGTGCCCAGGCACAATTACAGGTTGGGAGTCCCCCGTGGCGGGTTCTGGAAGGAGGTGCTGAACAGCGATTCTAAGATATACGGCGGAAGCGGGCAGGGCAATTTCGGAGGCGTCAACTCTGTACCGATCCCAAGTCACGGCAAGTTCGAATCGATTTCGCTCGTGCTGCCCCCGCTGGGCATTCTCTTTTTGAAAAGCTAGGCACAGGAATGCAAGCTGGTATACACGGGAGACAAAGAGACCGATGTCGCACTGAGTGAATGAGGCGGATGGAAAAGAATCTCGCTTCATTCCGGACCCGGGTCCACGAACCCGAATCAGTATGCAACCTTTTCAGGGTTTTTCTGTCTTGGCATGCACGACATGCGCAAATTTCAGCTTAATATGACCACACCTCTTTTGCACAATAGACGAAAGTTAAGCAGCTTGGATTGAAGTAGGCTTCAAAAAGAGCCTTGGCTCAGGATTTTCTTGTGACAGGTCCGCAAGGTAATACATTGAGGTATATGAGAAGACGTTGATGACGAAGCGAAGGGGGCCGGGAACAGGACCGGAACCTGGAACCGTTCCTGCCGGGGATGTTTTATCCCAATAGCCTCGTTCTATTGAACAGATCACTACAGATCACTATCGACTATTGGCTAAATTTCGATCATGCTCTCCTGTAGCAGGCCGATATCTGCGATTTCCTCTTCGAGGTAAATCTTCAGCTTCTTTTTGAGACGACTTTCGATCTGGCGCACGCGCTCGCGGCTGATCCCGAACTTATCTCCGATTCCATGGAGCGTCACGGGATCTTCGGCCAGGAGCCTCTTTTCGAATATGACGGCCTCTTTTCCTTTGAGATGCCCTTTGAAAAGCATCAGCTTGTCATGGAGGATAGCCTTGGCTTCCTGGTCAGCGATCTGATCGTCAACGGGCAGGTCGTCCGAGGGCAGAAAAGATTTGTGCGTGTCCTCGGAGCCTTCCTTCAGGGGGCTGTCGAGCGAGATATCCCCTCTGTTGAGCCTCTGGTCCATTTCGATGATCTCCGACTCCTTTACGGCGAGCCGGTGGCTGAGCAGCTTGCGGGAAGCCTCGATGCCCTGGGCTTCCAGTCTTTCCTTTTCCTTGCGCAGGTTGAAAAAGAGTTTCCGCTGGGCCTGGGTCGTTCCGATTTTGACGAGCTTCCAGTTGTCCATTATAAACTTCATTATGTAGGCCTTGATCCAAAACGATGCATAGTAGGAAAATTTGTATCCCCTGTAAGGATCGAATTTCTTTGCCGCCCTCATCAGTCCGACGTTGCCCTCCTGGATGAGGTCCATCAGGTTCTGCATCCAGTATCGCTGAAAACCCATGGCAATCTTGACCACAAGTCTGAGATTTGCGGTAATGAGCTTGCAGGCGGCCTCGATATCGCCCTTTTCGCGATATCGTATCGCCAGGTCCCTTTCATCCTCTCTGCTGAGAAGCGGATAGCGTTTGATCTCGTCGAGGTATAGACGGAACGGATCGAAGGAAACCGGCCGATGCCCGTCCTGAATGTTTG
>JBEKQE010000141.1:0-13033 GCA_049520035.1 Syntrophobacteraceae bacterium | reverse complement strand
TTCCGACCTTGCCTTGATGAGCGCCTCCATCGTTTTCGCATTGTCCCGCATCACCTGGGTGACGTTATTCCATAGCTCTTCCTGTGCCGGGGTGATCTTGAGCTTGGTTTGAAGCTCTTTAATGCGCGCTTCAACACGGTCGGGCCTGGAGACCTTACCATCGGTCGCCATGCCTGGCTCGGGCGATGCCGCTCGCGAAAAACCTGGACTAGCCAGAACCATAAAGGCGAGAAGCACCACCGCAACAGCGAGTGCAGTTGGATAAGCGAACTGACAGGCAATTCTTTTCATGATCTGTCTCCTTGTAAGGTTAGAAACACTACAATTAATGGTAAGTTGCAAATTCTTGAATTCAATACGCTGAGTACGCTGACTTAAATTTAGGACCACCTGGATGCAAGACTTCACGCTCCTTCCGTATGGTTGTCTGATTTCGATTACCCCGGACTATTTGTCTCACCGGCTTCATCTTCCTTATTATTGTAATGCCTTGTTTACGGAATTAAGCAGCATTGCCTGTCTTAGCGGTTTAACGAGGTAACCAACGGCGTGCACGCTAAAACTATCTTGAGCTGTTTCTGTACTGGGATATGCCGTCATGATGATCACTCGAGTCTTAAGGTTCCTCTGCATTACCTCCCGTAAAATGTCTATTCCCCATCCATCATCGAGAATGATATCCGCAAGTATCAGGTCAAATTTCATCCCATCCATTCTCGACAAAGCTTCGCTGTAGCCTTTGGCAGTAACCACGTTATGCCCTTCGGCTGCAAGGAATCTATGAAAGCTGAACCTTATGCTTTCTTCATCATCGATTACGAGTATATTTGCCTTCATTCATTATCCTTGTCCTCTTGTAACCTCTCTGAGCCACAGTTATTATCGACTGATCTCCCGGTTTAAGAAGCCCATTTGCATGCGTTCTTGATGAGAGGCCCCGCTATCCCCGAAACCAACAGCGGCAGTACCCGCTTCTTCTTCAGAAACGTCAACCACCGCCGCTCACTATCAGGCACGTGGTGGACAGATGAGAAAAGTTTAGGATGACATCCGTCGCAGTTTGCAATTATCAAGATCTATGCCGAAGATGCAGATGCCAGCACTTATTCCATATTGTGATGGTATAACGTAAGCTTAAGTCTGAGCGGGCGGTGTTCCGGTCTATAGCGGGCAGGAAAAGGGGGTGTTGCATGCAACGGAAGCGTTGCATGATTTCTGTGTCACGTGCAACACTTCAACATTGGGAGTTAGTGAGGTTGTATCTTTTGATTTTCCGGTAGAGGGTCACACGATATATACATTTGACGGCAACACTTCTGTTGCATGCAACACTATTTCTACTCAAGTCCATAACCATCGACTGGTCTCATCCTTCCGTAAGTATCTATATATATTAGCCAAAAGGAAAACTCTACGCTTCTCAATCCGCTAGGCATAGAATTTGCTCAATAATTCGCGCAGCATAAGTCCACTCTTATTATGCTGCTCCCCGTCGCCGTCCCACATTCGATAAGGGAGAATAGCCAAGAGTTTAACTGGTGGGACTCACTTGATTCCGAGGATGAATGTCAATGAAGAAACGTTTTTTCACGAGCCTTCAACTCCTGGCTTGTATCTTGTTCGTTTTACCGTGCTGCTCCGTTTACGGTTCTAAAGACGACCCGTTTCCTGCAGGATCGCAGCTTCCCAGGTCCACCTTCCCGGCGCCGGACTCGCAAGAGACATTGAGTTATCTTGGGCTGACCGCGATGGAGCCTTACACCATCTCCCAGATAGGTGCAAAACTTGTCCTTATCGAGGTCCTGAAGGTCTGGTGCCCTGTATGCCGCGAGAATGCGCCTGTAATGAACAGGCTCTACCAGGTGGTCCAGAACGACGCTGATTTGGCCAGGGACGTGAAGATCATCGGGATATGCACGGAAAACAACAAAAAGCAAGCAGATGCTTTCAGGAAGAACTTCAAGGTAGCGTTTCCATTAATCCCCGACGAGCATTATGGTATTGGCCTGACCGTGAAAGTGTCGCACACGCCGACCATGGTCCTTGTAACGTCCAGCGGCAAGGTGCTTTGGAGCCACATCGGGGAGATCAGCGATTTCGACGGGTTGCTAAGAGAACTGAGAGAAAACCTCAAGAAGCTGTAGAGGCAATGACCGAGAACGATAACAAAGTGAACATCCTGATGAGAAGTCCGGTCTTCCGGGACTTGCCAAAGGAAGCACTGAACGCCATTACCCTGGCGGTTCGAGATCGGGTGGCGCCGCAACATACTATCATCCATAGACAGGGCGACCCTGGAGATAGCCTCTATATCATCAGTTCGGGCAGAGTGAGGATCTTTGGAAGAAATGAAAAAGGAGTGGAGATTGACCTTTCCATCCAGGGGCCGGGAGATACTTTTGGCGAAATGGCGCTCCTCACGGGCGAATCGATGTCTGCCGATGTAGAGGTCTTGGAAGAGGCTCACTTGATGATCCTCTCAAAAGATCAGTTTGACCGTATATTAAGGGACTTTCCTGACATCTCCAAAGTGTTCGTGAAAGAGATGAGGCGTTGGCTTCTCCGGGATGACGAGCGCCTTGAGATGGAAGCCCGCAAAGCCTACAAAGCCTCCCGGATGTCCTGGGTCGATTTTTTTCTGGTCATCCTAATCAGTATTGTTCTTGCGGTGGTTTTCAACACCACCAATCCCAACGGGATATCCCTTTTCCCTGAATTTCCAGACAGAAGCTCCATTCCTACGGTGAGTCCTTCTGCTGCGATGGAAGAGATTCAGCACGGTGAAACGCTTATTTTAGATGCTATGCCAGCCAACTTTTATCAACAGCGCCATATCGGGGGAGCCGTCAACATCCCCCTGGGGCTTTTCGACATTGTTTACCTGATTGCCTTCGCCGAAGAAGACAAGGAAAAGCAGATCGTCGTGTACGGTGAAACGATCAGTAAACCCTACGATCTTGAGGTTGCCGATAAACTGCTTCTCCGTGGTTACAGGAATGTAAGGATTCTGGATGGGGGATTGACGGCCTGGGAGAACAGAGGGTATCCGGTGGAGGAGAGGGCAAAGAAATGATTTGGTCTTGTCTCAGACGAGTCGCTATGAGCAAGTACACGGCTTTTGTACTCAGGATGTGCGTTGGCTGTTTTTTCCTCTACGCGAGTACGAGCAAGATTCCATACCCGGCCCAGTTCGCCGAAGCGACGGCGAACTACCGGCTCGTGCCTTACTGGTTCCTCAATTTGGGGGCAGTCATTTTGCCGTGGGCCGAGTTTGTCTGCGGTCTGTTCCTCATCATCGGGTTTCTGTCGAGAGCTTCCGCAATACTCATTGGATTCATGATTATTATGTTCAATATCATGGTGCTGATCAACATGTACTGGGGCGCGCCCATAACTTGCGGGTGTTACGATACAGTGGGTGAACCCATTGGCTGGAAAAAAATAACTGAAAATGTCGTCATGCTGATCTTCACCATCCAGGTCTATTATTTCGATCGACTCTTCATGTTCCGCCGGGGAGGACTGGCAGATCCTGCAAGAATCAGGATTGCTGCTGCTGCATCGCGATAGGCTGCGCAATGCCGATGGAATCAAGATCTAACGAGATCGTATGCGGCTGCTTCCACTATGCCTGCTATTGATCCTCATGGCTTCATATTGTAAGTATGCCGCCTCTCGATTTGCCGGGCATGGAATTTGCTCAAAGATACTGCTGCATGGCCCATTGGGCTTCTATCCCGGTTTTCTTCTATTACCCGAATTTGGTAAGGGACAACAGCCCCTCTACCGATCTGCGAGCCAGGGGACCCGAATGACGCCATGTCTTTTGAGAGGGCGGAGCCCGTTCCGCCATGTGAAACGCCCTGTCTTCTGCGGGCTTTGGGCATGAAAGGAGTATGGAGATGATATTGCCAAGAAGATCGATTGCGGGTCTCTCGATTTGTCTTGTCATGCTCTTGGGATCTCTCTGGTTGGGCATTGGTGCGACATCGGTTGGCGCCTTCGATCCAAGGGAGATGCTCATGCTGCTCGATGAAATGGATTCAAGCTACTCCAGGGTGAGCGATTATGTGGGAGTCTTTTATAACCAGGAACGAATAGGCGGAAAGCTCGATGAGGGGCAGACTTCACTCTTCAAGTTCCAAAAGCCCTTCAAAGTATATATGAAATTTATCGACGGCCCGTCCACGGGAACC
This sequence comes from Syntrophobacteraceae bacterium, assembly GCA_049520035.1. Lineage (GTDB taxonomy): Bacteria > Desulfobacterota > Syntrophobacteria > Syntrophobacterales > Syntrophobacteraceae > SbD1. The sequence goes on along the minus strand of JBEKQE010000141.1, from coordinate 8,837 downwards.
GAGGCACTCTATGTGGAAGGCGGTTACGAAAATAAGCTGCTTGTGCGGCAGGGAGGGATTTTGGGGGTTATGACATTTTCGCTGGACCCCAAGGGCTCGCTGGTAATGTCTCGGAATCGGCACCCGGTCACGGAGCTCGGGTTTGGTTTTTTACTCGCTGAATTCAGGCGTAATATCGAACCGGCTATCCGGTCCGGAGAACTCGAAATTATGCGGCTGACGGATGAGACCTTCAATGGGAGACCCGCGACCGTGGTCGAGGGCAGATTCCTGCCGCATGGAGGCAGAAAATACTATTGCGCCCGATTTATTATCCACATGGATAAAGAACTGCTCCTTCCCGTAGGGGATGTTTTCTATGACGGAAAGGGCGAAATGTTCGAAGATTATGTTTTCACTGATGTGAAGCTCAACATGGGGCTTACGGCGATGGAGTTTTCGAGGCGCAATGGATCCTATCGGTTCTGATAAATCAGTCAGGCCTATATGGCTTTCCTTGAGCTGGGAACGAGCAATTGACAAAAGGTTATATCTAATTATATTCCATCAGAATTAATTTAACGGAAAGGAGTATGCAATGCCGTTCCATCTTGCTGGTCTTCCGGCTATTTCAGGGCCACTGGTATCTTTAATTGCCGGCCTGTTAGTTTTAATCATGCCCAGGCTCTTAAATTATGTTGTGGCGTTCTACTTGATCATTATAGGTATTTTGGGGTTGCTTCATCGATAACTGGAAATAATTCACCCCATAGGGATTGGCTTATTCTTGCCGGTTGAGCAAAATCAAGTATTGCGAGTAGCTATATTCCTTTAGATGCTGCCCGCGGTCTTCCAGGCAAGAAGGCAGAGCCGATTCTGCCCGTGTCTATTTCCAATCGTGCCAAGAGAGCCCCGGCGCCATTAAGAGAGAAGGAAATACAGTGAAGCACAAAGAGGTGACCCGGCCGGATTTGAAGCGGACCAATAGATGAACGTTTCAGAATCATTCTCTCCACCACCATCGGCTGGCGGGCCTTGCCCCCATCAGACCAAGTATGCCGGTTACAATCAGATAGACCGCCACAATGACACTCAATAAACCGGGTTGAATCAGGATCAATATCCCGGCAGCTAAAGCAACGACTGGACCAAGGTAAGGATGGTATGATAACATTTGTGTATCCTTTCATCCGCGACTGTTTGGCAACCACCGCAGTCTTGCTGCAAAGCAAGGCTGCCTCCTATGTTATGCATGATTCAGAGTAATAATCCGAATCATTAAAATAAGGAATTTCCTTGTAAAGTAAACAGACTGATAAGTGGATACAGATCAGAAAAGATAGCTTGCCAATCCCTTCATAGCCTTCTCAATATCCTTAATCGCTTCGTGCATTCCTTCACCGTAAGACCTGCTCCCCGGTATGGGGAACACAGCCGGTTGCGGCGAGCGTAGCCGACAGTCCGATCTTTCCTTGCCTCCTTTGCATGCGGACTGGTTGGGGATTGTATCTCCCGGCCCTCTGGAGTTCCTACGATGAACTCCCTTCTTCGAAGCGTGACGCGAGATTTGTTCCCTGGCTGTGGCAACAACATGTTCAGGCTCAAACCTGAAGCGGTGTGTGACGACCTGCATTGGCGCCGAGCAATGCGGTTAAGTCGTAGTTGACCAGATCTCCGATGAGCTCAACGGTGAGGTCAGCCGGCGGATACGCAGTGAGGGTCTTCGGGTCAAGGGCATAATGTCCCTGGCGGGGCCATATAGTCGTTAACCGTTTTCCCCAGATATTTTTCATTGCTGTCAGAATGCGCAGCTTATCGTCCACCATGACATAATGCCGCGCAGGGTAGCGCCGCTCGACATCGTCCAACATCTGCTCTTTGTGGATGTAGATCAACACACGGCCCCCTACCGCTTCCCATAGTCCCGACCTTTGAACTTTCCGCGGCTGGAAGACCACGTCCCCATCGGACAGGATGACCGTTGCTCCCCACTGGCGAAGATGGGCAAGGACGGCGAGCGAACCAGGATACAACCGGTTTGCAAACGGATAATCCACCAGAAAGGAAGACATCAGCAGCAGTCGGGGATCGCACACGTCCTCGAGGCGATAGCGCTGCAAAGCACCCAGGTAGTCCGCATAGCCAAGTTCAGCGTACAACTCTTCCAAGATAGCGAAGTAGCGGTCCCGGGTCTCAGCTCCGAACTCTTGCTCAAGATGGTTCCTGAGGTCATCCAGCACCCGGTCATTGTCCAGCAGGGTATTGTCCACGTCAAACAGGAACACAACTTTGCCGGGTAATGTCATTAGATCGCCTCCTCAGATTGCCGAACTGGCTCCGTAGCGCGGTCAAAAGTAGGCAGGGGGAAGAACAGTTGTTTTTAGCGTTTGAGTTCAGCAGTCGCTCGTTTGCGGCTCATCGCCGGTGGGTTTACTGATGGTGCTCAAATGTCTCCGGCTTGTTGCGCTTGAGGATTTCTTTGGCATGGGTTATGTCATCCACGGAGCCGTGGGCAATCAGGACAAACTTGCCGGCCTTGATCGCGGTCTCGTACTGCAATATGCTGTCCTTGGGGATGCCCAGGCTGTACAAGCCGGCCCCAATAGCGCTCAGACCGCCCACCACGATGGCGCCTTCCAGTGCCCCGACAATCCAACTGACCAGCGGCCCTGCCACCAGAAGCGGCCCCAAACCGGGAATCCAAAAGAACGCTGAACCGAACAAAAGTCCCCACAGCACGCCCCAGAAGGCGCCAGTTTTACCCCACACTTTCATCCGGTCGCCGACATTGTAGTAGCCGACCACATGCTCATCTGTGTGATAGTCCTTCCCCACCACTGAGAGCTTCTTCATGTCAAAGCCCGATTTCTGAAGATCTTTGACAGCGGCTTCGGCCTCGGTGTGGGTCTTGTAGATTCCAACGACTGTATTCTGGTTGCTCATTTCATTCCTCCTTTTGTATGTTTAAACAGTTATTTGACTGGATGAATCTGAAACTCTCGATGTAATCCCAAGGCACAACCGTCTTCGAACAAATTGCTGAACGCAGGACAGTACGCCGCGTTTTTCATACGGAGGGAATCAGGTTCTTTTGCCTCTGGCGGCATTGACAGCCTCCATTCATAGGGAGGGAAGTTGATAAAGATTGAATGCAGACTGCTCAGAGGCTCGCAGCGGTCATTGTCCCCCGGAGAGCGATTTGATCGCCAGAGCGTCTTTATGCCAGCGCTCTGCCTCATGGATCATTATGAAATTGTGGTGGAAAATCCATGAATCGGGCGTAAAGCCGGGGCCTCTGGCCCCGGACAGTCCGATTCACGCAATCTCTTTACTGCAAGAATTCGTAAGAATCAAGGAATGCTCCCACAGCCTCTACCTCGGTTATTGCCGACTACCTACATGTATTGAGGCATTTCTGTTCACGTTCCCGAGCCCACTTGTCGCATTTATTGTGGTTGGGGTGGCCCGGCTCATTGCACTCCCTCAAACTTTGGTTATAGTGTTCACGGCAATTACTGACACAATGCTCTGGCGGCGCCTCTGTCGTGGATCTCGTAGTGATCGAGGAACTCTCTGAGGAACGCTGCTCCTGCACTGGCGGCGGCGTCTGTACCGTGGAACTCGAAGAGCTCTCGGAGGAACGATGCTCCTCCGTTGTCTGTGCCATTAGAAGAGGGGATTCTGATTGATTTAAGCCTTTGATATCAGTCTGGTTAACGTTGGATATCGAGGAGGCTGGAGAATCGTTTGGGTTATCTATGGGTCCAGCGTTGAGCTGAGCAGATGGTAACATGAGCATTAGTGCCAGGAAACCAATAACGAGTAACATTGTCGAATAAGTCGTCTTGATCATTTTATTTCTCCTTCTTAGATCTTTGTAACTTTTTCTGCCTGTTCACATGCGATGCCGTGTCTTTCTGGTACGTTGCCGGGGAGTATGTCGCGTTTTCCGGCAATGACGTCCACATTGTCGTGGGTGAGTTTGTCCCTCCCCTCCCCGGCCGCTCCTTTGACTTGCTTCCAGTTCCCTATGACTTGATGGCAGTTCATGACTTGTTCCTTTTCTCCTGAAGAAGTTTAGTGTTTACGGTTGCAGGACCATGCACTCCTTTGGATGCCATCACTGCTGTCAAATACGGCCCACTAACAGGAGCACGACCACGATCAGAAGGACCAGTCCCAGGCCACCGCTGGGATAATATCCCCACGCCCGACTATGTGGCCATGTCGGGAGTGCGCCTACGAGTAGAAGAATTAGTAAAATGATCAGAATTGTTCCCATTTCCATCTCTCCGTTCTGCCGATAGTCCGGCGTTTAGAACTGACATCTCATTCGCTTCTCTCACCTCAATGTGCCTGTTGTCCCTTACTGAATGTGGAATAACATAAGATAAGCAGGATGGGAGCCAAATGAGCCATGCTGCATTATCTTTGAGCAAGTTTTATGCCCGCCGGATCGAGAGGCGTCACGTTTACACTTTAGCTAAAAGATACAGGCACTTGCGGTATGACGAGAGCCATCGAAGGGTGTTAACTTGAATCGAAGAAGTGTTGCATGCAACAGAAGCGTTGCATTACTTTCAAGTCACATGCTACATTTCAATTATGAGTTTCTAAGTTGATTTGTTTTACAGGCAGACGGATAATGAATTTCGAACCTTTTCCGGGCTCGCTCTCGGCCCTGATACTTCCCCCATGCCGTTCCACTATCTTTTTGCAGATAGCAAGGCCCATTCCGGTTCCTTCATATTCGCTCCGGCAATTCAATCTTTGGAAGGGTTTGAAAATAAGTTCTGCAAACTGCTGGTCAAATCCGATGCCGTTGTCTTCTGCTTCGAAGACATCCGCCGCCGCCCGCACAATTCCGCCGAGATCTATTATCTTGAATAGTTCCGGTTTCGCACCGAGTTCTGCATTTCGAGTTCGACCTGATGTATCCGCAGTTCATGAATAAGGGAGTTTGCCTCTTCCAGGCGCGTATCACCCGATTTGTCAGGCCCGGATTTCAGACTTTCCTCGGCCCGCTTCCTAAGATCTACGGGACCTTTTGGGCTACTGTTGTTTTCCATCCTCAGAACCTCCAGGTGAGAGAGGTCTACCCGACAGACCTCATCGAGTCGCAATCATATTCAGTGGCTCGGATTTTTCAGCTCCCCTAGTTCTTTTTCCAACTCAGCTTGAACCGTGACGTCTTCTATGGAGAGGAGAATCATGCCTGGGCGGTCACCCTCCCCCAAAATCCGGTGGGCGGTGAGGAACATCTTCTTAAAACCGATTCCCGGAAAATCGTGCTCGACCTCAAAGTCATCAACAGAGTTGTTATGGAGCACGATTTGCTCCAACAGTTCCCGAAGTCTCTGGATATTCCATTGGCCGTTTCCAAGATCATAGATGCGCTTGTTCTCCGTTTCACCGCGCGTCGTCCTGAACTTGCGGCAGAATTGGGTGTTCACGGAGATTACGTTAAGATCCGGATCGAGAACCAGCAGAGGCACGCGCATTGTCTCCACGATTTTTTCGGCGAAGTTTTTGGCCTCACGCATTTGCTCTACGGCCCGCTTGCGATCCGTTACGTCGATGAAGGTGATCACCACTCCATCTATTAGATTTTCTTTCGTCCGGTAGGGCAGGATACGCATTATAAACCATCTGCCGTCTTCGCCCATAACCTCGGTTTCCTTGGCCTGGAGGGTATCGATGACCGTCTGCGCATCTTTATACAGATCCGCGTATGATATTCTTGTGGTCAAATCCCGGATAGGCCTTCCAATATCTGTTGGGATGAGGCTGAAGAGTTTCGACATTGAGGGAGTGAAACGCTTGATCTCAAGATTGACATTAAGGAAGATGGTCCCAATTTCAGTACTCGCCAGAAGATTATTGATGTCGTTGTTGAGATCGGACAACTCCTCTATTTTGGCATGAAGCTCGGAGTTGACAGTAACCAGTTCTTCGTTTGTGGACTGGAGTTCCTCCTTGGCGGTCTCCATCTCTTCGTTCATACTCTGCAGTTCTTCGTTTGTGGACTGCAGCTCCTCATTTGCCGACTTGAGTTCCTCATTGGCTGCCTCTTGTCCTTCGATTGTAGCCTGGAGGTTTTCGCGGGTAACCTGGAGCTCCCGTTCGATCTCCGCGATGCACGAATTAGTCTCCTCGCCGGAGTTTTTCGTATAGCGTTTCTCGGAGTATGGTCTGTCAGTGAACACTAAAAGGACGAGCTTCTGAGTATCTGACGGCATCCGCAGGGGACAAATGGTGACATCGACCGCTCTCGCGCGCGCCTCCCGCTTGAGCCGCAATCCACGAAGAACGGAAGATTCTCCATCCCTGATCGCTTTGTAGATTGCCGCCGGCAGGCAGTGGCGCAGTGGGTCGGGGACAATCTTGAGAATATTGGAACTCGGCTCCCCTTGGGGATAGAGCAGGTACCTGTCCGCCGGTCCCCGGAGATAGATCACATCGAATTTTTCGTTGATGAGAACGCTGGCCGGTGCATACTGATCCAGTACTATTCTTTCCACAAATTCCCTGACGGTTGGCACTTTTAGCTCATGCCTTTCCCGGTTTGCCCGAGCGGCGCCAATAAACTCACCCGATGACAACACAGGGGCAGCTTGCGGGGTTAGAAGCTTCTTTGACCTATAAATCTTTGCCTTTACATCCACAGGCGAAAAAAGGTCGGAGAACTCCCCGATCGATTCCGACGTCCCTAGAAAGAGATACCCGTTTTCACTCAGTGTAAAATGAAAGAGGTTCATTATCTTCTTTTGCAGGGGCGTGTCCATGTAGATCAGGACATTTCTGCAACTGATCAGATCCAGCCTGGAGAATGGAGGATCTGCTACGAGGTCATGGACGGCAAATACAATCGAATCGCGAATGTCTTTCTTTAGTTCGTAGACCCCGTCCTTCTTGATGAAGAAACGTTCAAGTCGCTCCGGCGAAACCTCCGAGGCGATTGCTTCGGGATATTGGGCAACCCGTGCGCGCTGGATAGCCTCGGGGTCCACGTCGGTTGTAAACACCTGAAGTGGGATGTGTTTGTTAAGCTTATCCATCGCTTCGATAAAGAGCATCGAAATCGAGATGGCTTCCTCTCCCGTGGCGCATCCAGGCACCCAGACACGCACCTGTGAGCCATCCCGATGATTGGACAGGATATGAGGAATCACTTTGGCAGCCAGAACTTCAAAAGCAGACGGGTCTCTGAAAAAGCTCGTCACCAGGATCAGTAACTCTTTAAAGAGCCTATATATTTCAGCATGGTTCTCCTGGAGATAGCGGTGGTAGTCCGCCACGTGTTTGATCTTGTGAACGGCCATGCGGCGCGTGATTCTGCGATGGATGGTGCTCTTTTTGTATCCGGTGAAATCCCGGCCGGTAACGGAGCGAATAAGCATCAGGACCTTCTGCACGTAACCGGCGAATTGCTTCTCCTCGATCTGGAGTTTTCCAAAAGGTTTGAGATAGGGTTGCTCTACATAGCTCAGCAACTCCCGTGGGATTTTTTCAACGGGCAGAATGTGGTCTGCAAGACCGGCCTCTATGGCGCTCCGTGGCATTCCATCATATTTTGCACTCTCCGGGTTCTGGACAATGGTCATCCCGCCCGACTCCTTGATTGCCTTGAGCCCCAGGGTGCCGTCACTACCGGTGCCTGAAAGAATGACGCAAAGGGCTTTTTCCCCCTGGTCCTGGGCAAGGGAGCGCAGGAAGTGATCGATGGGGAGGCTGATCCCTCGTGTCTTAACAGGGTCTGTCAGTTGAAAAACACCGTTGAAGATGCCGACGTCCTTTCCGGCAGGATTGAGATAAACGCGGTTTGGTTCGACCGTCACCTCATCTCCCGCATCTAGAACATCCATTTGCGTGTGCTTTTGCAGGATAGCCCCCAGCATGCTCTTCCCTTTAGGGTTCGAGTGCTGGATGACCATGAAGGCCATGCCTGAGTGAGGCGGCATGTGATCAAAAAAATTCTGAAGCGCTTCGAGCCCGCCGGCCGAAGCCCCAAGAGCGACGATAGGGAAGGATTTTTCCGCAGTCTCGCTTGCCGGTGGAGCCTGGGTATTCAACTTTTTCACTTTCATCCCGGTCCCCTCATCGATAACCAACATTAAGAAAGCTCAGATACATGACGCAGTGAGTTTCACCTATTGAAAAAGATTATTCCACATGAGTTTTTAAGATCAGCCCCTGCGATCTTGACAACGTCTTCAGGCTCAAACCCGAAGTGCTGTGTGACGACCTGCATTGGCGCCGAGCAGTGCGGTCAGGACGTAATTTACCAGATCTCCGAGCCGTCAGAATGCGCAGCTTATCGTCCACCATGACATAATGCTGCGCTGGGTAGAGCCGCTCGACATCGTACAACATCTGCTCTTTAGGGAAGACATCATCAGCAGTCGCGGATCGCACATGTCCTCGAGCCGGTAGCGTTGCAAGGCGCCAAGGTAGTCCGCATAGCCAAGCTCAGCGTACAACTCTTCGAGGATAGCGAAGTAGCGGTCCCGACTCTCAGTTCCGAACTCGTGCTCAAGATGGTTCCTGAGGTCATCCATCACCTTGGAGGAAAATCAGGAAAGATAGCTTGCCAGATCCTGCCGTGGTCTGCGCCGGAGCGGTTGTCTGAGTTTTTCGTTGCTGGGCAAATACAGCCCACTACGCAATCACAACGGCAAACAAGAGTAGGCATAACACCACTTTTTTCATGACCCTTTGCTTCTTTGGCCATGAATCGGGCGTAAAGCCGGGGCCTTTGGCCCCGGCCAGTCCGATTCAAGCAATCTCTTTACTGCAAGAACTCGTAGGAATCAAGGAATGCTCCCACGAGCCTCCACCTCGGTTATTGCCGACTACCT
>JBEKQE010000140.1:0-13098 GCA_049520035.1 Syntrophobacteraceae bacterium | reverse complement strand
TATCATAAAAATCCGAAAGTTAGCGCTATCAGAATGTCAGAAAACGAGTCAAAATGCAATGATAAAATTGGCAATTTGTTAAATTAATTCAGTACAATAGGGGTTTCCGGATGGACACTAGCCTAGCAATGGGCTTGCCTCGAAAATGTCCTTGGCATACTCACCAAAGTGGCGTTCCAGAATATTCAAAATTGTGTCAGTAAATTCGTGGTGTTGTATCTCGCATTTAGGCATCGAAAAGTCCAAGTTGTTTGTTCTTGAATTGTGAATGGCGCTTGCCATCGCAGTTTTTCCGAATGTAGGTCTTTTTGGGCGGCTTCAACTTCTCGCCGTTAAGGTGGCTGGCGATTCCGAGTCTACGTAAGCCGATCCTGATATAGTTATCCTGCATCTCAATACCGATGGTTTGGCGGCCAAGCCTCCGGGCCACAGCACAGGTTGTGAAAGTGCCAGCGAATGGGTCAAGTACTAAATCGCCGGCGTTGCTGCTGGCCTTGATAATACGTTCCATCAAAGCTTCTGGTTTCTGGCTTGGGTGTTGTTCGTATTCTGGCATACGATAACGCACACGTGGAATATACCAAATATTGCCTGGTACCTTCGATGTCTTGTACGGAGTTGGATGTTCCTTACGGTAATCAATAAGTTTTCGCACTGCTCCAGTTCTTGCCTCAACTTCTATATCATAGGCATTAAAAGTATAATTGTTAGAGTCCTTTACACAGAACAAGATTGGTTCATAGAGAGAGCCAAAGTGCTTCTTAGCTTGAACGCCAGAGCTGTCGTAAAACCATACTATTCTTGACATAATAGTCAATCGTTCGCGTAACCATAAATCAAGATAGGGCATAGCCTGAGTGCTGGTCATAACATAAAGGCTACCATATGATTTCAATTTCTGGATACACAAATACAACCATTGATAGCACCAATTGGCATAATCGGTATCAGATGACCATTTATCATTGAAACCAGCAAAATTCTTGCCAATATTGTACGGAGGGTCTGCAAATATCAAGTCTACAGAGTTATTTCTAATATATCTGCTTAGTACATGGATAGCATCTCCATGGTAAATAAGGTTACCATCCTTACTAAAGTTCTCAGTTAGTGTGTTGATTGGTGTTTGCATTCCTACATGTTTTCCTTCAGTTTAAGGTACTGCTTCCGCATGGTGTTGAAAAGCTCAAATTTATGTTTTTCGCTGTCATAATACTTCCAGAACGTCCATCCATTAGTAGATGGGTACGGTCTACCCTTAGGGGTACAGACCTGTGATTTTCTCACAATTGATCCAGCTATGGAAAGAGAATTATAGGTTTTCCCCTGAAAAAAGACTGTACCATCTTCTTGGATAATAGCTTCGTAAGTTACACCGTAATAGTCCTTGGTGATCGTTAGTGGTGGTATAAGAAGGCCAGCTCTAATTAAATCGATAATTTTAATGGGTTTTTGCCATACCATGTTAACTCTCCCGGTAGGGACGATAGATCGATCGAAATTCATCGCATACGCTATAAGAATAGCCGATCTTTGGCCATACCACAACTGAAAATTAGGCAATACGTGCCCTCGAAGGGAACTGAACGGAACCCTGGGGGGCTTGGAGGTGAAAAGGTGGAAGCCGGAACGAGCAACTCTAGGGTTTAGGCACGCCCGACGAGGGAGAGGCGTGGCCGCCGAGTCCCTGAATTTCTTCGTTCCCACCCCCCTCAAGAATTAGTCGAAAACGCACGTATAATTCTAATGGTCCTGCAAAGAAGAGTTGCCAAACAGGCCCGATGCATGTCATTAGAAGGCTGAGGCTCACCGGTTTTGTCCACGAACTAAAATGAAATGCGGCCGCCAGCGGGGAAGATAGATGGACCGAATCTGGCACAAGAGTTATGACCCGGGGGTCCCGTTCTCACGGGAGTATCCTGAAACCTGCCTGCCACTGATCCTGGAGCAAAACGCCAGGCTTTTTCCCGACAGTATCGCGACCGACTTCTTCGGCGCCAGGCTCAACTACCGCCAATTATGGGACCATGTGCTCCGGCTGGCGAACGGTCTTAAGCAGATGGGGGTGGGCGAGGGCGCCAAAGTAGCCATAATGCTTCCGAACACTCCCCAGTGTGTGATAGCCTATTATGCCGTGCTCTGGCTGGGAGCGATAGTCATTATGACAAATCCGCTCTACGTGGAACGCGAGCTTTTCCATCAGTGGACGGACTGCGACGCGGAAATACTGTTTATTCTCGACCATCTCTACCCGAAAGCCGAAAAGGTCCTGCCCCAAACGGGAATCCGTGCAACCATAGCAACGAGTGTAAAGGACTACCTGCCATTCCCTCTTCGGTATCTCTATCCGGTTAAGGCCCGTTTCAAAAAACTGTTCACCTCCGTCCCATACGATGGGACTCATGTATTCAGCCTAAAGAAGATGCTCCATGATAACCGGCCCGATCCAATTCCCTGTGCAGCGCATCCCGACAGCCTGGCCCTGCTTCAGTACACAGGCGGGACAACCGGGGTCCCCAAAGGCGCGATGCTCACTCACGGAAACATTTTGTCAAACGTTGTGCAGCTCGAGTCGTGGCTTCCTGATCTAGAAAGAGGCAAAGAGCGTATTTTGTGTGTACTGCCTTTTTTCCACGTGTTCGGCATGACCGTGGCCCTCAACTTCGCCATCTACACCGGTTGCGGCATGATCGTATTGCCGCGCTTCGACGTCGACGAACTCATAAAGACGATAAAGAAGAAGAGGCCGACCATGTTTCCCGGGGTCCCGGCAATCTACATCGCGCTGATGGCTCATCCGAAAGTGGATTCTTTCGACCTCTCCTCGATTCGTGTCTGCATCACCGGGGCCGCCCCGATGCCGGTCGAGGTTATGCGCGGATTCGAAAAAAAAACTGGAAGCAAAGTCCTCGAAGGATACGGCCTCTCGGAAGCCAGCCCCGTTACGCACGCAAACCCCATCGAGGGGACGCGCAAACCCGGCTCGATCGGGATCCCACTGCCTGACACCGATTGCCGTATAGTCGATCCGGAAACCGGAACCATGGAGATGCCGCCAGGCCAGGTTGGCGAACTGATCGTTCGCGGGCCGCAGGTCATGAGGGGCTACTGGAAAAACGAAACTCTGGAGGCCCTTCGGGACGGATGGCTCTATACGGGCGATCTTGCTATCATGGACAATTCCGGGTATGTCTTCATCGTGGACCGCAAAAAAGACATGCTGATATCAGGCGGGTACAATATCTACCCGCGCGAGATAGAGGAAGTGCTCTACGAGCATCCCAAGGTGCTCGACGCGGCAGCAATCGGGGTCCCCCATCCGAAAAAAGGGGAGGCGGTGAAAGTTTTCATCGTTCCAAAGCTGGGTGAAACCCTCAACCGGCAGGAAATCCTCGACTGGTGCAGAGAAAAGCTGGCGCCTTACAAGGTCCCCAAAGAGGTCGAGTTCCGGGATTCACTGCCCAAGACCATTGTGGGCAAGGTGCTCCGGCGGGAGTTGCGAAACTCGGAGCCAACCCTGGATACTGTGGCCAGGGACACCGAAACGCCAAGTGACGGCTCAATCTAAAACATCCTCAACCCTTGGCTCAAAACGAAAATGGCTCCTGTACCAGGCGGCAGCCGATTTCTTTTTTCTTTTGAACAAATCCTATCCGAGAACGGCCGCCCTCGATCTTACGGGAAACCGGTATAATTTGGATGCAATGGAACGCATGCTGCTAAGCCGAGGGCTGTTCGGCCAGCGGGAAGCCATAGCCAGGCGCAGGAAGCGGGTAATGGGCTCCGGCTGGCAACTGGAACTGCTGGTCGTGGACGGCCATAACGTCCAGATTACCATCGAGAGCTACATAGAAGGCAGGCCTCTGTTCAAAGCAAACGACGGCGCGCTGCGGGACCTTGCCGGTCAGTCCTACCGGTTCCGCATGACCGAGACGAGCAATTTGGCCCTTGACATGGTGTTCAGGTTTTTCGAGGAATTTCCGCCTGGTGAGGTCCTTTTCCTGTTCGACGAACCAATGAGCCGGAGCGGCGAGCTTGCCGCCATCTATCGCGAGAGACTTATCAGAGCGGGGATTTCAGGGGAAGCAAGGGCCACGCCGGTCCCGGAGAGCGAATTTCCCTTTGACGGGTGCGTTGCCGCAAGCAGCGACCGGGCCATTATAGATTCTTCCACCCGATGGATGGACCTCGCCTGCCGCATTATCGAGTATTTCGGCGCACCCCGCATTACGGCCGATTTTTCCCGAATTTTTTTTGCCGATTCAGCCCAAAGGCGCCTGTTCGAAGATGGCGGACCCTTCTGGTGAGCGCAGAGTTGGATGCCGGCCGGCCGCAGGACCTCTCGGGGCGTTCCGATTTCCGTTTGTAAAACGACCCGACCTGTGCTAGCAAAAATATCCTCAGTACGAGCGACTGTTACTCCAAGGCATACCGGCAGAAAGGACCCTCAAAGCTCATGGCTGAAATCGCTCCGTTCAGGGGATTGCGCTACAACCAGGAAATGCTTTCCGACCTTGCTCAAGTGGTTATTCCCCCTTACGACGTAATATCACCCGAAGAGCAGCGGGTCTTTCACGAAAGAAGTCCATATAATTTCATCCGTTTGGAACTGGGATTGCCTGCGCCGGAAGACTCCATCGAGGATAATCCCCATACCAGAGCGGCAGCATGGATCAGGCAATGGAAACATCAGGGAGTTCTCGTGCGCAACCGGAAGCCGTCCATTTACTGCTACGAACTGGACTACCAGACGGGTCCCGAACCGTTCAAAACCCGCAAAGGCTTCATCTGCGCCCTGCGGCTCGAGGATTTTTCCTCGGGCAGGGTCCGCCCCCATGAGAAAACTTTCCAGGCCATAAAAGATGAGCGCCTGGCCCTCATGCTGGCCTGCAATGCAAACCTGAGTCCGGTATTCGCGCTTTATCCGGATTCGAACGAAGAGGTATACTCCGCCCTTGCCTCCGGGAGACGGGGCGATCCGGTCATCTCGTTTACGGATTTCGCCGGTATGACTCACAGGATTTGGCCTGTAGCGGACCGGCTGGTCCTGGAGCAAGTCCGTAAGCTTACGATGGACAAGCCGATTTTTATTGCCGACGGCCACCATCGCTACGAAACCGCGCTGAACTACAGAAACGCCCTTCGGGAGCGTTACGGCAGCGGGAACCCTCATACCTCCTACGAGTTCATAATGGTATACCTTACGGATATGAACGAACCCGGGCTCACCATTTTGCCCACTCACCGGCTCTTGAGAAATCTCGGCGAGTTGGACTGTGGGCGGCTTGTCGAAAGAGCGAAAAGCTGCTTCCATGTCGAGCGTTTTGAGTCCGAAAATGGCGGCGAACTGAGATGGAAAGAGGCAATCAGGGCTGGAGGCTTGAGGAAGGACACGACCATCGGTTTCTATTGCAAGGGTGCGGCGTGCGTCTATGTGCTCACGGCGAAGAGAGATGTGGTTTCATCTTTGCTCGCGCAGAAAGGGGTGCCCGTGCCTCTGAGAACTCTTGATGTCGTCGTGCTCGACGAGGTAGTGCTCCGGGACCTTCTCGGACTTTCGGACCAGTTCCTCGCAAATGAACGCAATATCAGCTTCATGCATGATTTTGCCGAAGCTCTCGACGCGGTAAAATCGTGTAGATTCGATGCGGGCTTTTTCATAAATCACACGCGAATCGAACAGGTTCGGGAAGTTGCAAGCGCAGGTCTCATAATGCCTCATAAGTCCACCTACTTTTATCCGAAGGTAATATCCGGACTGGTGATAAACCCTCTTTCCCCCGACGAGGAAATTCTTTGACGTCGAAGACTCTGAAAGAGAAACGGCCGCAAACCGGTGACGCCCTTTTTGCCGGAAGGCTGATCGTGTGCCAGGAACAAAAAGGTTACCGTTTTTCGCTTGATGCGGTGCTGCTGGCCGGCCTTACCCGTATAGGGAAAAAGGACCGCGTGATAGAACTCGGGACCGGCTGCGGCGTGATACCGCTCGTACTGGCTTATCGGGCAAGGACAGAACGTAAAATTGCCGGAGTGGAGATTCAGCCGGAGCTTGCCGAGCTTGCAAAAAAAAACGTCAATGAAAATGATTTTGGCGACCGCATAGAGATTCACCGGATGGATCTTCGTGAGATTTCATCCGGGTTTGAGGCCGGCAGCTTCGATCTGGCGCTCAGCAATCCCCCATACAGAAAGCCCGGTACCGGCCGCATAAACCCCGACAGGCAAAAAGCCGTTGCGCGCCACGAACTCACCGCTACGATAGCCGACGTGTTCGAGGCTGCGCGGTATCTGCTCGGAACGGGGGGGCGGGTTGCCCTTGTCTATCCCGCCACCAGGCTTGCAAACCTGCTGCGCTCTGCTCTCGACCACGGTTTCAGCCCGAAACGGCTGACGATCATCTACCCGCATCCGCGCGGTTCGAGCCGGCTTGTTCATCTTGAATGCCGCAAAGGCGGGGGGGAAGAACTCAAGGTCGAACAGCCTTTTTACATTTGCGGCGAAAACGGACATTACTCGGATGCCATGCAGGAGTTTTATAACGATTGAGCTTTCAATCACGAAAGGTTTCAGGTTAAAAGATGCCAAATCCTCCGAATCTTTCCGTGAAATCCAAGGTCTGGATCGAAAACGAAAACGGCCAGGTGATTTTCGGGACGGGCCGCCTGTATATCTTGCAGGCGGTTTCCAGACACGGCTCTATCCATGCGGCTGCCCAGGAACTTCAAATGAGCTACCGCGCCGTTTGGGGAAAAATCCGGGCCACCGAGAAAAGACTGGGACGAGACCTTCTTGACAGAAAAACCGGAGGGATCCGGGGCGGCGGCTCCAAACTAACCCCCTTCGCCAGAGAAATCATAGAAAGATTTGAAAAGCTCAATGACCTCACAAAGGCTTCCGCCGATGAACTTTTCCGGGACCTGTTCTTTTCCGGATCAGAAGAGGAAAAATAAAAACCGGGCCCCAAAAGGAAGACCCGGTTTTGGATAGGGGAAAAACTTACAGTTTGCGAATACCGCAAAAGTGTCGTTATGTCAAGCAAGATATAATGACCTGCTAATCAAAAACAATCGCGAGACACAAAATCACCTTCCGGCATTCAGGGGGTCCCCATCACATCTGCTTGCCTGCGTCAGGGGAAAAAAGCGGTTGCCCAAATTTGTCCTTCCCAAAATCGCCTATAAGCTTCTGGGTCTCCTGGGAGGTCATGAAATCGACGAAGGCTTCGGCGCCATCGGCGTTAACTTTGCCGAATTTTTCCGGGTTTACTTCCATGACGTGATAGATGTTGAGAAGCGACGGGTCTCCTTCGCAGAGTATATCGAGCCTTATGTTATGCTTTTGTGCGAGGTATGTTCCCCGGTCGCTCAGGGTATAGCCCTTTTTCTCCGATGCCATAAAAAGGGTGGCGCCCATCCCCTGCCCTGATTCCAGGTACCATTTGGCCCCTTTTGGATTCAGCCCGGTTTCTTTCCAGAGCGTAAGCTCCATCTTATTAGTCCCTGAATCGTCGCCTCTCGAAATGAAAAAAACCCCGCTTCCAAAAATTGCCTTTAGCGCCTCGGCGGCACGTTTCCCTTTAATCTTGGCAGGATCTTCCGGCGAACCTGCGATGATGAAATCATTATGCATCACAAGCCGGTAATTTCGGACAACCCCCGATTCAACCAACTTCTTTTCGGCCTTCTCGGAATGCGCCAACAAGACGTCCGCTTCACCCTTCTCGCCCATTGCCAGCGCCTGGCCGGTACCGACCGCAATTGTCTTTACCCTGTAGCCTGTCTTCTTTTCAAATATCGGCACAAGATAATCCAGAAGTCCCGAATCAACGGTCGAGGTGGTGGTGGCAAGAATCACATCTTTGATCTTTAGTGTCTGCGCGCGGCCTTCGCCCGTGGCAAAGAGGACCGAAACAAAGACTATCAGGCACAGAATGGGATGTCTTATCATGACGTGAGAACCTTTTGGACCTGTGGCTCCCGAGAACCAATGGAATTTATTCAAGTCGAACGCAGAGGACAAAGACCAGGGTTAAAACCCCGCCCTCTTCAGCAGTGTCTGCCACTTGTCATCCACTCTTCTTTGAAACTCGGCCACCTGTTCCGGAGTGATTTTTTTGAACCGGCCCTGGAGAGCTATGTACTCGTCAACCGGCTTCCTTCTGCCGCTTCTGGCGATGCTCAGGCTCTTGCCGGTGAGGTTAAAACGGCCCTTTTCTATCTCATAGAGCGGGAAGACGCAGGATTCGACCATCATACGACCGATTTTCACAGTATCTTTGGTAGGATACCACCATCCGGTCGGACAAGGTGCTAACAGGTGAAAAAATCTGGTCCCCTCGATGTCTCGAGCCTTCAGGAACTTGTCGTAAACGTCACCCGGATAGGAGGACGAAACAGTAGCAAGGTAGGGAATGCTGTGGGCTTCCATTATCTGCATGAAGTCTTTCTTGGGTTGCTCTTTGGGCACTATTGGCGTCGTAGTGGTCAGTGCCCCCGCCGGAGTTGCGCTGGAGCGTTGAACGCCCGTATTCATGTAGGCTTCGTTGTCATAGCATACATAGATAAAATTATCGCCGCGCTCGGCAGCGCCGCTCAGGGCCTGAATTCCCATGTCGAAAGTCCCACCGTCTCCGGCAACTGCCATGACCTTCCAATCCTCACGGCCTGTGGCCTTGAGACCGGCTGCCAATCCAGAGGCGGTGGACGCTGTGCTGGCGAACGTCGTGTTGACAGTGGTCGCCAAGATCGGCGTCTTAGGGTAGATGCCGTGCAGAATGGTTATGCAGCAGGCGGGTATGCAAATGATTGTTTTCTGCCCCAGCGCCTTCAAAATAAACCGGTATGCGATGGTAACTCCGCAGCCGGCGCAGAGCCGGTTGCCAGGAAGGATATATTCTTTCTCAGGGTAGTCGAGAATGGGTGTTTGCGCAGACATGGCCGATTATCTTTCTCTTTTTGATATTTTAAATCCCGTACCCGATCCATTGCGGTTTATCGGGCGGCATATCGCTTTTGGCCGCTGCAAGGCTTTCGCGGGCGGCCCGGAGCAGGTCGGCGGCTGAGACGTCTTTTCCACCAAGGCCCACGATGAAGTTGGAGAGCACGGGACTGCCCCCGTTTTCCCTGTAGAGACAGGCCTTCAATTCGGTCATGAGTGCGCCTTGGTATCCATAGCTGATGGCTTTCTCGATAACCGCAGCAGCACGTCTGCCCCGGACTGCTTGGAGCAGTTCGCTTGCAGGGAAAGGCCGGTACACGCGAACGCCCAGAACCCCTGCTTTCACACCCTCTTGTCTCAGAAAGTCGGCTATTTCGGTCGCCTGGCTGGCAAGAGCTCCCATGGTGATGAAAAGAAAATCGGCGTCGTCAGCCCGGTAGCGGTAGAGCGGGTCATCATAGAAGCGACCAAAAAGCTCACCAAACTCGCGGCCGGCTTCGCTGATAACTGGAATGGCCTCTTCCAGGCTCTGCTGGAGCCGGAACCGAAAGCCCATATAGCTGGGCGAAAGTACCCCGTCCGGGTCGGGAAGAGGGTCGCTCATAACCACTGGATTGATGTTCATCGGGTTTTCCGGATCGAGCGTGTGAAAAGCAATATACGGGGGAAGGAACGAATCGACCTTTTGCTGGCCGGGTATAACTACCGGCATAAGAGTGTGCGAAAGCCAAAATCCGTCGAAGCAGACCATGCACGGAATCAGAAGCTGTTCTGCGGCCTTGAACGCTACGATAGTAAGATCAAGGACTTCCTGGTTGTTCATGCAGTAGAATTGCATCCAGCCGGTATCGCGTTGTGAGATGCTGTCCTGGGAATCGTTGAGAATGGTCCAGGGCGCTCCCATTCCCCGGTTGGCGACCGACATTACTATCGGAAGCCGCGCTCCGGCAGCCCAGTGCAGTTGCTCATGCATGTAGGCAAGGCCGTTTGCGGAGGTTGCAGTAAAAGCCCTCGCCCCCACAATGGATGCGGCCATGCACACGCCCATTGCCGAATGTTCGCTCTCGACACGCACTAATTCGGCCTTCAAATTCCCTTTTTCAACATATCCGGCCAGGATCTCGGGTATTTTGGACTGGGGCGTGATCGGATAGGCGGCGACGACCTGAACACGGCTCAATCTGGCCGCATCTGCTGCAGCCTGTGCTCCGGTCAGAATCAAAGTCTGTTCCACTGTTGCGCTTCCTTTCTGGGACGAGTCGTAAAGGCAAACCTGACCCCGGCGTATGGCAGGGACCGCAGAATTTCTAATTTAGCCCATACTTCCATAACGGATTGGCGCCAGGGAAGTCAAACGAAAACAAGAATGATTATAAACTCAGAGTGAAACTGTAAATGACAGCCGATGCACGGCTAAAACAGGCATAAGACAGGCGAGAGCAAACCTCCGAGACGTAAGCCGTACTGGAGGCCGCTCTCACGAACCAGCAAATAACTTTACTTCTTCTTGTTGTTTCTTTTGGAAGCCTTGAGAGGATTGATTTTCTGCCGATCTTGCAGCTCTACCTTGTTATGAGTTGCAAAATTACAGGCGCTGGCTCTCCATTTAATGGAAGGATTCGGATAGCTGCTGCAGAACTTCCCGGCCGCAAATTCCACAGTGCGCTGACATCCTTCGCACTGCTCCACGATCTGATGGCAGGTACCTCCGTTGTAGCCGCATCCCATTTTCGTCATGAAGGCGCATTCGGCTCCCGCCTTCATTGTTGAGCAAACCATGACAACCACCCCCTATTCTGGTATAATTTTGTTTTCCAAGTGGGGAAAACGGTGCGAATAATAACCTGGAATTAATCGCTGTCAAGGGTTTTTATATTTTTTTGTTCAATTTTAGTTGAATATTTAACTACATGCGCCGATTTTATTATAGTTGCACGAAGGTGGTTCGAGAGGATTTTGAACTGTGGCCAAGAAAATAGGAGAACTTCTGGTCGAGGAAGGTCTGGTATCCATCGACCAACTCCACCGCGCGCTGGACGAGAAGCATCATAGCGGAGAACGCATTGGGGCTGCCCTGATAAAGCTGGGCATAATCGATGAAGATACTCTTTCTGAGTTTATAGCCAAGCAGTTTCGCTATCCTCAGGTGAATTTATCCAGGCTTGGCTCGCCCAAACAAGTCGCGGGCATGATTCCTCTCGATATCATGCACAAATACCAGGCCGTGCCGTTCGGGCTTATGGGCAATACCCTTCACGTTGCCATGTCTGACCCCGGCAACCTTTTCGTCATAGACGACATTCGCTTCCTCACCCGGAAGAACATCCAGATTCACATCGCCTCTGACAGCGTGATCAAGAAAGTCATCGGACAATATTTTGCAACAGAAGACTCGCTGGATGATTATCTGGAAATGCTCAAGGAGGAAGTCGATGTCGATCTGGAGCAGGCGTCGGACGACATTGACCTCTCGAGTCTCGAAACCGCCGCCGAGCAGGCCCCTGTGGTAAAGCTCGTGAACCTGATTTTGATGGATGCAATCCGAAAACAAGCGAGCGACATTCACCTGGAGCCCTATGAGAAAACCATGCGTGTTCGCTTCCGTATAGACGGTGTGCTCTATGAAGTAATGCGCCCACCCAACCATTTCAAAAACGCCCTTATCTCACGCGTAAAAATAATGAGCTGTCTCGACATAGCCGAGAGGAGGCTCCCTCAGGACGGACGCATACGACTCAAGGCAAAGGGACGCGAGATGGACTTCAGGGTCTCTGTTTTGCCTACACTTTTTGGTGAAAAGGTCGTACTGCGCCTTCTCGACAAGGCCGGGCTCCAGCTCGACATGACCAAGCTCGGGTTCGAAGAACTTCAGTACAAGAATTTTCGAGAGGCAATCTATTTGCCCTTCGGAATGGTGCTGGTTACCGGACCTACTGGGAGCGGCAAGACCACGACTCTTTACAGCGCACTTTCGGATCTGAACAAAGTCAGCCATAATATTTCGACCGCTGAAGACCCCATTGAATATCATTTGGGCGGAATAAACCAGGTTCAGGTTCACGAGGCTATCGGCCTTACTTTCGCCGCTGCCCTGCGAGCGTTTCTCCGACAGGACCCGGATATCATCATGGTCGGTGAGATAAGGGATTTCGAAACGGCGGAAATCGCCGTGAAAGCGGCCCTCACCGGCCACCTGGTGTTGAGCACCCTCCATACCAATGATGCCCCCAGCACGATAAACCGGCTGCTCAACATGGGAGTCGAAGCCTTTCTGGTGGCCTCAGCCGTAAACCTCGTCATCGCCCAGCGACTCGTTCGCCTGGTATGCAGCGAATGCAAAGTCGTCGAACATGTCCCGCCTGAGACATTGCTCGACTTGGGGGTTCTGGACGAGGAACTGGGTACATTTACATGCTATCGCGGAAAGGGATGCTCTGTATGCAACGATACGGGATACCGGGGCCGCATTGCTTTGTACGAAGCCATGCCTATGCACGATCAGCTTCGCGAACTCGTTCTGATGGGAGCCTCTGCTGCTGAAATAAAGAAGGAATCCATCCGCTTGGGGATGACAACGCTCAGACGCAGCGGGATCAATAAGCTGAAGGAGGGGATAACCTCCGTTGAGGAGGTCTTAAGGTCTTCGACCAAAGATTAGTTAGTTCTGGATCTCACCCCATGAAATTCCCGGTCTATTTTTGAACCAGTGCCCAACAGACGATTCTGGACCAAAATTTGCATGCCATGTCGTTGTCACCCCTCCCTAAATAGTTTTTTGACGCAACAGGAGAGCGAAATGGCGGTTTATGTATGGGCTGGTATGGATCGCGCCGGGAAAAAACAAAAAGGAGAAATAGAGGCCGACAATCTTCCTCTGGCACGCCAGATGGTCGTCAGGAAGGGAATAGTCATAAAGTACGTGCGAGTGAGGCCCAAGGCCCTGGGGGACTATTTCCCGGCCATAGCTGGAAAGGTCCATGATAAGGACAAAGTCGTATTCGTTCGGCAGTTTGCGACGATGATCGACGCCGGCCTCCCGCTTGTCCAGTGCCTGGATATTCTCCAGGAGCAACAGGACAACGCGAATTTCAAAAGAGTTATCCGACAGATCAAAAAGGACGTTGAGGAGGGATCAACTCTGTCAGATGCAGTGAAAAAGCA
>JBEKQE010000139.1:0-13316 GCA_049520035.1 Syntrophobacteraceae bacterium | reverse complement strand
GCGGGCTTTGCAAGTTCTTCAGGCATTTCCTCCAAGAGCTTTATCCAGTATGCAAGAAGGTGATCGGCAGCCAGGCTTCGGATTTCGAACCGCTCCGAATCTCTTAAGGCATGGAGAAAAATGTTGGACAGCAGATATATCACCTTGCCGTTAAGAACGCTGTTTCGATAGAGGCGCAGATTGCCGATGGCATACCTTTGGGTCTCTTGCACGACAAAATGCCAGTTCCTGTACTTGTGATGGTATTCCAAAAGAAGGTCGCGGGCCTGCTTTTCCTTGCCGGCATATCCTCTGACCGCATCCTGCAGGGTCTGAAAAGAATCTGGGATAACCACCGCGATATTTGTCAGGTCCAGGTTCCTGGTGAGAGCATCTGATTGAAACTGGTCAAAACCCATGCGGAAAGTTCCCTTCTGTCTTCTACTTATATCGAATCCGAGATATCGAGTTCCATCAGGATAGCCGATTCCTTCTGCACTTCGTAGTAGTCAGGCCGCTCCCCTCTTACTCTGAAGCCGAAAGATTCATAGAGTTTCCGGGCCGCAGAATTGCTCTTTCGTACCTCGAGTGTTACGAATTCGGCATGCTGCTCCCTTCCCGTTCGAATAGCGAGCTCAATCAGCTTTCGAGCTATCCCCCTTCGCCTCAAAATCTTGCGGACGGCGATGTTGAGGATTTGAATCTCGCCTGCTACCGACCAGAAGCAGATATATCCCGCGACCTCCGGACAGGGGGCCCCCACGGGGTCCTCAGCGGGCAGCCGCGCCACCAGCAGGCTCGAATTAGCCCGGTTGATTTCCTCCAGAAAGGCCTTTTCTGTCCATGGCTCCGGCTGGCTATCGTACTCTATTTCCAGGATCGAAGGTATGTCGGATTTTGCCGGAGGTGAGACACTAATTTCGAAGTCCAATGCTTATCCATTAAACGTAGAAGAATTTCACCTTTGAACGTAGAAGAATTTCACCTTTAAACGCAGGAGAATTTCACCGTTAAGGCAAAGATGCCATTTTCGCCGAACGGGAAAGCACTTCGCTGGCAAGAGATATGTGACGCCGCCCATACTCTTTCACCATTGAAGCGGTCTCGCTCAGGCTGTACCCGTTCCGGCACCCGGCAAGCTTGATCAACATTGGAAGATTCATTCCGCAGACAACCTCCACCCTGGGCCCCTGGAAAGACAAGCTGATATTTGCGGGCGTGCCACCAAAAAGATCGGTGAGGATCAGGACCCCCTTCCCCTGATCCACCTCTTTTATGGCATTCCCCATGAGCTTGATCAATTCATCAACCGGCTGAGCCGGTTTGAAGCAGACGGCCTTACAGTTCTGAAGGGGACCAACGATCATCTCGGCGGCCGCGAGCATCTCTTCTGCCAGCCTGCAGTGGGATGTGACTATAACTCCTATGATCTCTGTTTCGAATTCCCGGCCCAATTCAACCCTTCTCATTCCAGATGAATGTCTCTATGAAATACTGTTACATGGTAATTATTCTGCCTCAACCTGTCAGCAATTCCCTCAGCAATGACAACGGAGCGGTGTCTACCTCCGGTACATCCGAAAGTCATTGTAAGATACCGCTTCCCTTCCTGGATATACGCGGGCAGAAGTCTCAGAAGCAGGGCGCAATAATCTGACATAAACTCCTTCACACAGCTCCATTGCAATACCCACGAGCGAACAGCATCAGAAGTGCCGTCCAGATTCTTCAGACTTTCAACGAAGTACGGGTTTGGAAGAAATCTCATGTCCATCACCAGATCGGCTTCAAGCGGAACGCCGTACTTGTATCCAAAGGAGAGTATCTGAACGCTGAGCTGTTCATTTTCTCCGGTGTAAGAATAGGACCTTGTGACCAGCCGCTTCAGTTCATGGACCGAAAGAGCGCCAGTGTCAATGATCCTGGTGGCCCGGCTGCGAAGGGCGCGCAACTGCTCCCGCTCAAAATCGATCGCCTGAAGCAATTGATGCCCGGAAGGCGCTGCCGGGTGGACCCTCCGCGTCTGGCTGTATCTTCGCTGCAATATTTCATCGTCTGCTTCGAGAAAAATGATTTCGAACCTGTACCCGGCATCTTCCAGTGCCGAAAATATCTGGTTGTAGTTCTGGAGGAACTTACGCTCCCTGATGTCTATCCCCAGCGCGATCCGCTTCATGTCCGGCATGTCTCGTTCGCACAGCAGCAGAAAACTGCCCAGTAGAGGCACGGGCAGGTTATCTATGCAAAAATAGTCAATATCCTCAAAAGCTTTGATCGCAGTACTCTTGCCGGATCCGGAAAGTCCGGTGACAACTATTACATGGGGCTTTCTTTCACTCATTTTTGATTCCTGTAAATCCAAATCCGGCAATATATCAAACTGGGGCAGACTGTTTTTAACCGGGCGGGAACGAAACAGGGCGCAATCGGCCCTCCTCGAATAGAAGCTAGAAATCCTCGTCTTCCTGCTGGATGATTGAAAAGATATCCTCCCGATTCTCGACTTTTGCAAGCCTTTTCCGCACAGTCCCGTTTTTGAGCAGCCTGGCGATCTTTGCCAGGGCCCTTAGATGAATTCCCGCGCAGGCCTCGGGCGCAACCAGAAGGAAGAAGAGGTGAACGGGCTTTCCGTCCATGGATTCGAAATCAATGCCTTCGATGGAACGACCGAATGAGAGAACCAGATCGTCAATATCTTTTAACTTCCCATGAGGAATGGCAATCCCGTCCCCGATTCCGGTACTGCCCAATCTCTCTCTTTCGAGCAAAACTCTCATAAGCCGATCGCTGTCTATATTGGGTTTATGCTGTTTCACGGCATCGATTAACTCTTCCAACACCAGCTTCTTAGTCCTCCCTTTGAGTTCAGGAACAATAGAGTCCACTGCAAGAATGTCGAGAATTTTCATTGGATTTCCTCTACCGGGATTCTGCCTGATGATATCTCAAGGGGGTGACGATCCTTGTTGTTTATAAATCTATAATATGAGGGGCAATTACCCGATTGCTTCAATCAGGCCCAGATTGCCGTCCTTCCTTCTATACAGAACATTTACCCGGTTTGTGCTCCTGTTTGTAAATACCATGAACTCGCCGGTCGAAAGGTTCAACTCCATTACCGCTTCGTCAAGGTGCATCGGCTTTGCGTAAACCTGCTCAGCCCTGATCACTCGAGGCTCCTGCTCGTCTTCCGTCGTCTGCCCTGCAGGTTCATGCAAGCCGACCGACTCTCTGGAGCCTCCGCCCGATCTGCGGCGGCTGACCTTTTCCTTCCCCTTCCTTGCAGCTTGTGCCTCAAGGCTGTCTACCAGCAGGTCGATGCTTGAATACATGTCATCGGTTTCCTCGGCGCCGTTTAGCCGAATGCCGGAGGCATCGATGGAGACTTCGGCAATGTGCCGGAATTTTTCCACCCTGAGCACGACGTGGGCTTCTATTGGTTCTTCAAGGTATTTCTTTACCCTGGCGAGCTTATCCTCAACATAAAGTTTCAGGGGATCTGAAGGCTCGATATTTCGCAAAGATAATTTGATCCGCATCATCATCCTTCTAAAAAAACAGCAATGCGAAAAGTTGCTCTCAAGGACCCCAGGAAGATTTCTTTCTTCTGTTCGATGGCAAAATACCCAGCATTTCACGGTACTTGGCCACCGTGCGCCGGGCTATGCTGATATTTTCCTTTTCCAGTATGTCCACTATTTCCTGGTCACTGTGCGGTTTTGAGCAATCCTCCTCTCTGACAAGCTGCCGTATCCGCTCCTTGACGCTCTCCGAGGCGACCGCTTCGCCCATGACGCTATTTATCGAACTGTTAAAGAAATATTTCAACTCAAAAATCCCATGCGGTGTGTGCATGTACTTGCTGGCGGTAACCCTGCTGATGGTTGACTCATGCATTCCAACGTCTTCGGCAATGTCCCTGAGCACCATCGGTTTGAGGTTGGCCACCCCCTTATCAAAAAAGTCTGCCTGAAGCCTCACAATGCTTTGTGACACCTTATAGAGAGTCCGTTGTCTCTGGTGAATGCTCTTGATGAGCCAGGCAGCGGAACGCAATTTTGTCTGAATGTAGTCCCTTGTTTCAGCGGGCAGCGAATCACCCTCCCCAAGGGCGTCTTTGTAATAAGAGCTGACCCTCAGTTTGGGCATTCCGTCTTCATTGAGCAATATCACCCATTCATCATCAACCTTGAAAACGTAGATATCGGGACTAATGTATTCGACGGTCTCTTTGTTGAAGGAGCTTCCCGGCCTGGGATCCAGCCCGAGTATTATTTCGACCGCCGCCTTCACATCTTCGGGACTGCGCTTGAGGGCGCGGATGAGTGCGGTATAATTCTTCGTTTCGAGATAGTTCAGGTGGTCTTCTATGATTCGGACAACAAGCCGGTCCTCAATCTCCATGTTTTTTGCCTGCACCAGCAAGCATTCCCTGAGATCCCTGGCGGCAACGCCGGTTGGATCAAAGTTCTGGATCCTGCCGAGGACTTCTTCAACCCTGGAGGGATCTGCCCCGGACATTTCAACTATCTCTTCAATCGTTGCATCCAGGTAGCCATCATTGTTGAGATTTCCGATTATGCACGCACCGATTTCCCGTTCCTCCTCCGAGAAGTCGGAAAGTCTAAGCTGCCAGACCAGGTGGTCTTCCAGCGTTGTGGACTCTGTGAGCCTGCTGTCGAAGCTCGGCCATTCCTGGTTTGGGTCGGTCTCGACGAGTACTGGGGTGCTTGTATTGTATTCCTCCAAATAGCCTTCCCAATCAAAGTCTTCCCGCATTTTCTCGGAAAGCTGCACTTCCTGGAAGGGGGTCTCTTCGGTAGTGAGGGTCTCGAGTTCGGCGTCCTGTTCGGTGGGAAGTTCTTCCTGGGTCTCTTCGAGCAGAGGATTTGTTTCGAGTTCCTGATGAATCGTATCCAGCAGCTCCAATCGGGAAAGTTGCAACAGTTTGATCGCCTGTTGCAACTGAGGGGTCATTATGAGCTGTTGGCTTAGTTTTAATTGCTGTCTTAATTCCAATGCCATCAATTAAATCCATCTACAAACGGAATTGGTCCCCGAGATAGGTGCGCCTGGCAAGTTCGCTTTGAGCAATAGTGATCGGGTCGCCCTTTTCCAGGATCCGTCCTTCGTGCATTATATAAGCCCAATCACAGACTTTGAGCGTTTCGCGCACGTTGTGATCGGAAACCATAACACCTATGCCCTTTGCTTTAAGCGCTCTGATAAGCCCCTGGATTTCCACTACCGCGAGCGGGTCGATTCCTGCAAAGGGCTCATCGAGCAGAATAAAGCTGGGCTGCGTAACCAGGGCCCTGGTGATTTCCACACGCCTGCGCTCTCCACCCGAGAGCCTGTCAGCTTTATTCTTGGAAAGATGTGCTATCCGCAGCTCACCAAGTAGTTCTTTAAGCCTGGCCTGCCTCTCCTCTCTTCCGATCTTCAGAGTCTCGAGAATAGCCATTATATTCTGTTCCACGGTCAACTTCCGGAAGACCGAAGGTTCCTGAGACAGGTAGGTTACCCCTTTCCTGGCCCTTAAGTACATCGGCTGACCGATTATATTTTCTCCGTTCAGATAAACGGCGCCGCTGTCCGGACGGATTATACCTACAACGCTGTAAAAGGTGGTCGATTTACCGGCGCCGTTTGGCCCAAGCAGCCCTACAATTTGAGCCTCATGCAATTCGAGGCTCACATTATCGACTACGCACCGCCCCTTATAAGTTTTTACAAGGTCCTTTACTATCAGCTTCTTAATGTCGCGCAAAACAGTTATTCCTTTTTCCCCGGAAACAAAACGGCCTGCACCGGCGCTCCGCCCACGCCTTCCACAACGCTGCGGCCCTCCTTGAGATAAATCGTAATGAGATTTCCCTCGACCCGGTCCCGCCCCTCGGTGACCACAGGCTGGCCGTGCAGGATTATCTTTTGCTCCTGTTGGTAGAAGATGGCCTTCTTAGCCGTTGCAAGGCGGTCTTGCTGAGTGACTTTAACATCTCCCTCAAATTCTACGTAGTCTATTCTATCCGCCGGAGTGGCGTCGGCCGCTGCAGGTTTTTTTCCCCCCGGTTTCTCTGCCGGAGTGGGGTCGGCCGCTGCAGGTTTTTTTTCCTTCGGCAGCAAAGTTACTTTGAGCCGGTTTGAGGTGATCGTCACATCATCCTGCTGAGCGACGACATGGCTTTCGAAAATTATCGTCCTTTGCTCCTGGTTTGTTTCCATTCTGTCGGCGGTGATGTGAATCGGCGATTTGCTGTTGACCAGCTTTTCATTCATATCCGGTGGTTGCTTGCGCGGATTTGTCCCGTTCGCCGCATGGGCGAGCGGGCAGCAGATCAGCAGTGAAATGAAAACGGCCGGGAAAAAACTGACCAGCGCACTCAGGGTTATGATTCTGCTCATTATAATTCCTTGATGCTGCGGCATGGGCCGGCGGGGCTATTTTCCGATTCTGAGATTGCTCACAATCAGAGAGGCTGTGACTTTGCCATCTACCTTGGCGACATGGTCGGCGATTCTGTATTTCCACCTGTTGCCGTCCAGCTCCAGCCCGGGACCCGATATGTGAACGGGATCATCGGACTCTACGATTCTGTTGCTTTGAGTGTAATGTGCCGTCTCCGTGGTTAACACATATTCCCGTGGCAGTGTTACGTGGATATTGCCGCTAAGATCGATATCCTTGGTCTCGGTGTGCAACACCCCTTCACGACTCTCCAGGTGGATTTCTTCGCCGGTTTTTTCCAAATAGAGAGTCAGGCGGACCGCCTGAAGCAGGGTCTTCCGCTGGTCCTGAAAGTACTTGGCCTCCGAGGCGCAAAGCGTCCAGAACCTCTTTCCCTCCTGCATCTCGGTGAATTCCATGTCCGTGAGCTTCATTTCCGCGTCAGCCGGACAAGTTTGCTGCGCATCCTGCTGCATCTGCCGCGATTTTCCCTTCCAGATGCCGGCGGCAAGAACCAGGATCAGCGCCACGATGACCGTGACGACGAAGAACTGCGCGAGTTTGCCCTTGGAAATCACTTACTCTCAACCTTTTTGATGTAATGCCCAGTTTAGCGTTTATTTGACAAAATTTCTTCCATCAAGAGAACCTTTTCTTCAATATCTGCTGATTTCATCATCGAAACGGAAATGGAAAAAGAACAATTTGTCGCCCTCAAAATCTCAATCAAATTAGAGGATTACAGTTCAGCAAGTACTTTAACATGGGTGGTATTGACTGTAAAGGCTAATTCAGTAAGGCTTTGGAAACTCGGAGAAAATCAGGCAAGGCGAAGGAAACCGGAAAACAGGTTTAGCAAGATTGAGACCAACCCGGCGAAACTCAAGAATTAACCAGACCGCGAAAGTTACCAATATAGGAATCGCTTAACACAGGGATCCCAGTCAACATTGGCCGGGAGGTCGGCTCTACACCGCAGGTTTCCGTGGGTCGGCCAGATAGTGCTCCATTACGCTTTCCCATAGACCCTGGACCTGGAGGATCATTTCACAGACCTCTCTTACCGCCCCGCGCCCACCGCTTGCCCTGGTTATGTAATGAGCGTACGGAAAAATGTGGGGCACCCCGTTTGGGACCGCCACCGAAAACCCCGCCCGGCGCATCACGGGAATGTCTATCAGGTCGTCTCCCATGAAGCCGGTCTCATGTTCTTTGAGGCCGGTATCCGCCAGGAGCTGCTCGTATGATTTAATCTTGACCGTCGATCCCAGGTACACCCTGGCGATTCCAAGACCAAGGGCGCGGTGCTCCACCGCACGGCAGGCCCGCCCGGAGATTAGCGCAACCTCGATTCCGGCACGCTGGAGAAGCTTTATGCCGTGTCCGTCCTGAACGTCGAACTGTTTTATTTCGGACCCATCGTCCATATAGATGACCCGTCCGTCGGTCAGGACCCCATCGACGTCAAAGATCATCATCCGGACGGGAAGTATCCTCTGTTTCAGCTCACCTTGAGGGGCGTCGATATTTTGCGCCGATGTCACTGCTTTTGAATCAGCCATTTTCACCGCTCACAACGTCAAATATCCGGATAAGGCTCTCGAGCAGCCCCTCTGCCTGTTCCAACCGAAGAGAATTCGGGCCGTCGCAAAGGGCCTTGTCAGGTTCAGGGTGGGTTTCGATGAAGATCCCATGCGCTCCGGCCGCCACTGCCGCCCGAGCCAGGACCGGGACAAAGCGGCTCTCCCCACCCGATGAGGTCCCCTGAGCGCCCGGAAGCTGGACGCTGTGCGTTGCGTCAAAGACGACCGGGTAGCCAAAATCCCCCATGATCCCAATGGAGCGCATATCCACCACTAGATTGTTGTAGCCGAACTGGGCGCCGCGCTCGGTCAGAAGAATCCTCTCGTTTCCGGTCTCCCTGATCTTGTTTATCACCTGTCCCATATCTCGTGGTGAAAGAAATTGGGCTTTTTTGAGATTTACCGGCTTCCCGGTCCTGCCGGCGGCCATAACAAGGTCCGTCTGGCGTGCGAGAAATGCAGGTATCTGAAGGATGTCGGCAACCTGTGAGACCGGCTCGACCTCGGCTGGCGTATGGACATCGGTGAGAACCGGGACCTGGTACTTGTCCCGGACACTGGCGAGAATACTGAGGCCCCTCTCAAGGCCGGGCCCCCGGTAGGATCGGGCGGATGTCCGGTTTGCCTTGTCATAGGAGCATTTGAATATGAAGGGGATTCTTAGTCGCGCGCAGATATTCTTTAAAAAGCAAGCCACCTCGAAAACGATTTCCTCGCTCTCGATAACGCACGGTCCGCCGATCAAAAAAAGACGGTCCCGCCCGATTCTCTGGCCGAAGACTTCAAAGTCCACGGCGCCCACCTAACAGCGTTTAGCGAATGATTCGGGGTTCTTTCGCCGTGATTCCTCAAGCGCCTTGCCCGTGAAAGCCTTGAACAGCGGATGAGGCTCCCTGGGACGCGACTTGAACTCCGGATGGAACTGACACCCGAGAAACCACGGATGTTCCGGAAGCTCGATCACCTCGACGAGATTTTTGTCCGGAGACAACCCCGTAAAAAGCATTCCGTGCCGTGCCAGAACTTCTCTGTATTCGTTATTGAACTCGTAGCGATGCCGGTGCCGCTCGGAAATCTCGGTCGCCTGATAAGCATCGGCAGCGAAGGTATCGGGTTCGAGGACGCATGGATAGGCTCCCAGGCGCATTGTCCCGCCGTAGTCGAAATCTTCGGTGCGTCGTATCATCGTATTGCTCTTGTGGTCAAACCATTCCCGCATCAGGTATATGACAGGATGGGGAGTGTGCTTGTCGAACTCCATACTGTGCGCCTTTTCAAGCCCCGCAACGTTGCGGGCGAACTCAACCGTGGCAAGCTGCATACCAAGGCAGATGCCCAGAAAAGGGATTCTGTTCTCACGCGCATACCTGATCGCCTTGATCTTGCCCTCGACTCCCCGCTGGCCGAAGCCGCCAGGCACCAGAACCCCATCGGCGCCTTCGATCAGCGCCTCTCCACCATCTTTTTCCACGTTCTCCGAATCCACGTAATCAAGCTGGAGCTTCACGCCGTGAGCTGCCGCCCCGTGCACGAGCGCTTCATTCAGGCTCTTGTAAGATTCCTTAAGGTCGATATATTTGCCGACTATCGTAATTCGCACATTGAACAGCGGATTTTTGATCGCGCCTACCACCTTCTCCCAATCTTCGAGAACGGGAGCCCGTGTCCAGATATTGAGAAGCCTCACGATCTTTTCATCCAGCCCTTCCTTGTGAAAGAGCAGGGGAACCTCGTAGATGCAGTCGACGTCCTTGGCCGTTATGACCCCATCTGTGTCCACGTTGCAGAAATGTGCGATTTTGCCCTTTATCTCCGCAGAGAGCTGCTTCTCGGTCCTGCAAAGCAGGATGTCGGGCTGAATACCGATGCTGCGCAGTTCCTTTACGCTGTGCTGAGTGGGCTTGGTCTTGACTTCGCCTGAGGTCGGCAGATACGGCACGAGCGTTACGTGAATGAAAAGCGCGTTTTCCCTGCCAACGTCGTTTCGAAACTGGCGGATTGCTTCAAGAAACGGCAGACCCTCAATGTCTCCGACAGTCCCGCCGATTTCAACTATGACCACATCCACGTGATCGGCGGACCCGCGGATGCATGACTTGATCTCATCTGTAATGTGCGGGATAACCTGCACGGTCCCGCCCAGGTACTCTCCGCGCCGCTCCTTCATTATAACCGAATAGTAGATGCCGCCCGAAGTATAGTTGTTTTTCTTGCCGAGTTGCGCATGAGTGAACCGCTCATAATGGCCCAGGTCCAGGTCCGTTTCAGCTCCGTCATCCGTAACGAAGACTTCGCCGTGCTGAAAAGGATTCATCGTCCCGGGGTCCACGTTGATATAAGGATCGAGCTTCAGCAGCGAAACGCGAAGGCCTCTGCTCTCCATCAACGCCCCGATGGAGGCGGCTGCGAGACCTTTGCCAAGCGAAGATAAAACTCCACCCGTGATAAATATGAATTTTGTCTGGCGCAAAGGATTTCCCCTTTTCAAGAAGTCTTCTCAACGCAATTGGCTAAGAATCGGCCCCAACCCAGTATAGCAAATGGGACCTTAAAGTCAATCACGGCTTATTTTTTTATCCTACTGAAATTTATACATTTTAAGCTCAACGACTGGT
Source organism: Syntrophobacteraceae bacterium (assembly GCA_049520035.1). Taxonomy (GTDB): domain Bacteria; phylum Desulfobacterota; class Syntrophobacteria; order Syntrophobacterales; family Syntrophobacteraceae; genus SbD1. The sequence continues at coordinate 2,691 of JBEKQE010000139.1, read as the reverse complement.
TTGGGAAATCAAAATTTGCGACCTTGCCACCTGAAAAAATTTTGAAATATAATGCTTTGGAATCATACAAATACATGAAACCCTGTATTTACCATAACATGATTCTGTGCGATCACCCAAAAGGCAGACCGCGCCAGATCATATGCCTGGAGGATGCAAAAAGGGGGAGGCACATAATGTCATCGGTTCTTATCGTAGAAAACAACGATTTTTTCAGACGTTCCTTCAAAGAAATCTTGAAGATGTACATCCCTTCGCTCTCAGTTTACGAATCTGCTGACGGGTCCGATGCTCTCGCAAAGATCGACCAAACTTCACCGGACATTGTCTTTATGGACATCCGCCTGCCGGGAAAAAACGGGCTCGAGTTGACACGCGAGATCAAAGGCCACCATCCGAACGTAGTGATAAGTATCTTCACAAGCTACGATCTTCCCGAATACCGCAAAATTGCCGAAGAATACGGGGCGGACTACTTCGTTCTAAAGGACGCTCTGACCGGCGCTGAGATCGCAGCAATGGTGAAAGCCGTCGTTGAGAAGAAAAAAGGGAGCGCCCAGGCAGTTAACCGAAAAAGAGCAATGTTCGCAAGACAAACTTCGATAAACTAGATCGAGTTCGCCAGGATTTATGCCTGCCCAAGTAGTCCATTTCATAAATTCGGTGACGTATTCGTTTGATGTAGGGTGGGCACAGCTTTATCTTGCCCACCAACCCACACGATCTCCACGCTCCGCGAGGTGGTGGGCACGATAAAACTGTGCCCACCCTACGCGCTCTTCGCCATCAAAAAAAGCTCCAGGAGGCGATTTGGACACGAAGAGGGAGCGCAGCGCGGTGAAGGCCACGAAGAAAAACCTCGCTCGCGGGACGTGACTCGATCCGAGGCTGGTTTTTCGGGTGAGATGGGGGGCCCCTTACGCAGCGCCCTTGAGGGCTTCGGCCTGGAAATAGTTGTTGAGGGGGTCTATGAGCTCGTCGAGCATCCCGGTCAAAATAACGTCCAGCTTGTAAAGGGTCAGATTGATCCGGTGGTCGGACACTCGGTTTTGGGGAAAATTATAGGTGCGGATTCGTTCGCTCCGGTCTCCCGTTCCTACCTGGCTCTTGCGATCCTGAGCGATTTTGGCCTCCTGTTCCCGCTGCATCGAGTCAAGCAGACGGGCGCGGAGCACCTTCAGCGCCTTGGCCTTGTTTTTGTGCTGCGATTTTTCGTCCTGGCATATCACTACAAGCCCCGAAGGGATGTGAGTTAGACGAACGGCCGAATCGGTGGTATTGACACTCTGACCTCCGGGGCCCGACGAACGAAATACATCCACGCGGATGTCATTGGGGTCTATGAAGACGTCGACTTCTTCGGCCTCGGGGAGCACGGCCACAGTGACAGCGGATGTATGGATCCTTCCCTGGCTCTCCGTAACGGGGATTCGCTGCACCCGGTGGACCCCCCGCTCGAACTTGAGCCTGCTATAAGCGGCCTTACCGTTGATGGAGGCAATTATTTCCTTGAACCCTCCAATACCAGTCGGGTTTGAATCAAGGATCTCGACCTTCCATCTGCGCGTTTCCGCATAGCGCGAATACATCCGGAAAAGGTCGGCAACGAAAAGAGCCGCCTCCTCACCTCCGGTCCCCGCCCGGATTTCCAGGATAACATTCCTGTCGTCATTGGGGTCTTTCGGGGCAAGCATGAGCTTCAGCTCGTTTTCTGCCGCGTCGAGCCGATCTTTCAGGGCGGCAATTTCATCACGAATCAGCTCGCGCATCTCCGGGTCTTCTTCCCTCTCAATAAGGGCCTGGTTTTCCTGCACCTGCTCTTTCAATTTCTTATAGCGCTCATACTTCTCAGCTATGGGAGCGAGTTCGGAGCGTTCCTTCACAACCTGCTGATATTCCTTCTGATTGCTTAGCAGGTCCGGGTTGCCGAGATCCTCTTCGAGCTTGTGAAATTTTTGAGCTACGCTTTCCAGCCTCTCGAACATTGTTTCCGCTTGCCTCGAAACCGCTCAGTTGACCCTGAACCGTTACCATCCAGCCAAAAATAAAGAACCGGTATTGAGCCGGTTCGTTTACTCCCGCCAACCCTGCGCCGCGCGACATCGACGCAGGCAAAGACAGATTCCCGGGGCGGGGGACGTATGACAATCGCCTGGCAAGAGGCAGATCCAGGACTACTCCTTGCCCTCGGGTTTCTGGTATTTTTCATATTTTCGACGGAATCTTTCAATGCGCCCGGCCGAATCGACCAGCTTCTGTTTTCCCGTGTAGAACGGGTGACATTTCGAGCATATTTCCACCCGGATTTCCTTTTTGGTGGAACCTGTGGGGATTTCGGCGCCACAGGCGCATTTAATCACCGTCTGGTGATACTGGGGATGAATGTTGTCCTTCATCTATTTTCCTTCCCTGATCGGATGAATCCTAAAACATAATATTATACATCAATTGCCGGGTTTTGCAATTGGTTTCAGAGAACAAATTCACCGGGGACCACATCCAGGGCGACGATGTCGTCGCAATTCCTTCGACGTCAGGTAATTTGTTCCCGGACAAAAAAGATAACCACGGGAGCCTCTTGCAAAATGCCTGGGAACCAAGCAGACGGATCCATTCATCTGCCCCGAGAATAGGCAACCTTAGCGATAATAGTTATTTTTCAGTTGCCGTTCTCCCTTTAAGGACAAGGTC
>JBEKQE010000138.1:0-13353 GCA_049520035.1 Syntrophobacteraceae bacterium | reverse complement strand
GTTGCTGTGACCTTTCTTGAGTTTCCGAATGCAAACATTCTTCCCTCGGAAAAAATCGCTTCCCTCAAGAAACTGGCCGCCGGCAAGGTCCTGGACCCCAAAGAACTTCGCGCCATACAGCACGGAATAGTCCTGTGCACGAACTGCAACCGGTGCGGCGTAGTGTGTCCGGCCGGAATTAAGTTGCGGGACCTCTGGTTTTCCGCAAGGGAGCGGCTGCTGCAGCACTCGATAGAGGAATACCAACTCCTGTCGCCTCTCGCGTATTATCGCGGTCTGCAGCGGGAAAACATCCAGGAAAATGACTACCAGAAGCCTCTCGATCTGGCCATCAAAAAGGTCGCCGGTGACATTAACGGCAAGGGACCTCTGAGGGCGGGCGAAAAGACACTGCTTGGGAAGCTCAACACATCCATTCAGGCAAATTCTCTCTCCGATTGCTACCGGTGTGTGACCTGCACGAATTCCTGTCCGGTCGTGCACAACTACAAGCACCCCGGGGAAGTGCTCGGACTTCTGCCTCACCAGATAATGTACGCAATAAGTCTGCGGTATTGGGAACAGGTTTTCAGCTCAAAGATGCTTTGGGACTGCCTGGGATGTTATCAGTGCCAGGAGAATTGTCCTCAACAGGTATCGGTTACCGACATTCTCTATGAACTGAAGAACCGGGCCATTTCACGTAGATATGACGAACTGATCTGAAAAACTGGAAAAGACATGAAAATTGCTATATTCCGTTGCTGTATGACTTCAATGGGGCTATCTCAGTATGAGACCTCATCGAACGTGGTCCTTCGCGAACTTGGGATAGAATTCGTCGATATAGATGACTTCAACTGCTGCGGATATCCTCTCAGAAACGTCAACCTCAGGGCCTACCTGCTTTCGTCGGCCAGAAATCTTGCCCTCGCCGAACAGGCGGGCCTCGATATCCTGACTGTCTGTAACTGCTGCTATGGCAGTCTGAAACATGCCGAACATGTTCTGAAGCAATCTTCCTCAACCATGGATGAGATAAACGCGAGTCTGAAGAGTCAAGGATTGAGGTATTCCGGAACGGCGTCGCCAAAACACCTGCTGGGTGTTCTTCATGATGACTTTGGCGTCGAGACGATAAGGAAGCGGCTCAAGAAAACCCTGGACGGTCTCAGAATCGCCACTCATTACGGCTGCCACCTCATTCGGCCTAAAGAAGTGGTCGGATTCGACTATGGCTATCCGCCTGTCAAATTCGACATCCTTGTCGAGGCGCTTGGGGCAGTGAGCGTTCCATGGGTCGGCAAGTATGACTGTTGCGGCTCACCGCTTTTGGGAGTAAATGATGAGCTTTCAATGGACCTGACCGGGAAAAAACTGGCCAACGCCCACCAGGGTGGAGCGGAGTGCCTTACGGTTACATGCCCTTTTTGCCAGATGCAATTCTCCAAAATCCAGAAACGCATAATCGAGACTCGGGATTTCAACCCGGCGGTGCCCTGCGTGCTCTATCCGCAGTTGCTCGGACTGTGCCTGGGAATCGATCGCGAAGGACTGGGCCTCCAAGACGAGTTGCCGGAAGCGGTGAGGACTCATTTGCGGGACATCGAGCCGGAAGCTTCGCATGCGGACGCAAAAGCTGCCTGAGCCGCCCCATCCAATTCGTGCAACAAGGCACACAACTGAGGTGCGGGCTAATAACTGAATCGGTCACGATAAATTGTTGCGGTATTTCACCTCCTGGGGTCAGGCGGAATGCCAGCCTTGCCGTCGGCCCGCTTTGCCGGGGAGGGGTTTTGAGGCAGGTCGAGGATTTGGGGCCACCTCAATTACTTGCGTATTGCTCAAACCCTGTGTTCTCATTTGTTCCTGGAGCGTGTATGCCTTGCTCTGGGGGCCTGGGCTTGTAGTAACCAAATAGCCATGGCCATCGGCAGCGGTGCGAACTACTACGCTGTAGCCCTTCGTCGCCAAGTCCTTCCGAACTGTTTCGGCTTGAGACCTGTTTTGGAAAATCGTTCCTACCTGAACCGCATAGTCTCCCTTTTCCGTCGAAGGGGCCGGTTTTGCCGGAGGGGTCGGGGCGGCGGCTTTTGCTTCCGGTTTGGCGGGCGCCTTTAGTGCTGCGGTACCTGGTGCTTCGGATGGAGCGCCCTCTTTTGGGAACGGGTTTTTTGGAGCAGGTTGGGCGGAAGGGGCTTTTTCAGGAGCAGGGGCTTTGCCTTCCGGTGGCGCTTCCGAGGCGGGTGGTCTTTGAAGAGTGGCCGGGCTTGGCGCCGGTGGTTTGGGCACAGGCTGGACCTCTGCGGGCTTCATCAGTTCTGAAAGCTTCTCAGGCGTCGATTGCTCTGGCTGTTTGGGGAGCTCTTTTGTAACCGCCCCCCTCTCAGGAAGGGGCGTTTTGCTGAGATCTTTGGTCTTTCCTTTAAAAAGGTGGTCCGTTACGAGCACCAGGAAAATGAGGCACACTGCCGCAATCACCAAATACTTCTGATACGGGGCCCCCGGGCCTCCAGCTTTGCGGAGATTTCTTTGGAAAATGAGCTTCTTTGCCATCCTTGCCCTCCTGAATGCCGTTCTTGGCACTAAATGCCTTTGGAACGTTTCATGGCCCTTTCGAATCCCGGCAACGCCCCTTCGATCGTCGAATCATCGACGCAGTAGGCAATCCGGATGTGGCCTGGCCCTGCGAATCCGCTCCCGGGCACGCACAGGATGTTTTCTTCCTGAAGGAGTCGAACGAACTGGATGTCGTCGGGAAGCGGGCTTTTGGGGAAAAGATAAAAAGCCCCCCGCGGGACCGTCAGTTCATAGCCAAACTCCGTGAGAGCGGTAACGAGCCGGTCTCTTTTGGCCTTGTAGATATCGACGTCCACACAGACTCCCTGGAGTTCCACTACGAGCCGCTGCATGAGAGCGGGTGCGTTCACGAAGCCCAGAATCCGGTTCGCCAGTGTGAGAGCATCGATGATTTTAGTCCCATCCACGGCGGAGGGACTCAGTGCTACGAAGCCGATGCGCTCGCCAGGCAGAGAAAGGTCCTTGGAGTACGAGCTTGTGATCAGCGAATCAGGGTAGTGCACAAAAACGCACGGGACGCAACAGTTGTCGTAAACGATCTTCCGGTACGGCTCATCGGAAACCAGGTAAATTACATGGCCGAACTGGCTGCTTTTTGCACGAAGAATCTGCCCCAGCCGCGCGATGGACTCCTCCGGATACACTTGGCCGGTCGGGTTGTTGGGAGAATTAATGAGCACGATTTTAGTGCGCGGACCGATCTCTTCTTGCATGCGGTCCAGGTCAAGATTGAAGTCCGGATCTAGTGTTGGCGCGGTTTTGAGCACCCCGCCGTGATTGTCGGCATAAAACCCGTATTCCACGAAATATGGGGCCGGGCAGAGCACTTCGTCACCGGGGTCGAGCAGCGCCTTGAAAATCACGTTGAGGCCGCCCGCAGCCCCGCATGTCACCACTACCTGCTCGTGTGCCAGGGAGATGCAGAACTCCCCGCAAAAATAGGCGGACATGGCCGAACGGGTGGCAAAAAGGCCCGCGTTTGGCATATATGCATGCATGCCAGGCCCTTCGGCTTTGGCCAACTCGATCAGTTTTTCGCGGACTATGTCCGGAGGCGGAACGTTAGGGTTTCCCAGGCTGAAATCGAAGACCCTGTCCTGCCCATGGATCTTTTTCAGGCGCGCCCCCTCCTCGAACATCTTGCGAATCCACGAGGATTTTTCCATAAACTGGCTCATTTTTGCGGCAACCGCCATATCGTGGTCGAGACCTCCCCGCAAATCGATTTAAGACCCGCTTTCAGCTTTCTGTTACAAAGTAATCTCTCCGGCACTATAAGAGAGAATTGAGTTCTTATGCAAGCATTCTATCGGTTTGAGATGAGCTTTTTCAACTCGTTGGTATCGAGGATTTTGGAGGCCGTTTGGGAAATGGACCAGGCGCATCTGCCGTCCTGCATATTTTCCCTTGCCTTAAGTATCGGGTTGTTTTCAACCAGTGCTCGTCGGCGGAGGGTGAGCGGTTTGTCAGCCAGGTTAGCGCCTTCCACGGCAGTATCCGCGAAATGGGATCCCCTGGTTCGGCGAAACGATTCTCGCTCCCGAAGCTGAAGGACAGGCTCGCAACCGCCTGGATCGCTCTTGCCGGCGAGAAGCTGCGCTGGGTGGTGGGTAAGTTCAAGGACGCTGTTCCCTTGACATTAATGCCTGAACAACACTCATAAGTTTACCACGGGGATTCACCTTTGAGACAACGGTCGATATCCGCCGCTGCGCGCTTGCCCGCTCCCATTGCGCTGATGACCGTTGCAGCGCCCGTTACGACGTCGCCGCCTGCCCATACACCCTTCATGGTGGTGCGTCCGGTCTCCTTCTCGGTAACCACCGTCCCACGTCTGGAGCGTTCAAGGCCGTCGGCGTTTATGAAAGCCAGCGGGTTCGGGCTGGTTCCCAGGGCCATGATTACCTGATCGACTTCCATTTCGAACTCGGACCCCTCGATTGGAATAGGACTGCGGCGGCCGGACTGGTCAGGTTCCCCCAATTCCATTCGGATACAACGCATCGCACGTACTGCGCCTTTGTCGTCCCCGATGATTGCAACCGGGTTGGTCAAGAAATCGAAAATGACCCCTTCTTCCTCGGCATGATGGACTTCTTCAAGTCTTGCAGGGACCTCAGCGGGTGAGCGGCGATAGACGATATGGACCTCATTGGCCGATTGGCCGTCCTTTGCCTTGCTGCGCATAGACTGCAGGCGAAGAGCACAGCGCGCCGAATCCATCGCGACGTTCCCCGCGCCTAGCACGGCCACTTTCCTGCCTACCTTGACGGGGGTATCAACCTCGGGGAACTGATACCCTTTCATGAGATTTACACGAGTGAGGAATTCATTAGCAGACATGACGCCATTGAGATTGATTCCCGGAATGCGCATAAACGTGGGAAGGCCCGCGCCGGTACCCAGGAAAATTGCATCGTATTGGGCCGCCAATTCGGCAATGGTAAGAGTCCGTCCTATGACGTGATTGGCGAGTATCTGAATACCAAGGGCCTTTGCCGCTGTTTCGATTTCAGCCCGGAGTACCGCCTTTGGAAGCCGAAATTCAGGAAGGCCGTAGACGAGCACGCCACCCGGAGTATGCAGGGATTCATAGATTGTTACATCATGTCCCATGCGGGCGAGGTCGACAGCGCAGGTGAGGCTGGCGGGCCCGGAGCCGACTATGGCTACTTTCTTGCCGGTCGAAGGTCCCCTGGTAACCTCGAAAGTGTTGTTTGCAAGCTCAAAATCGCCCACAAAACGCTCGATGCGTCCGATGGCAACCGGTTGCCCCTTCTTGCCCAGGATGCAGCGCGCTTCGCACTGCACTTCCTGAGGACACACCCTGCCGCAAATCGCCGGCAGGTTGTTTTTGTCTTTCATGATTCGAACGGCTTTGTCCATATCGCCTTCGCGTACTGCCTCGACAAACTCGGGGATCGTAACTCCGACCGGACAGCCTTCCATACATTTGGGTTCCTTGCACTGCAAACAGCGCTCGGCCTCTCGTTGGGCAAGTTCCAGCGTAAAGCCCAGAGCCACTTCGTTAAAGTTTTGAACCCGGTCTTCTGCCCCCTGCACCGGCATATCCTGGCGGAGAATCTTCATCCGTTCCTTTTTCGTCAATTCAGCCATCTATTTAACTCCCCCTGCGACCGCACCTTCCAGATTGCACTCGTGGCTCTTCCGCAAGCCCTCAACCGCCTGTTGCTCCTCGGAACGGTAAAATGCCATCCGCGACAGCAGACTGCTCCAGTCAACCCTGTGAGCATCGAACTCGGGGCCATCCACACACACAAACCTGGCGCCATCGTCCGTCAGCACTCGACAGCCGCCGCACATCCCCGTACCGTCTACCATGATGGTATTTAGACTGACGACGGTCGGCACATTGAACGGTTTGGTTGTGGCTGCAACGAACTTCATCATAATGGCCGGCCCGATGGCCCATATCTTGGCAATCTGTCCGGGTTGGGCGTCAAGGATTTCCTTGAGGGGCACCGTAACCAGGTCCTTCCGCCCGTAAGATCCATCATCGGTGGTGACTATGAGCTCATCCGAGACGGCACGCATTTTGTCCTCCCAAAGCAGGAGCCCTTTCGTTCTGGCGCCGATAATGGAGATAACGTAGTTCCCGGCCCCCTTGAGTTCCCGTGCGATCGGATAGACAGGCGCAATCCCCACCCCACCGCCTACACAGATCACCTTGCCGAAATTCTCGATCTCCGTCGGGTGGCCGAGCGGGCCGGCAATGGCTTTGAACGAATCCCCCACTTTCAGTGTTCCCATTTCCATTGTAGATTTACCAACTTCCTGAAAGATCATGGTAATGGTGCCGGCCTGTCTGTCATAGTCAGCGATGGTGAGCGGAATGCGTTCGCCTTCATCGCGTATGAGCACGATAACGAATTGGCCTGCCCCGGCCTTCCGGGCGATTTGTGGCGCTTCCACCACCATCAGCTTTGTAAGGTCATTCAGATCTTGTTTTTCAAGGATTTTGTACATGCCCGCTTTCCTTATTGAAATATGATAAATTTATAACCCGGCGCTTCGCAATTCGGAGCTTAAGCCACTCAATGAGAGTCTGCGTGCGTTGCCTTTCCAATTATATCAATACGCTGCTCTATAGTCTATCGGTTTGGTGGGAAATGGACCAGGCGCATCTGCCGTCCCGCATATTTTCCCTTGCCTTCAGTATCGGTTTCATGTGAAAATTATCATTCGCATGCAGTACTGATCCCCAAACCCGAGTGCTCTTCGTGGAGTTTTTCTTGACGAATCCTCCTGTTAGGGTTATGAATCAGTGCCTTTTTGGTTAATCGTTCAGGCCGTCTGGAAGTTATTTAGATTCTAAACGGGTCCCGCAAATCCGATTTGCAGCCTCCATCAATTTCTGTCAGGAGGAAGTATGACAGGCAAAGTGTCTGACAAGGGTACGGTCGGTTCGGTCCTGGTTGTAGGCGCCGGCATAGCCGGCATGCAGGCCGCACTGGACTTGGCCAATTCAGGATATTTCGTCCACCTGCTCGAAAAGGGTCCGGCGATCGGCGGAGGCATGTCCCAACTGGACAAGACCTTCCCGACAAACGAATGCGCAATGTGAATTATTTCTCCCAAGCTGGTCGAGGTCGGCCGGCACCTAAACATCGATCTTTTGCCCCTATCGGAAATTCAGCAGGTTAGCGGTGAGCCGGGAAATTTCACGGTAGAGATCCTTCAAAAACCCCGGTATGTCGACATTTCAAAGTGCACCGGCTGCGGTGAATGCGCTCGTGTGTGCCCAGTCGTACGCAAGAATGAGTACGACATGGGTATGAGCGAGCGCCGGGCGGCATTCCGCAGATATGCCCAGGCGGTGCCCGGAGCATTTTCCATTGAAAAGCGCGGCACCTCCCCGTGCAAGGCAACCTGCCCGGCGCACATTTCGGTCCAGGGGTATGTGGCCTTGACTGCTCAGGGCAAATATCAGGAGGCCCTAAAGCTTATCAAGGAAGAAAACCCCCTGCCTGCCATCTGCGGCCGAGTCTGCCATCATCCCTGCGAGACCGCCTGCATGCGGGGCGAGCTTGACGAGCCGGTGGCCATCGATTCGATCAAGCGCTTTCTGGCCGATCTGGATTTGAGTTCCGAAACCAGGTTCGTCCCACAGATAAATGAGAAACGCAACGAGAAGGTCGCAATCATCGGTTCGGGTCCGGCAGGCCTGTCGTGCGCCTATTACCTGGCAATCGAAGGTTACCAGGTAACGGTTTTTGAAAAACTGCCGGTGCTGGGAGGAATGCTGACCGTTGGTATTCCTTCTTACAGGCTCCCCAAAAACGTAATCGAAGCCGAAATCCAGGTCATACGGGATATGGGCGTGGAGTTCAAAACGGGGGTGGCGATCGGCACGGACTTTACCATCTCTCAACTGAGAGACCAGGGATACAAGGCATTCTTCATGGGCATAGGCGCCCAGGAATGCAAGGCGCTGGGCATTCCGGGCGAAGAGTTCGAAGGGGTGGTCCCGGGTGTTCAATACTTAAGAGACATAAGTCTGGGCAAAAAAGTGCTCCTGGGCGATCGCGTCGCGGTAATAGGCGGTGGAAACGTTGCGATGGATACAGTGCGAACGGCCCTTCGCAACGGCTCGAGCAAACCTTTTATTGTTTACCGCAGAAGCGAGAAGGAGATGCCCGCCAGCGAGGAAGAGGTCCACGAGTGCCGCGAAGAAGGCATCGAGATCATGACCCTGACCAACCCTACGCGCGTTATCGGGGAAAACGGGCGGGTAAAGGCTGTTGAATGCGTGAGGATGGAGCTCGGAGAGCCGGATGCAAGCGGACGAAGGCGGCCGGTGGCCGTTGTGGGGTCAGAGTTCATCATGGAAGTGGACGCCGTCGTTCCGGCCATCGGCCAGGAATCCGACTGGGCGTGTCTTACCGAAGAGTGCGCCTGCCGGCTTACCGATTGGGGCACGATGACAATTGACCCGTTAACTCTGCAGACCCACGATCCTGACATTTTTGCGGGCGGGGATGCGGTGACCGGCCCCAGGACGGTAATTGAAGCAATTGCCGCGGGTAAACAGGCGGCAATTTCGATTGGCCGATACATTTGCGGGGAAGATCTGAGCGCCGGGCGTGAAAAGGAATGGCAAGCGGTCCAGCAAGTTTCGACCGAAGGCTATGACAGAATGCCGCGGGCGCGTATGCCTGTTGTTTCTCCGGAGATCCGCACCGGCAATTTTGAAGAAGTGCAGCTCGGGTTCACCGAAGAGCAGGTGAGGGCCGAAGCGGCGCGTTGTCTAAGCTGCGGCGTGTGTTCCGAATGCTACCAGTGTGTCGAAGCCTGTCTTGCAAAGGCTATCGATCACGAGGAGCAGCCCAAAGAGCTGGAGATAAACGTTGGCGCAATCATCGCCGCGCCGGGTTTTAAGCCTTTCGACCCCTCCAAATTCGACACGTATGCCTACGCTAAGCTGCCGAATGTGATGACGTCGATGGAGTTCGAGCGCATGCTTTCGGCTTCAGGTTGTACTATGGGACACCTCGTGCGGCCCTCAGACCACCGGGAGCCTAAAAAGATTGCCTGGCTCCAGTGCGTCGGGTCCCGCGACACGCATCACTGCGACAACGGCTACTGCTCCAGTGTATGTTGCATGTACGCGATAAAAGAGGCCGTGATAGCCAAGGAACACGCCAAGGGCGACCTCGATGCGGCAATCTTTTTCATGGATATGCGGACCTACGGTAAGGAATTCGAGCAATATTACACGCGTGCCAAAAACATTGGTGTGCGGTTCGTCCGCTCTCGAATACACATGCTGGACCCCGTGCCCGGGTCGGACACCATCCATCTCAGCTATTTTACCGAATCCGGTGAGATGGTAGACGAGGAATTCGACATAGTCGTCCTTTCGGTGGGCCTGGAATCCTCCTCCGATGCCAAGGAGCTGGCCGGGAAAATCGGTTTCGATCTGGACCACTACCGTTTCGCCAAGACGTCGAGCTTTACTCCGGTGGCAACCACCAAGCCCGGAATTTACGTGTGCGGCGTTATGCAGGGCCCCAAGGACATCCCTCTTTCCGTTATGGAAGCTTCGGCTGCCGCAGGGGCTGCCGCGAGCATTCTTTCCGGGTCGCGAAACACGCTGGTCCGGGAAAAAACTTTCCCACAGGAGCGCGACGTAAGCTCCGAGCCCCCGAAGATCGGCGTATTCGTCTGCAATTGCGGCATAAACATAGGGAGTGTGGTCAGTGTCCCGGAAGTCGTCGAATACGCAAAGACGCTTCCAAATGTCGTCTACGTCCAGGAAAACCTCTTCTCCTGTTCCCAGGACGCCCAGGATAGGCTGGTTAAAGTCATAAAGGAGCAGAACCTCAACCGGGTGGTCGTTGCCGCCTGCTCGCCGCGCACGCACGAGCCGCTCTTTCAGGAGACGGTGCGAAACTCCGGCCTCAATAAGTACCTCTTTGAGCAGGCCAATATCCGAGACCAGTGTTCATGGGTGCACGCAACCGAACCCGATGAGGCAACCGAAAAGGCCAAGGACCTGGTTCGGATGGGAGTCTCCCGTGCGCAACTCATCGAACCGCTTGCCATGCCCTCGGTCCCTGTTACCCCTACGGCGCTGGTGGTCGGCGGCGGAGTGGCCGGGATGGTGAGCGCCCTCACGCTGGCGAATCAGGGCTTCGAGGCGTACATCGTCGAGGCGAAGGACAAACTTGGCGGGCAGGCCCTGAATCTGCGCAACACGTGGAAGGGTGAGGACGTCCCCAAGTATGTCCAAAATCTGGTCAGCGAAGTCGACGGGAACCAGAATATCAAGGTTTTTCTCAACTCTACTATCAGGGCGACCTCGGGCTACATCGGCAATTTCAGGACCACGGTGGGGTCGAATGGCCAGGAGAGCGAGATCGCTCATGGCGTAACCATCCTTGCAACGGGCGCGCAGTCGATAAAACCTGACGAGTACCTTTACGGAAAGAGCAGCCGCGTTTTCCAGTGGCATGAACTCGATGAAGCCTGGGATACCGATACGGTGAAGAACGCCCGGAGCGCCGTGTTCATCCAGTGCGTCGGCTCTCGCGAGGAGGGCCGGCCGCATTGCAGCAAGATATGCTGCACATTCTCGGTTCAGAAGGCCATAGAGCTGAAAAAACGCAACCCGGAAATGGACGTATACATCATTTACCGGGACATTCGCACATACGGGGAGCGCGAAGATTTATACAAGGAAGCGCGCAGACTCGGGGTCGCTTTTATCCGTTACGAGCCGGAAAATAAGCCAGCAGTGACCGAGACGCCCGACGGCCGGCTGGAGGTGAGTATAGGCGATCTGCTGCTTCGCCGGGACATAATCCTGGAGGCCGATTTCATTACGCTGGCGAGCGCCATTCAAACAGAGGGCGCCGAAGAGCTTGGGCGGCTGTTCAAAGTCCCGATCAGCCAGGACAAGTTCTTCCTCGAAGTACACATGAAGCTGCGCCCGGTGGATTTTGCAACCGACGGCATCTTTATGTGCGGGCTTGCGCACTACCCGAAGCCGATCGATGAGAGCATCGCCCAGGCACAGGCCGCAGCGGCCCGCGCCGCAACCGTTCTCTCGCGCAAGAGCATCGAGGTCGAAGGGGTGGTGTCGAGCGTGAACGAGTTGCTTTGCCGAGGGTGCGGCAAATGCGTTGATGTCTGTCCTTATGGCGCCCCGCAGTTGATAGAAAAAGCGGAGGGCGTAAAGATTTCCACCATCCAGGAGGCGCTCTGCAAAGGGTGCGGGGCCTGCGCGGTGGCATGCCCGACAGGGGCGGCCTCCATCAGGCATTTCGATGACGCAGAAGTCCTCACCATGGTCTATGCGGCGCTGGCGCAATAGATAAACACAAGGCATCCCGCGACCGCCCAACGCGCACGACTTCCGCCTAAAGGCGGTAATAGGAATGACCAGATTATGACCAGATTATTATCGCGCAGGGTTGTTTATAAGTCTATCATACGAGGAAGATGAAATGAGTGCGGATTACAAGCCGAAAATAATCGCTTTTGCCTGCAACTGGTGTGCTTACGCAGGCGCGGATCTTGCCGGGGTAAGCCGTATGCAGTACCCGTCCAATATTCGGATCATCCGGGTGATGTGTTCAGGGCGGATCTCCCCCGACTTCATTCTGAAGGCTTTCCAGAAGGGAGCGGACGGCGTCCTTGTGAGCGGCTGACACATCGGCGACTGCCATTACCTGGACGGTAATGAAAAGGCTTCCCGGATAATTGAAATGACCCGCGAGCTGCTCGATCTGCTTGGGATCGACCGCAGACGGCTCGAGCTGCAATGGCTCTCTTCAGCCGAGGGCGCCCGCTTTGCTGAAATAGTGACCACGTTCACCAACTGCATAACAGAGCTCGGAAAATCGTCTCTTGGAGTGGCTGCATGAATATAGCCGAATCCGTAAAGCTGCACAGGACTTATTACTGCCTCGACTGCGGCGTCTGCACCGGGAGCTGCCCGGTATCGCGGGTGTTGCCGGCCTTTTCTCCGCGCCTCATCGTGGAAAAGGCCCTCCTTGAGATGGGAGATGAAATCCTCCAGGACAAGGATCTCTGGTCTTGCCTCACCTGCGGGCGTTGTTTCGAACGATGCCCAACCAGCATCGATTTCCCGGAATTTATGCGAAATCTCAGGGAAGAGGCGGTCAAACGGGGCCTGGCGCCCACGCTTGCTCACCACGGGATGCTCCAGACGGTCATGGAACTCCAGGCCTGGGGAGTGAAGCAGAAAAAGACCGGCTGGGCGAGGGAAGCGGGCAAAATCGCCGATACGGGCGATCTGTTTTTCTTCGTGGGTTGCATGCCCTATTTTAGCGTCATTTTTCGCGATTTGGGCGTTGACAGCCTGTCGATCGGAAAGAACGTGATAAAAATACTAAACGCTGCGGGGATCGTTCCGGTTGTATCCGACGATGAAACCTGCTGCGGACACGATATGCTCTGGAACGGCAAACCCGAAATCTTCATGAAGCTCGGGGCCAGGAACCTCGAGCTTATCCGGAGCAGCGGCGCAAAGAAGGTTGTATTCAGTTGTCCGGAAGGCTATTACACTTTCAAGCATCACTACCCGCAATACTTTGGAGACCTCGGCTTTGAAGTGGTCCATTTCTACGACTACCTGGAGAAGATGATCGCCGATGGCGCCCTGAAGCTGGCAAACGGGGCTAAAACGTATACCTACCACGACCCCTGCCGTCTCGGACGCATGGCCAAGGTCTATGACGGCCCGCGCTCGATCCTGAAAAGCCTTGCGGGCGGCGAATTCAAAGAGATGGAACGAAACCGGGAAAACGCGGTCTGCTGCGGTACGACCGGTTGGGCAAACTGCTCGAGCTGCTCCAAGCAAATCCAGGTCGAGCGTCTAAAGGAAGTCAAGGCCACCGGTTCGCAAACCCTGGTTACCGCCTGCCCGAAGTGCCAGATTCACCTGAGCTGCGCGCTTGCAACTATGGATATGAAGCTGGAGATAAAGGACCTGACCACCCTGATTACGGAAAGCATGGCCACGCCACAGGCGTAGCCTGCGTCTCAATTCCCCCCCTTTCTAAAGGGGGGCTGGGGGGATTTTTTAGTTTAAACGAGGTGAATCGTGAATAAAGACGTATTGGTTATCGGCGGGGGGATCGCCGGAATTCAGGCATCCCTGGACCTGGCAGAAATGGGAATCCAGGTGCATATGGTGGAAAGGCTTCCGAGCATTGGCGGAAAAATGGCCCAGCTCGACAAGACATTCCCAACCAATGACTGCGCCATCTGAATTCTGTCGCCGAAGCTGCTGGATGTCGGTCGGCA